>CAZIII010000191.1:0-4231 GCA_964539425.1 uncultured Tissierellaceae bacterium | reverse complement strand
TTAAATGGAGATACCTATGTTCACTGGTATAATTGTTTACCTGATTATGTAATTGGCTAAAAAATAGCACCATTATTAAAAAACAAAAAGTTGATGTAAAACATCAACTTTTTATATTTCAAATTCATTTTAATCTCATGCAATCTTTTTTCTTTACTACAACTATCCTACCATATAGGACTTTCAATGAATAAGTCATGAAAGAAATATACCCTCCTGACCTTGATGACTGGAGGTTGTCTTTCTGTTAGAATCTATCTACAATTATAGTCTTTGCTTTATTTATAGAATCCTCAATCTCAGAAGTATTGATGGAATTAATATCTCCTTCTTTTTTTGCTTTTAATACTAATTCAACCTTACACATGTTATAAAGTAATCCAACCAGAAGAACAGTATTTTCTGTGATCTTCTTTTCCTCATTAGTAAAAGTGTTCCAATCCTTATGTCCTAATATAGTAACAATACTTGTTAATCCATTTAAGTGTTTCTGGTAAATATCATTTACTGATGAAAGGGTATCGTAATATTTATTGGATATTTTTCTTAGATTAATAAGATATGCACAAATTGTATTTATCTGCCCCTCAGCTTTCTTCATCTGATCCCATGCTTCATCTGCCTTATCAGATAATTTCCCACCAGTAAAGTTGAAGATAACTCCACCAACAAGTAATCCAATACCCAATGTAGTAGCACCTAATATTGTAGTACCAAGAGCAATTCCACCGCCACCAGCAGCTATTGCTCCACCCCCCAATGCTGCTAAAGTAGCATTAGTCAAAGCAGCTCCACTCAAAGAAGCAATGGCCGTACCAGTAGAAGCAGTACCTAATGCCATAATAGCTGCTGTAGTTGCACCAGCAGCTGCAAAACCACCTGCTGCACCTAATCCAGCGCCTCCAAGCCCTCCAATAAGAACACCAGCACCAACTGAAACCTCTTTCAATTTTTCTCCATCATATTTTGGGAGCTTGATTCCGTTCTTAGTGTAATTCTCAAATGTAGGTCTATTTTTAATCTGCTCAAACACATCAGCAAATGTGCTAAAACTATATAAAATTTCTAATTCAAGTTTACCAATCTTATCCATATCCTTGCTAGTAGCAGTATTTTCTTTTTTAAAACGCTCGATATTTTTGTCATTTTGTCTGTTGGCAGACTCCATTGTATCTTTTGCTTCCTTCATTTTTGCAGTACCGTTTATTCCTGCACCTATTCCTGCTGCACCTACAATAGCAGCTCCTATTCCTAGAAATAATGGTAATGGCATAATCATTCCCCCTATAACTTTTTAAGTTCCTTACAGTACTTATAATTAAGCTGAAGGTATTTCTCATAGTCTAACTTCTCTTTAAGCATAACTTCATAGAAATCATCTACTCTACAAATTATTGGCCTATTTTCATAAACAGAACAGAGATTTCCTTTCAAATAACGGCAAATTCCATTTCCATTATGTAAATAATCATATATCGGTGACTTGTGCAAATTTCTGCAACATTCACCACACTTATCGCATTTAAACATCATTTAAACTCCAATGCTGAAGAATCATTCTTCATGAAATCATCAAAATCATCATTATAAGGTAGTTTGAAACCAAATGATTCATACTCATTTCTCAACAATAAATTCAATTCTTCTTCATTGTTAGTATTCTCCATCATTACAAGTATTTTGTTGTATTTTTCAGTTTCTTCTTTGAAAAGGTCCATGTCAATTTGTTCAAGCTGTGATAAGTATAAAGCCAATGCTTCGTTGATTCTAATATATGCATCTAATTGCCTTTGGAGCGGGAAACTGATGCCCAAACGGATACATACATCTCTAAATACTAAAGAAACCAATCTATACCAAGCAACAATATTTAACCTTAAGAAGAAGTTTACCCAGTTACCTCCTGAACGAATGGCTGCATCTGCTCCATCCATAAGGCACAGTGTTCCATCACCAATTATTAACATGAGTCTAAGATCATCATGTTTTTTTGTTGGGATACACTCTAAAAAAGGCCTTTTATGATAAAAGTAATGTTTGATAGCCCATATCAATTTAATTGACAAATCACATAACACAACAGGGATTGCCATTGTCAGGCCAAATCTTGCATCGTATCCTTCTTGAAATACCTTAGTTGCAACGGTTGCTAAGGTGTTTCTATTCTTTCCAACTTGGAAACTCCCAAAATCAAATAGTTGGAATAATTCATAGAATGGAATAACAATACCGCTACCTCTTCCAGATGCACCAGAACTTCCAGCGATATCTGACATAATATGGCCGAACCAGTTTGCTATGCCACAGAATAATTTTGAAACAAAATTATGACCCTGAAGTTCAAAAGTATCTGTTTTCACTGTTATTAACTGTCCATTGTTTAGGAAAGATGATGTTGATGTGAATTGATTCAGTATTGAGAAAAACAAACCAATAATATCTGGAGAATGGCCCAATGATTTCATATGGTGATTTCTAGTAGACATACTAAATACTTCACCCACATCAGCTGAATGTCGTTGATCATAATTTACGGGGAACTTCTTTTCTAAGAAACCAATAGCACTGGCCATACTATTTTCTTTCCCTTCTCGTGGTGACCATCCACAAGTTTTAGCAAAACACATTACAGTTTTATCTACCTGAGTATCTGCCCATGATTGAAGCATACTATCTCCTGGTGCGCCTACAAAAAAGATATCAACCATACCGGCTATTGCTCCACAACCAACTGCAATCACATAATCATACTTATCGCATTTATCATTATAGAAAACAGGTTTCAAATTCTTATCATTACGTATTGAGTCAATGTCAACCAAAGAAACCCCTCCCATTTTACAAGAAATCTAATGCCCATATATTTCAATTACCTTAAAATATAATTGGACTTGTCCTTATATGAAGTACCCTCTACCCTCTGTCCTTACTTTTATGGGCCTTAATTCTCGACTGAAAAATTGTTGCTACACCCCCTGCATCAAAACCAAAGAGGATTTTTAGAATCCAGGCAAAGATTAGTAGTATAACTATAGGAATAAAGCAGGAGGTAATTATTAGAATTGCAATGGCATCTAGGAAGGCACTTAATGTGTCTTCTCCCTTTTTCACCATATCATTTATACTATTTCCTATATTTGAAGTCAGATTGGATAAATAATCACCTATCTTTTCAACCCATTTTTTATCTTCTTCATATATATCTTGCTTCTTTTCTTCGATATAGTCTTTGTTTTGATTTGCTGTTTCTAAGGTTTGTTCTATTGATCCCTTGTATGATTCGTATATCACATCACTTACTTTTATACTCACAGGTATCGCTGTAAATATTATAACTCCAAATATAGCTAATTTTATTGCAAGGCTTCCAAGTACTTCCTTCCTTGAATATAAGTAGGCAATCCCTAATATACAGGCAAAAGGTATTATGTAGGCAAAGGATATGTAACCTACTACTCCTACTAGCATTTTTTCCAGTAAAATTGCACCTAAAATTACAATGAAATATGGGGTCAATTCTGCTATTTGATCTGCAATTGGCATTGCTGCATCTCCTGGTATAAGAGTTATAGCTGTTGAAGCTGCTGCAGCAGTTCCTGCTAGTTTAAGTACTGTAACTTTTTTATCATCTAGTGAAGCTATTGTTGTAGCATTAAAATCAGGTGCTGTTACTATTTTTGTTACAATAAATCTTGACAGGAGTCCTATGATGATTAATATTATCAAGATAATAGTTCTTTTTGAAAACTTATTTTCAATAGTATCCATGTTTACCTCTCCCCTTTATATCTCTATATAGTCTATATTCGACATGTTTCTAGAAAATCCTTCTCTTTCCAGAATAAATTAAATATCCAAATGCTTTTTATAACTAAAAATCATATTTCAATACCAACCAGCTCAATATTATAACTTATTTACCATACCAATAATATTTGGTAAATAAATTATTAGTATAGATATAATAGCTGCTAGCCAAAATATTATCTTGGTAGTTTTACTGGACTTTTTCTTTTCAATAATACTATATGACCAATATAGTAATCCAGCCGTAAGGATTACAAATAATGGCTTATACTTAGTCATGTTTGAAAAATATGCACTGCCAAAGAAAACTCTTGCAGCACTATTAGTATATCCTAGTTAACACGAGAGGGTTTTTTTGTAATTAAATACTATTGTTCTTCATGCCATTCCTCTACAATAGCCTCTACTTCTTTTATTAATCTTT
>CAZIII010000190.1:0-4288 GCA_964539425.1 uncultured Tissierellaceae bacterium | reverse complement strand
ACAAACCCCACCAAGCTTTTCTTTTTCAACTACGGCTACTTTAGCACCTAGTTGGGCTGCTTTAATAGCAGCCACATAGCCCCCGGGGCCTCCACCTAGAATAATAAGATCGTATTTATTCATCTCATCACCTTTACCTTTCTAAGATTTCAGTAGTAATATTTCAGGGTCAGATAAGAGTTGGGCTAACTTGTTTAAAAAGCGAGCTCCACTGGCACCATCAATTATTCTATGATCATAGGAAAGGGATAGAGGTAGAACTTTTGCAATTACTATTTCATCATCTTTCACTATAGGTTTTTTAACAATACGGCCCATACCTAAGATTGCTGACTCAGGGTAGTTGATAATTGGAATTCCAAATAGTCCTCCAATAGAACCAAAGTTAGTAATAGTAAAGGTGCTACCCTTTAGCTCATGAAGTTCAGACTTGTTGTTTTTAGCACGACTAGTTAAATCTTCAATTTCCTTGGCAATATCAACTATAGATTTTTTGTCTGCATCTCGAAGTACTGGTACCATCAAGCCTCTATCAGTATCAGTAGCTATACCCATGTGATAGAAGTGTTTTAATATAAGCTCTTGATTTTCCATATCATATGAAGAGTTGAATTCAGGATATTCTTTTAATATATTGATAACTGCTTTGATAATGAAAGGTAAATAGGTTAAATTAATATCCTCAGACTTCAACTTATCCTTATATTTGCTTCTAAATTCATCAAGTGCAGTAATATCTATTTCATCCATTGCAGTTGTATGAGGTATTGTAAACCTAGATACCACCATTTGGTCTGCAATTGTCTTTCGAATTCTTGTAAGTGGAATTCTCTCAAATCTTTCACTTTCACTGGATACAATACTGTCTCCAGAGATTTCAGCTGATTTTAATTTTTGGATAGGTTGATTAATTTCTTTAGCCTTATTTATATCCTCTTTCATGACCCTACCATTTGGGCCAGTACCTTGAATATTTGTTATATCTACATTTAAATCCTTTGCTAATTGTCGAGCAACAGGTGTAGCCAAGATTTTTTTCTTTGTATCTACTTCTTTTACTTGGCTAACAATACCCTCTGTACTAGCAGGAATTAATTCTGAAGTAGCTATTACTTCTCCTACTACTCCTGCAGTTTCTTCCTCTACTATTTCTTGCTCCATGGAGGCTTGAGGAGTTTCGGATTCTTCACCAGTATTTATAGTAATAAATACCTGTTCTACTTCAATAGTATCTCCTTCTTCAAATTTCAGTTCTAAAACTTTACCTGTTCTTGGAGAAGGTATTTCTGTAGTAACTTTATCTGTTTCAACTTCAGCCACAGATTGACCTTCTTCTATATTTTCTCCTTCATGGACCATCCATTTCATTAAGGTTCCTTCTCTTATACCTTCACCTATATCTGGAAAACGAAATTCAAATTTCATAATATATCCTCCTCAAATTTAATACTTAACTACTTCTTCAATGGTTTTTGAGATTCTTTCAGGGGATGGGATATAGTGCTTTTCTCCCCTTGGTAATGGGAAAATCGTATCGAAACCAGTTACCCTAGCTGGGGGAGCTTCTAAATACAAGAAAGCTTTCTCATTTACAATAGAAATAATCTCAGCACCTACACCAAAGGATTTAGGTGCTTCGTGAACTACTATGACTCTACCAGTTTTCTTGACAGATTCAATAATAGTTTCCCTATCTATTGGAGAAATAGTACGAAGATCTATTATTTCAGGATTAATTCCTTTTTCTTTTACCATTTCACTAGCTTTTTGTACATCTCGAACCATAGCACCCCAAGCAATGATTGTCACATCACTACCTTCTTCTACAATTTTTGCCTTTCCAATTGGAAGGACATAAGCATCCTCTGGTATATCTTGTTTAAAGGCCCTATAGATACGTTTTGGCTCTAAAAACAAAATAGGATCAGGATCCCTAATTGCAGCTATAAGAAGTCCCTTTGCATCATAAGGAGTAGAAGGGATAACAACTTTTAGACCAGGTATTTGAGCATAAATTGCTTCTGTACTTTCAGAATGATGTTCCAATGCTCGAATACCCCCACCATAAGGACCACGAATAACCATAGGAAGTGTAAGTCCACCCCTAGTACGATTACGCATTCTAGAAACATGAGATATTATTTGATTAAAAGCAGGATATGAAAAGCCCATGAATTGCATTTCAACCACAGGCTTTAGCCCATTGATAGCCATACCTACACCAGTACCTACAATTGCAGATTCAGCAAGGGGTGTATCAAAGGCTCTTTCTTTTCCAAACTTTTGTTGCAGTCCAACAGTAGCCCTAAAAACTCCACCCTCAAGACCAACATCTTCGCCGTAGACAATTACTGTTCTATCATTTTCCATTTCATTCATTAAAGCCTGATTTACAGCCTGAACTATATTTAATTTATTACTCATGATCATTTACCTCCTTCTAAAAAAGCTTTGTAATCATTTAATTGTTCCTCTAAATTCGAAGGCATAGTTTCATATTGATATTTAAATATATCTTCAATTTCAGTATCTGATTTATCTTCAATTGCTTCAAAAGTAGACATTACCTCTACTTCTAATTCCTTTTTAGTCTTCTCATCCCATTCCTCAGTTAATATGTTTTTATCTAATAGATATTTTTTTAATCTTAATATTGGATCTTTTTTCTTCCATTCTTCTACTTCGGAATCTTCCCTATAAATTGTAGGGTCATCGGATGTAGTATGAGCTCCTAATCTATAGGTAAAGGCTTCAATCAAGGAAGGACCTTCACCATTTCTTGCCCTATCTATTGCATTCTTTGTAGCAGAGTACATAGCGAAAATATCATTACCATCTACGACTATACCTGGCATATCATAGGAAATAGATTTTTGAGCAAGGGTTCTACTTGTTGTTTGTTCCTTTCGAGAAACCGAAATAGCATATTGATTATTTTGTATAATAAATACAACTGGAGCTTTAAAGACTGCAGCGAAGTTTAAGGCCTCATGGAAATCACCTTGAGAAGTACCTCCATCTCCTACATAAGCAACTACTACATTCTTTTCTCCTTTAATATTATTTGCCATAGCAATTCCTGTAGCGTGTTGGAACTGGGAGGCAATAGGCACAGATACAGGGAGCACTTTTACGCCTTCAGGCATATGGCTTCCCCATTCATTACCATACCAATAAAGATAAATATTTTTAAGGGGAACACCCTTAACCAACCAAGCGCCCAACTCTCTAAAAGAAGGTACTAGCCAATCATCTTTTTCCATAGCATAAGCACTACCTACTTGAGCAGCTTCTTGACCTGTATTTGGAGCATATGTTAGCATTCGTCCCTGTCTTTGGTAGGATAATGCTTTTTCATCTATAGTTCGTGTATATAACATGGTCTTGTAAAGATATAATAATTGATCATCTGAAAGGGATGGAAGTTCTTCTTCTTTTATTACTTCACCATTAATATCTAAAATATTGTAATGCTTTCCTTCTAGAGGATTATAATCTTCGAATCTCATAATTTTGCCTCCTTATATTATTAAAGTCTGTTAGTAATCTATTATACGGAAGTTAATGATAATCGTTATCACTTACGTTATATATATTACCCAAATATGATAATCTAAACATAGGGACATACTGTTATTTAATGTTATTTTAAAAAGCACTGGGGACGGTTCTTTTTGTTGCTTTTTGATATCTATATTTTTTATACAATTCATTAGATGCTCGAAATAAGTTAGTATAAGTCATAAAATATGTTAAAATATAATAGTAATGTTTTAAACTATAAATGTTATATGCCTAGGAGGGAAAGTAAAATGTTAGCAATAATAAACGCCAAATTAGAAACAATTTCTAATGGAGTAATTGAAAATGGCAAAATAATTATAAAAGATGGAAAGATATTAGATATAGGAAAGGATATTGATGTATCCAATTGTGAAAGAATAATTGATGTCCTAGGAAGGACCATAACTCCAGGAATTATCGAGGCACATTGTCATGTCGGATTATCTGAAAGTGGACGGGGCTGGGAGGGCAATGATACAAATGAAAGCACTAATCCTTTAACACCTTTATGTAGTGTTCGTGATGGTATCAATATGAGAGACCAAGCCTTTGAAAGCTTTAGAAAATCAGGGATAACTTCTGTAGGTATATTACCAGGCAGTGGGAACATCATTGGTGGTACAGGATTGGCCTTGAAATGCAAGGGAAATATAGTAGATGAGGCAGTAATAAAAGCCCTACTGGTCTGAAAGGTGCTACTGGTGAAAACCCTAAGGGAGCCCAT
>CAZIII010000189.1:0-4294 GCA_964539425.1 uncultured Tissierellaceae bacterium | reverse complement strand
TTTATAATGACGATAGCCCTTCAATAGCACTGACTATTTTGAAGAATTGAGGGATATATAACTTTGAATAAAGTGAGGATACAAGCATCATTTAATTTGACGTTCAACAATTGTGATAACTGCGTATACTATGACTTTGATGAAGAATATAATGAATATACTTGTATGATGAATCTGGATCAGGATGATCTGGAAAGATTTATGAGCTATACAACTACTTATTGTCCATATTTCAAACTTTATGATGAATACAAAATGGTAAAAAAACAGAATTAAAATGATGGACGTTTCACTTGTCCTCAAATTTCAAGAAAACGTCCATCTGTCACTCTCATAGGCTGATATTGCCCCTTTTCTTATTATATTGTCTCTGAAGTTAATATAATTGTGTATAGTGTGGAAATATGAAAATTCATCTATACCTTTTTCATTGCAAATTCCTGAGCAATTTTCATATCGTGCAAATATCTATCTCTATACACCTTATAAATAACATAGTTTCTTTTTGCTATTTTAATATTTAATATTCATAACCACTAATGGCTCTACTTAGACGAAGTTTCATCTCTTCAGGACTCAATTTCTTCTCCTTTTGACTATTAGACCAAATTTTCATATCTTCATAATCAGGGTCTGATTCGTCCGACATAATGCGCATATATTCCTGATATCCCCAGGATCCTCCCACATCCTCTGGTGGTCTTTCTCCACTTCCTTCCAAAAAAGTTGCTTCAAATTTAGTCGACTTAGTTACTTTTTCAAGTGTTATAGTATGCTCCCAGTTGTCACCAAAATCATATTGATATGTAACCTCACCAAACTCCGGAAGAATCTCATAAAGAGCTACAAATCTTTCTTGAATGATATCATAGGTTTCAAAATCTAACCACTCTAATGTTTCAGGATCATCATCCATTATAATCTGCTTTGTCTTAGCACCTTCTTTTTTGGCTTCAAACTGATGCAAATGATAATTCTGCCAATCAAATACCGTTTGAATAATATTGTGAAGATGCCTAAAGGAATATGTTGACGGTACTAAAACTCTTCTCCAGATATCAAAACCATCCATCTCAATTTGTATTTTTAGTTGATATAGATCTATATCTAAGATAGACTTCAGATCATTCCTTTCATCATTACAATACATATTAAGGCATTCAATCATTTTATCTATAGGGTGATACCCCTCAGAGGAAAGAGAACCTTGTATGAATCTTCCTGTTATAATGCTTATGAATCTTTGAATTTTAGAATTTTCATCAAGATATCTCATCATAAATTCTATATCTCTAACAGCATTATTCATCTTTGCTACCATACTACGATTTGCTGTCTTTGAAAATGAAATCTCACCAGCTTTATCCATATAGCTTTCTATTACATCTTCGCCCACACCTTCCATACGTAAAGCAACTATTATTGCTTCTTTAATAAGTTTATCAATTCTGGTAAAATCTTTCGGTGTTGGTCTGTAAATAACAACAGAATACCTTGTCTCGTTATTCATAAGTATAATTGCTTTTCTTCTATTTAAGTTTATTAAATTAGCATGCCAGGAAATAAAGCTTTCTGGATATTGCTCTTGTCCTTCGGCAGATACTAGTTTATTTTTATCAATATTAATTTTGTCTAATAAAGCTTTGGTGCATTGGATTAGCATGGTTCTCACTCCTTAGTTAAATTAATTGTTGGATATAATCTTTAAGTGGCACGCATCATAGCCTATTATTTCTTAAAAATGTACCTTGTAGCTCTAGCAGATCCTATCTTTTCAATTTGAGCCTTCTTAATAAGGGTATTCAAAATCTTTGTTGCTGGAAAGGCCGAACATCCAAGGAGTTCCTCTACATCACGTCTAGTTATTTCACCTTTACTCTTTACTAGTTTAAGAACTTTATCCTCGCTACTAAGGATTTTAGTCTCTATATCTTCAATAATTAAATTGCGATTATAACTCTCTCGATAATCCATTTTATCACCCCATACATTAATATCTAAATTTTATCACAATATATATAGATTTCAATCGAGACAATATAGATAAATCGACATAAATATAGATAATGTCGAATAATAGCTTTCGTTTCTTTAAATCAAACTATCTATCCTTCTTATATGAAATTATCTAAAATCAGTGAATGGCGCATCCTAATTGTTATAAAAAAGAAGTCTACACTGTGCAATATGTGTAGACTTCTTTTTCTGTTTCTATATGTTATTTACAGTACTTTTTAATCAAAACTCTTATGTATAAAGTCTTCAATTGCGATCTGTTTAGTCGCCTTTTAAAATTAAGGCCAGTATATAATCAAATTTTATTAACTAATTAACCGGATTTTTAAATATATTAAATTGTATTTAGTCAATTACAAATGTGATAAGCAGGCACTTTTAAATAATACAACCGTTTATATTTTTGTTTTTAACCGGCTAAAAACTTATCTACTTATAATATCATCTAAAACCTGTAAGAGTTCTCCACCTTTTCATTTAAAGAAAGATCGAATTTATTTGTGAAGTTTAACTCTTTGTTAATATAGACTTTCTTACCTTTTGTAATATTAGGAAGTTGATTTGCTGGATAAACCATCAAACTCGTACCTATTACTATAACTAAACTAGCCTTCTCTATTTCTTCAATTGCCCTATTTAATTGATCTTCTGGTAGCCCTTCTCCAAATAAGACAACATTAGGTCCTAATGATCCTCCACACTTTACACAATTCTCCTTATTGTTACTTCCCCCATTTAATTATTTACAGAGTTTAAATTTATTCACCATTATGACATTTATTAAGGTTACAATAGCATAAACTTGGCTATAAAAGATTGATAAAATGAAAGCACCCTTTTGGATGCTCATGATTATTTTGTATTTTAATTGTTCATCTCTATAAAATTATTTAATTCCTCATTAAATCTATCTCGTTCATCATAGAACGAACCATAACCACTTTATTCAAATGGTAATAGCATCGACCCCCTTGGTGGAAGAACTTTTTTATAAACTTCTACAACTTCTTTCCACAATTATTCCAGTCATACTTGAAAATAAGAAGAACCTACGAAAGGTTCTTCTTATTGGATTAAGTAAACTTTACATACTCGCTTTTAAGGCCGTTTATACATTAGCAGAATCCGCCATGTTTTTGTCATTTTCCACCATCTGTTCTATGATTTGATCTTTAGTCTTCAATCCGAAGTCTTGTCTCATATGCTTAATAAAACCATAAATCATTATTATGAGCAAAATTAGCATCGGTACCGCTGTTACTATAGATAAGGTCTTGAAGGTATCAAGTGAAGCATCGATAAAAATCATTGTAAGGGGAACAAGTGATAACATTATGCACCAGAAAAATCTAAGCATAGGAGAAAATTGCTCTCCCTCCTTTAGACCTTTTATTGAAACTGATGCTAGAGTAGAAGCTGTAGAGTCTAGTGTAGTGGCTAGGAAAAGTATTGCTACAATTACAAATACGGCTATGGCTATGGCTGCTAGAGGTAATGTATTTAGAATCTCTATAATAGCTTTATCTCCACTTACTTTAGTTAAAAGGTCTACAACATTAACTTCTCCAGTTAAGTTTAAGTGCATTGCGTAGCTACCTAATATTCCATTGAAGAAAAGTATTCCTAAACAACCACTTATAAGCATATTTGCTATTACTTCCTTTATCTTTCTTCCTTTTGATACACTAGTAGTAAATAATCCTAAAAACGGTGCGAATGTTAGCCAATATAAGAAGAAAAACACTGTCCAATCTTTATTAAACCCTTGACTCACATTGTAAGGATCTGACCATAAACTCATTCTAAAATAGTTTTGTATCGTTATTCCTAAACTGTTTACGAAATTATCTATGGTATATATAGTCGGTCCAACAAGTAAGACAAAAACAGCAAAACCTAAGAAAGCTATAGTATTCCAATCGGCAAGTTTTGAAAGACCTTTCTCTATTCCAATAATTGAGCTGAAGGAATAAATTGCTGTACATATTAATATAAGAATAACTTTAAGCATAAAAGTATTTTCTAATCCTGTAACTGCACTAATCCCTTCAGCAATCATATTCATACTTAAACCTAAAGCCAAGCCAATTGCTCCAATGGAACTAAATATATAAATAAAATCCATTATCTTCCCTAGAAATCCCTTTGACCATTTCTCTCCTATTACTTGCCCTACCACTGCACTTACACTTAGTCCTTCTTTCTTTCTTACAAGGAAATGGTATGATACACAAAGAGCAAATACACAGTATAATGCCCACGCTGCAGGTCCCCAGTG
>CAZIII010000188.1:0-4305 GCA_964539425.1 uncultured Tissierellaceae bacterium | reverse complement strand
CCTTCTTTATACAGAGAATTTAATGATGAATTAGGAACTTTATTTGATGACGTTACAGCAGGCTTAAATCGAGAGCAAAAAAGGAAATTAAGATAAAAAGTGAATCCAAAATGACACAAGAGAACCGTCCCTTTGTGTCACCTTTGTGTCAAATATTTCTCTTGACAACAGTATTTGTCTTATATATACTAAAATTATAGTATTGGAAGGAGGATTTGATTTAATATGATAAGGATAATAATGGTGGTTACTCAATAAAATCAAATATGGGCCAAGGTATGAGTAGGAGTGGTATGTCTATTTGCCATGCAATTAACCTTGCGCCGTAGAATCAACCTTTCCCAACTGGATAATAATTAAATAATATTACCGTAGATATCCATGAATGGTTTTGTCTACGGTATTTTTGTGCCCATTTTTAGGGTTTAGAAAGGAGAGATGTTTTATGGAAAAGAATATAAATAATTGGCTTGAGGATAAAGAGTTGAATAAAAAATTGATGATAATGGAGGAAATGAATGAGTAAAAAAATTGAAGACTATGGATTCACAAATAATTTTAAAACACAAATGGAAGCAATTAACACTGGTAAAGATGTTTTTGTACCAGCAAGGGTAATGGCAGTGCACAAGGAGATGTATATCATTGGATATGATAGTATGGAAAAGGGAGCAAAGTTGAAAGGATCAATATTTTATAATGATAATTATAATATTATATATCCTGCAGTAGGAGATTTCGTTTCAATTAAGGCAAATCCCTATGGAGAAGATATAATATATACTGTATTGGATAGAAAGAGTAAATTCTCCAGATTTGATACACATTATCAAAAGGAGCAAATGATCGCTGCAAACTTCGACCATGTATTTATTATTTCTTCCTTGAATCATGACTTTAATATAAAAAGAATGGAGAGATATCTTTCAATTGCTTGGGAAAGTGGAGCTAGTCCAGCCATTGTTTTGACTAAGTCTGATTTAGTGGAAGATATAGATGAATTCTCCACACAGATAGAAGAAGTGGGAATCGGAGTGCCAATATTCTATATTAGTTCTGTAACTGGGGAGGGGATAGATGAATTAAAGGATTATCTCAAACCAAAGGAAACCATAGTATTTTTAGGGTCTTCAGGTGTGGGGAAATCATCTTTAGTGAATGCTCTATCTGGTGAAAGTATAATGAAGGTCAATGATATTAGAGAAGATGATGGCAAAGGTAGACATACAACTACCCATAGACAACTAATTATGCTAAATAATGGAACAATGATAATAGATACTCCTGGGATGAGGGAATTATCACTATGGAATATTGAAGATGGACTAGATACAACATTTTCTGAAATAGAAGAATTAATGACCCAATGTAAGTTTAAAGATTGTACCCATGGAAAAGAGCCTGGTTGTGCTATTAAAAATGCACTATCAAGTGGAAGCCTATCTGATGACAGGTGGAATAATTACATTAAGCTTCAAAGAGAAGCTAAATATGCTGCTAAAAAAGAAAGGATGAATATTAAAAAGAAGGAAAAACTTCATAATAAGTCCAAAGATAAAACATCAAAAGAATTATATAAATGGGATTAGTTTATAGGAAATGATATCTTGGTAAAGATAAAAACCAGCTAGAATGCTGGTTTTTATCTTTATAATACTAAATATTATCATTATTCTCCTTATTATATTTATTCTCTGGATTATTTAGGATTTCCATAAAAACTTCACCACTTATGGTCTCTTTCTCAAGTAGATATTCTGATAATTCATGAAGTTTATCTATGTTTTCCCTTAGAATAGTCTTTGATTTTTCATATGCCTCTTTGATAATTTGAAGTACAGCTTCATCTATTTTAGAGGACATCTCAGGGGAACAAGCTAGAGAAGGGTCTCCCCCTAGATACTGATTTGAAACGGTTTCTAATGCCATCATGCCAAAGTCATCGCTCATTCCATATCGAGTTATCATTGCCCTTGCAATTTTTGTTGCTTGTTCAATATCATTAGATGCTCCAGTTGTAATTGAATCGAATATTACTTCCTCAGCAGCTCGCCCACCAGTCAATGTAACTATTCTATTAAATAATTCTTCCTTGGACATTAAAAAGCGCTCATCTTCTTCAATTTGCATTGTATAACCCAAGGCTCCAGAAGTTCTAGGAATAATGGTTATCTTGTGTACAGGGGCAGTGTTTTTTTGCTTAGCGGCTACCAATGCGTGTCCAATCTCATGATAGGAAACAATAAGTTTTTCTTTTGGAGAAATAACAGCACCTTTTCTTTGATATCCTGCTATTACAGTTTCCACAGATTCTTCTAAATCTATTTGATTGACTTTAGTCCTTCCAAATTTAACGGCTCTTAGGGCTCCTTCGTTTATAATATTGGCAAGCTCTGCTCCTGATGCACCTGAGGTGGCTCTAGCAATGGTATTATAGTCAACACTATCTTCTACTTTAATTTTTTTAGCATGTACTTTCAATATGTCTTCACGACCCTTCAAATCAGGTAATTCTACAGGAATACGCCTATCAAATCTACCAGGACGTAAAAGTGCTTTATCTAATGTTTCAGGTCTATTAGTTGCAGCTAAAATGACAACTCCTATACTACCATCAAATCCATCCATTTCTGTAAGTAGCTGATTTAGTGTTTGTTCACGCTCATCATTTCCACCCATACCTGAATTATCACGCTTTTTACCGATTGCATCAATTTCATCAATAAAGACTATACAAGGAGCTTTTTCCTGTGCTTGCTTAAATAAATCACGAACACGGGCTGCACCCATACCTACAAACATTTCAACAAACTCAGATCCTGATATGGAGAAAAAGGGAACCTTTGCTTCTCCTGCAACTGCTTGAGCAAGCAAGGTTTTACCTGTTCCAGGAGGACCTACAAGTAAGGCTCCTTTAGGAAGTTGTGCGCCAATTTCAGCATATTTTTTTGGATTGTGTAAGAAGTCGACGATTTCAGTCAGGGCTTCTTTTGCTTCATTTTGTCCAGCAACATCGGCGAATGTCTTTCCTGTTTGTGCCTCTACATATACCTTTGCATTACTTTTTCCAAAACTCATGGCATTGCCACCCATTTTACCTTGCAAATTGCGGGAAAGTAATTGACCTATTATGACAAAGAAAAATATTGGGACAACCCAAGTTAATAGAAAATCTACAATTGGAGATCTTTCCTTTGGAATTACTTCTAAGAAACTGATTTTATCTTTTTGTTCATTTAAACGATTTACTAGATCAGGATCATCCATTTTACCTGTTATAAACAAAGCTTCTTTTCCCTCTTCATCTAAAGCGACAAAGGCAATTTTATTATCTTGAATTTCAACCTTTTCAATCTTTCCCTCTTCTATCTGTGCTAAAAATGTTCCATAATCCACTTCTGTAATTTGTTGTTTTAGCAATGTTGGAAATACAAAAGCATTAAGTATGGTTACTACTAGCATTGTAATGGCGTAATAATATATTATTGGTTTTTTTGGTTTTTTAACCTTTTTCATAAACATCCCTCCGTAAAATATAAGGCCAGCTTAAAAGCTAGCCTTATAATAAAATTACTTAAATAAAAAACTTAACATAGATACTGACTTGTTTTGAATACCCTCATAGATTATTTCTACTGTATCATCCTTATCGACCATACCTAATATATATAATAGTGGTAAATAGTGATCTCTAGTAGGAATAGATTTGGTTTTCTTGTCTCCATATTCAACTAATGATTTAAAATTCCTTGATCCAATATTCCTTATTACTTCTTTTTCAAAATCAATCGCCCAGTCATATGGGTCAGAGTCAGAATTCATATCTGCTAAATACAGATTGTGGACAATATTTCCACTTCCTAAGACTAAAATATCGTTTTCTCTTAAGAATTTAAGTTTTTGTCCCATTTCATAATGGAATTCAGCAGGCTGGGCAATGTCAATGCTCATGGCAACTACAGGAATATCTGCCTTTGGATACATATACTTCAATATTGACCATACTCCATGGTCAAGACCATAAGTATCTATTGGTTTGACATTACTATCTTCTAAGATTTCTCCAATCTCTGGGAATCCAGGGCATGGATACTTTACCTTATATAATTCCTCTGGAAATCCATAAAAATCATATATAAGCTCTGGATTCTCTGTAGTAGTTACTGCAGTAGCTCCATCTGACATCCAGTGAGCGGTCACTACTACAATTGCCTTTGGTGTAGGTAAGTTTTCGCAGATATTATAAATGCTTCTAGTATATTCATTATCTGATATGATATTCATAGGTGAACCATGGCCTATAAA
>CAZIII010000187.1:0-4318 GCA_964539425.1 uncultured Tissierellaceae bacterium | reverse complement strand
AGAAATCGATGGCCTTATATAGAAAAACATATTTATGTATCTGTGAAGGACAACAAGAAGAGATGTATTTAAATCATCTAGCATATCTTATTAAAGATTTCCCAAGGAGAGTAGTCAAGTTTAATACTATAATAGACAGACCATTTAGATTAAATAAGACTTATGAAGAATCTGATAGTGCTGCTATATTTGATTATGATTTTAATGATGTAGAGTTTAAAAGAAATCTTGAATTGTGTGATAAACTAGACAGTCCTAATAAATCTAAAAAAAGAATAAAAGGTAAAAGAGTTTATCATGCATATAGTAATGTTAATTTTGATTTATGGCTTATTCTCCATAAGGAAGATTTTAATCGACCAGTTTTTAAAAATGATTCTTATTTATTAGATTTAAAAAGAGTTTATGGTCTAGGTGCCAGGGAAAATATAAAAAGTGAAAATACTATTAAAAAGATATTAGAACAAATTAACTTAGAAGATATTAAAGAAGCCATAATAAGAGCAGATAAGATTAGAGAAGCAAAGATAAGCTCAGATAAGATGCTTATTGGATCAACAGAATATTACACTAATCCAGACTTTTCATTACATGAATTTATAAAAATTGTATTGAAAGATTGTGGACAACTATAATAAAATATATTTGGATAAAGCTGTGAGAGATATAGCAATTAAATGGTGTGAAGAAAATAATCTTGATTATGAAGAAACTGTAATCCTTATTCGATAAAACAAGTAAATGAGGAGGAGATAATTTGAAATTAGCTGAAGCATTGCTATTAAGAGCAGATTTACAAAAAAGAATTGAACAGATAAAAAGTCGACTTAAAAATAATATTATGGTTCAAGAAGGAGAAGCACCCAGTGAAGAACCAGAAGATTTATTAAAGGAATTTCTAAGTAACCAGAAAGAATTAGCAACAATTATAAAAAGAATTAATAAAACTAATAATACAACCTTGTATAATGAAGAATGGACATTATCTGATGCATTAGTAGAAAGGGATATCTTACTTGATAAGAGATCAGTATTAGCTAGCTCAGTTGAGAGAGCCAGTTTTAGACTTGATAGGTATTCTAAAACTGAAATTAAATATGTGAGCACCATAAATGTTAAAGAAATTCAAAAAGAAGTGGACAAGTTATCAAAACAATATAGGGAGTTAGACACAAAAATACAAGGATTGAATTGGAGTACGGATTTAATTTAAATAAGTAGGTAGCTTAAAATATAAAGGTGAGTATAAAGAAAGTTTCAATTAGATATGGCGACTTTGGGGCAAAGTCTGTGGTTCGACTCCACAATTACAAATTACGCCCAGTAAAGTTACACTAGGACAAATTACTAATTATTGTTACTACCATGTACTAATTTATATTTAAGCGAGGGTGGGTTAGGGGATAATATATTAAATGTTAAATTGGAGAGATGCTTATGAATGGATTTGAAAGAAGGGAAAATGCGAGAAGAGAAGCCCTTGAAAAAAGCCAAGTTACAGATAGTGTTGTAAAAAATATAATCCAGCAAAAAACATTTATAATAGCAGAAAAAGATAATGTACAAAGTGAAGATGATATATTTATAATAAGGGCAAATACTCCAGATGATGCTCTAATCCAATATTCACATGAGTATTATTCGAAAAATGAATACTTTAAAGAATCCATAGAAGATAGATCTATAAACATGACATTTTGGGAAAAATTCTTTTTATCTATCTTAACGTATGAAAGTAGTGAAATAACTACAAATTTGAATGATCATGAAATAGATATGAAGTTTAAGGAAAATATTAATAAATATGTAGAAGGAAATAAAAAATATTCTGAGGCATTAATTAACTTTTTTTATGATAGAGATAAAACTTATGAAGAATTACCATTGGAATTAACACAATATATAGCACTAAAGGAAGTGCAGGAAGAAAGAGAAAAAATCATCATAAAAGAATTATAATATAATAATCACTACCACAGAGCTTAAGGATTTTAAAATCCAAGGGCTCTTTTTTAATACCAAAAAGGAGGTTTACAAATGGCAAAAATAACAGCGATAGTAAATCAAAAAGGTGGTGTCGGGAAGACAACCACAGCATTAAACCTATGTTATGCGCTATCAGAAAAGGGAAAGGATGTGTTATTAATTGATTTTGATCCACAGGCGAGTTTAACAGCTGCCTTGGGAATTAATGCAGATAATAAAGCTAATATACAAACTCTAATGGCATTAGCCATAGAGGAAAAGAATTTGATTTCAGAAAATGAATATATATCAAATATAAAACAAAATTTAGATTTAATACCCTGTTCCTTAGAATTAGCAGGAATAGAAATGTCTCTAATAAATGTAATGAGTAGAGAATTAATTTTAAGATCTGTATTAGAAGATATAGAAAAGGATTATGACCATATTATAATAGATTGTTCTCCAAGTCTTGGTATGCTTACAATAAATGCCTTGTCAGCATGCAATAGCGTAATTATACCAGTAACACCAGAGTATCTTTCAGCAAAGGGATTAGGGCTTCTAGTGAATAATATAAATAGAATAAAGAAAAGAATTAATCCTAAGATAGAAATTGATGGAATATTAATTACAATGATAAATCAAAGGACAAATCTTTCAAAAGAAATGGTGAAGTTGCTAAATGAATCTGTAGAATTTATTAAGGAAAAGTTTAATTTAGATGTAAAGGTATTTAATAGTAATATACCATTTTCAGTAAAAACAGGGGAAGCTATATTAAACAATAAAAGCATAATAGAATATGATCCTAAAAATAAAGTAGCTGAAGCTTATGAAGATTTTGCAAAGGAGTGGTCTGATTGGTAAAGAATAAAGTATTCAACCTAAATGAAATGTTTGGTTTAGATGATGAGAATATAAATAATATTGATAATGAAAAGAAAGGAACTACAGAGGTGAACTTATCTCAGTTAGTTCCTTTTTCTAATCATCCATTCAAACTATATGAAGGACCACGTCTTAATGACATGGTTGAAAGCATTAAAGAATACGGAGTAATTACTCCCCTAATAGTTAGAAAGTTAGAAGATGATAAATATCAAATTTTATCAGGACACAATAGAGCCAATGCAGCCAAGATAGCAAATCTAACTAAAGTTCCAGTAGTTATAAAAGAAGAATTAACAGATGAAGAAGCAATGCTAATAGTTACAGAGACTAATTTAATACAAAGAGCATTTTCTGAGCTAAGTCATTCAGAAAAAGCAAGAATACTAACTGAAAGACATAGTGCAATAAAAGAACAAGGCAAGGGAATTAATGTAGATGAAAAAATCTCACCAGAAAATCAGAGAAAATTAGATATTATTAATGAAATTGAAATGTTATCAAACAGTGATGTAATAAGCGATAAGGATGAATCGGGCAGAATCTGCCCACAAACTTCAACAAGAGAAAAAATCGGAAATAAATACGATCTTTCACCTAGAAATGTATCTAACTATATAAGAATAGATACCTTAACAAAGGAATTAAAACAAAGACTAGACAACAATGAAATTCCTTTTACAGCTGCTGTTGATCTATCATTCTTAAATGAGGGTTATCAAGAAATAGTAGAAACTATATTAGCGGATTATGGTTATAAAATAGATTTAAAGAAATCAGAAATCCTAAAAAACTATGCTCAAGCTAGAAACCTTAATTATGACAAAGCTAAAGAAATCTTATCAGGAAAATACTTTAATAGACCAAAGAAGGTTAAAAATTTCAAGTTAAAACCAAAACTAGTAAATAAGTTTTTCAAAGAGAATCAAACTCAGAAAGAAGTAGAAGAAATAATAGAAATAGCCTTAGAATTATATTTCTCACAAGATAGTGAAGAAGGTCAAGTAGAAAGCTAATATTGAGAATGTTAAAAGGAGGATTTCATTATGAGGAGAATGCTCATAACAATTTATTTTGATATAGAAGATGATATGCCGGATGAGAAGAGAGACTTTGATAGATTTATATTAGAAGTAGAGTCTAAAGATTATAGAAGAAGGATCTTTGAAATATTTGATGAAAAGAAATATTCCTGGGATGATTACAAGAAATTCAAAAGAGGATATAAACCTATAATGAGCATTGTTCAATTAGACCTAACTGATTTAGAAGTAGTTACAGAGAATATAGTAGATATGAATAACTCAAGAGAAGAAGATTTATTAGAAGAATTAGAACTAGAAGCTTAAGGTAAGGTGGAAATTATGGCAGAAAATAAGCTAAGATTTACAGATGAAGAGATACACAAGGCTAACAACATCGATATTATGGATTATGCAATTAGAAAAGGTCTAGAATTAAA
>CAZIII010000186.1:0-4333 GCA_964539425.1 uncultured Tissierellaceae bacterium | reverse complement strand
GTTTGCATGGGCAGATATAACCAGCAATCAAACCAATAGGGTTTAGTCGAGTATTAAACCTATATTGCAATATAGGCATCATTGTAGTATGATAGATGTGACAATAAACGGCAAAACATTCTGATTTGTGTGTTTTGTACCTGTAAGATAACTGTTAACTTTAAATTAGGAGGTAGATATATATGAAAAAAGAAAAAAGAATAGGTATAAGAGTCTTTAAAATGCTTATTTCATCAGTAATATTTATTCTATTAATAACCTCGATTTCTTCTGTTGTGCAAATAAAGAGAATCTCAAATTCCTCACTTGAAACATTAGAAAAGAATGTTTACGAGGACTATGATAATTTAATAGCTTATGAAGTTGAGACTATTGTTACCATGCTTGATCCAATTAATGAACTAATTCAAAAAGGTGATATTAGTAAAGATAAGGGGATGGAATTAGCAGCAAATATCATCAGAGAATCAAGATATGGCGATGAAGGTTATTTTTGGGCCGATACAAGTGAAGGTATAAATGTTGTTTTATTAGGAGATAAAGAAGTAGAAGGTAGGGACAGAACTGACCTTACTGACTCTGATGGTTTTGAAATTGTTGAGGAGTTTTTAAAGATTGGAAATAGTCAAGAAGGAGAAGGATTTTTAAATTATTGGTTCCCTAAAAAGGGAGAAACTGAGCCCTCAGAAAAAAGAGCATATGTAATGGCCTATGAACCGTTTGATTGGATTATAGGAACAGGAAATTACATAGATGATTTAGAAGTAATTGTTAATGAACTAGCGGATCAAAATGCTTCTATTTTAAGAAATGTATTTATATTGCTAGCCATAGTAGGTATTGTTTCCGTTGTAATTATTATTTTTAATTCTATTAACTTTTCAAACATTTTACAAAAAGAATTCAACCATATTATAGTAGGATTTAGAAAATTAGCTGAGTATGATTTATCTTTTGAGTTTGAAAAAGACTATTCAGATAGACAAGATGAAATAGGTGATCTTTACAGAGCAAGTGTTGGATTGAGAGATAAGCTAAAAGATATTATTACGAATGTCTATCAATATGCACAAAATACAGCAGCTACTTCTGAGGAATTGACAGCTACAGCTCAAAATACAAGTGAGAGTGCAAGAGAAGTAGCTAATGCCGTAGATGATATTGCTCATGGAGCAACTAATCAAGCAGAAAATACAATGATAACGACTAAAAATATTGAAGAAAATAAAATCATGTTAAATGAAATGGTAGAAGTGTTGAATGAACTTAACAATGCTGTAGATAATATTGATGTTAAACAAGAAGAAGGAAAAGAAATACTTAATATATTAACAAGCCTTACTAATAAAAACAAAGAAGAAACTAGTTTTGTTAATCAAATTATTATTGAAACAAATGACAGCGTAGAATTAATTTCGACAGCCTCTGAAATGATACAATCAATTGCTGATCAGACAAACCTATTAGCTTTGAATGCTGCTATAGAAGCAGCTCGAGCAGGGAGTTCGGGTAGCGGTTTTGCTGTTGTTGCAGATGAAATTAGAAAACTTGCTGAAGATTCTACTAAGTTTACAGGTGAAATAAGAATCATTATCGAAGAATTGAAAAAGAAATCTTATACTGCAGTGGACAGAATGAAGGTGATGGGTCAAATTGTATCTGAACAAGATGAACAAACAAAAACAACCAATGATAAATTTGATGAAATTGAAACAACAGTTGGTATGAGTAAACAAATAGTCCAAAGAGCAAGTGAAAATTCAAAGATTATGGAAGAAAAAAATAATGAAGTTATGCAAATTAGTCAAAATTTGTCAGCTATTGCAGAAGAAAATGCAGCAGCAACAGAAGAGGTAAGTGCAAGTGTAGAGGTTCAAACGGAAGCTATTAACGATATTTCTAGTGCAAGTGCTGATTTAGCTGAAATTGCTAATGATCTACAAGATGAAATATCAGAATTTATTCTATAGATAGGATTTTGTTTAGTCTATATAATATGCTTAGGCCAAAAAAACTAGCTAAGGTACAGGATAATTGAGGTTTCCTATACCTTAGCTAGTTTTTTACTAGAATCATATTTATCTGATTACTCATATATGTCTTTTCTATGCCCTATATTAAATATAATAATCTTAATCTCCTCATTGTCAATATCTGCCAATATTCGATAATTACCAATTCGATACCTCCAATAATCTTTTAAAGTTCCTTTTAAAGCTTTTCCGTGCTCCTTAAGATTATCTGTACCTATTAGATTTTTTTCAATCCAGGCCCAGATTATTATTTGTTGGTGTCTATCTATTTTAGTGAATTTCTTATAAGCTTTTTTTTCAAATGATACTTTGTATTTCATATTACAAACCTAAATTTCTTTTTATTTCATGGTGATCATAAAATTCTGTAGATTTGTTTTTTATATCTTCTTCATAACTAGCAATAGACTTCATATCAATCTCATCTTCTATCTTTTCTTCTAAGGCCTTTTTAAAGATAGTAGATAAGGGCACTCCATATAACTTGGCGTATTCATTAAAGGTTTCTTTTTCATTCTTATTAAGTCTAACTGTAACTGTACTCATAGAATCACTCCCTTTACTATATTGTACTACAATGTAGCACAAATGTGAAGACTTACTTATCTTGCCCAATTTTTTTTAAGATAAAATAATAAGATAGAAATAAAGGCTAGAAGCATAATTTAGATATGAGAAGAAGGTATAAAAAGAGCGACCATGATATAATGTCACAAAGGCTAAACAAGAAATTAATTATATAAGCAGGAAGGTGAAATTACTATGAAAAATGGATTATACGAAAAAGTAATCGATTTAAAATCTAAAGAAAAATTAGCTAATAAGGCACACAAGCAAAGCAGAAACATAGACAATAGCGAAGTATCTAAAGCACTTTCAATTACATATCAAAAGGCCATCCGTGAGAGCCTTGGCCAGCTAACCAACGACATAGAACGAGCCCAGTTTATAGATAACCTTAACAAAACCATTGGCATGGAAGATTTTGCTCTTGGGGATAAGAAGTTCAAAGAACTACTAGCCGTCCATGATGAGCAGGAAGAATTTGATGTGCTCAATCAGTTTCGCCCCAAGACTTCCATCTCATCTAGCACCCTGTTTACAGGAAATTCAGGGCCTAGCCTAGAGAGTGAACTCCGGAGGGAAATTAGAACAGCAGATGAAATTGATTTTTTAATATCTTTTATTAAGTTTAGCGGCCTTCGGCTTATTTATGAGGACTTAGTTGAGTTTACCAAGACCAAAAAGCTTCGGGTCATTACCACCTCCTACATGGGGGCATCAGATTATAAGGCCATACTGGACCTGGCTAAGCTGCCTAACACGGAGGTTAAGATTTCCTATGATACAAAAAGAACCAGACTCCATGCTAAGGCTTATTACTTTAAGCGAAACACTGGCTTTTCAACGGCTTACATCGGTTCCTCAAACTTATCCAACCCTGCTTTATCCAATGGACTAGAGTGGAATCTTAAGGTTTCCGAGTATAGTTCTAAAGATGTTGTAGATAGTTTTAATAAGACATTTGAAACTTACTGGAATGATGAAGAATTTAGAACCTTTGAGCCCACAGATGAGGCCAATAAAAAGGAATTAAAAGAATCCCTGCAGCTTAAAAGCAAGGATGAGAGGGCCTATACATTTTTCAATCTTAGGCCTTATTCCCATCAAAAAGAAATTCTAGAAGATCTCCAAGTAGAAAGAGAAGAGTATCATTCATATAAAAACCTAGTCGTTGCTGCAACAGGGGCTCGTGTCATAATAGTGACAGGGTGCATAAATGCTTTAGCAGTAAGGGTTTCAGAAACTTTTATTAGAAATAAATCATGCATTGCTTAGAGTAATTAGGTGTAATTACTGTTAGTAGTGCATGAGTGAGAAAGAATTTAAGATATTGATAAATTATGATTATATAAAAATCTTTTTTAGTGATAATAAATGAATTTATACTCAAGAAGAAAATTATATGAACTAATAATTGATTGTAATATCGATAAATTTAAATTTGGAGGTGATACTATGGAAAGAATCAAAAGTTTGAATCGCTATCAAAAATGTGTCCTAATATTTATGGTTACTATGGCAATGGTATTTGCGGTAGTTTATCCCATAATAATTTCAAAAGTTGGTTTTGAATATAAGAACACAATTCTTGTTCCAAGTAAAGAAAATGACAGTACCTTGTATTCCGGTAAAATCCAAGGGCAGCAGGCACATTTTACGGTGTCTGAGGATAAGACCGTTATATTTCAGCATGGAGATAAAACCTATGGCCCTTATACAGCAAAAGAAGACCCTAC
>CAZIII010000185.1:0-4344 GCA_964539425.1 uncultured Tissierellaceae bacterium | reverse complement strand
GCTTTAATTTCCTTGTCTTCAGTTAAAATATCATCTATTTCCTCGGGATTTAAACCTGTCATTACATGATATTCTTCGTTGTAATTTGGATACATGTATATTGGATTTAATCTATTGAGTATCATAGCGTTATATACTGCCTTATGGCAATTTCTTTGAACTAATATCTTATCTCCTGGTTTAGTTATTGTGGCTAAAGCTATATAAATGCTTCCAGTTGAACCATTTACAGCATATTGAGTATACTTTGAACCAAATAATTTTGCTGCTAGTTCTTGGCTCTCTTGGATGATGCCCCGAGGGTCTAGCAAGTTGTCCATTCCTTCTGTTTCTGTTGTGTCTATATATGGTATATAGTCACCCCAATTAATTGATGTATTTTTCCCTTTATGTCCAGGCATATGGAAAAACACACTATTTTGTTCCATCAATTTTTTTAGCGCATCAAATACGGGAGTTTTCATTCCCAGCCATCATCCTCCTAATAATTTTTCTATATCTTACCTATTATATATCACATTTTCAGATATATAAACCATTAATTTAAAAAAACTTTATAAAACCCTGTATTAATTTACAGGGTTTAGTTGATGGAGTTCAGATATGTAATATCCAAGTAATATTCTTATAAGATTTTTATATCGATCATAGGTTTCATCATATACGGATGCACTTGATATTTCATCTAAGCATTTTTTACAAACTCTTTGGCTCAATAGTTCGGTCTTTGAATTATTACTTCCACATATTTTGCAATACATATTAATCCACCCCTCATCATGATTCTATAATTGGATTATTGACCTATTAATATATTTTATTCCCCTAAATTTATTTCGTGCTTGGCTATGGTGAGATTATATTTATATTTTTATATTGAAAAACCCATATGGAGAAATCCATATGGGTTTTTGATTAATATTTATTCTGTTACATCTGAAGTTTCTTCTGAATTATCTCCATCATTATCTTCCTTAACTGTACTTGGTTGTGCCAATGAACAAACTACATCTTCTAAATCCCTTAAGATTACAACATCTCCATCTTTAGCGATATCTAAATCTTTTACTAATAATGGAGTTGTAAAGTCCATATCTTCTACATTTACTTCTGCTCCATTTGGTATATTACCAGGTAAACATTCTATTTCAATTTGATCTAGTAATTGCATCAAAATTGAAGGTTGTAGTTTGATAGAATCTCTATTAGTTAATATAATTGGCACGTTCATTTTTACTTTTTCATTCATATTTAATTTTTGGAAATCAACATGAAGTATTTCATTTTTAAAAGGATGTCTTTGTATTTCTTTAATTATTGCTGGTATGGTTACACCCTCTAATTCTAGCCCTAAAAGTGATGAACTTCCTGCTGATTTATATACTTTTAAAAATTCGATTTCATTTACTGAAACATGTACAGATTCTTCGCCTCTGCTGTATATAACTCCTGGTATTGTTTTGTTTGCTCTCATTTTGTCTACAAAATTTTTACCTATGTCCGTTCTCTTTTGTATCTGCATTTTTATAGCTGTCATTCGTATACCCCCTACCTTATAATTTTATTATACCTCTTAAACATATCATATTTCCATATTTTATGCAAATTTTACCCCCTATACTGGGTTTATAATATTAATTGAATAATTAACAAAAGGATTACTCCTGGCACCCCTAAAACTCCTACTATAATGGCATTTAATGGATTAATTGCAATACCTAGTCCAAAAAAACTTCCAATAAAATTAAATACTAATAATGTTATTCCACCTAATATCCCGTTGATTATCAATTTAAATATCTTCTTTATTGGCCAAACAAGGATAATGCCTAGTATATATAGTAGAACAAGGCCAATAGCATAGTAAAAAATTGTATTTAATCCCATCTTTATCCCTCCCACTTCTATTATACTATATCTATAATAATAGGAGAGAAAATATTACATTTTTTTGTACTAGCTTTAAGTTAATTAGCTGCATTTTCAATTAACTTTTCATCTGCTAGTTCACTCTTATATTGCTTAAGAAGATAAATATATTTAAGTTTGGAAGCTTCCATTTCAAATATGGCATAGTCTACTAAATCCGGATCAGTAACTGATTGAAAATAGTTTATTTTTTCTTCCCATTGCTTATGAGCCAGTCTTATATTCTCTAACATTTCATCTTTTACCTTATTTCTACTTGGAAAATTTAACATAAAAAGCACCCCCTAGTTCTTATCATTATGATTGACAAAAACTAGGGGGTATATACCTAAGTTAGTTCTTTTTTCTTCTATATTAACTTATATCAATTTATGGTAGAACTTCAAAACCCTCACATCTTTTTTTTCCATAGGATAGGGTTCAAATTTAAAAAGCTTCTCCTAATAAACCCATTGTCACTTATATAACAATTGTGATATAATTCCTACTGTAGTTTATGTCGAAAAGAGGCGTATTAGGCAAAAATGAAAAGAATGAAAGAAATGAAGAAAGCTACTTTTTATATTATTTATCTAGGAATAATTGCTAAATCTTTATCCTTTGTGAAGGAAATTATCATGGCATCTAGAATGGGAATTAGCTACAAATTGGATTCCTATTTACTGGCATACAGTACTATTATTCTTATAACAAGTCTTGTAAGTGATGGAATAATCATTGGAATTATACCTTTGCTACAGGAGATACAAGAGAGACATGGGATTGATAAGAAAATAAAATTTACAAATAATTTGGTAAATATAACTGGGATTTTTTCTTTTGTTTTTATAGTTATAGGATTTATAGGTGCACCTATTATTATGAAAATCTTTGGTCCAGGATTTACTGGAAAGGAATTAGAAAAAACCGTATTATTATTTAGAATAGGTTTACCCATTATACCCTTATCCTTGATAAATGCAATATTCTCTGGTTTCCTACAATCAGTGCATTCATTTAAGGGAGGTCCTAAGGGAAGGGCTGTAAGCCCAATTATATACATTATTTATCTATTGTTTTTTTCAAAAACATTTGAATTAAGAGGACTTATGGTAACAGGTATTGTGATGAATATCATTCAGATATATATCTTTTCAAAGGGTCTTAGAAAAAACGGATTTAAATATTTCTTTAAATTTGACCTAAAAGATAGATATATTAGAAAACTAGAATATTATTTAATCCCCATACTTGCAGGTGTAGGTCTCAATGAACTAAATCTTTCCATAGACAATGCAGTGGCATCAACTCTACCTACAGGTAGTATTGCTGGATTAAGTTTTGCCAATAATATTATCGATTTGTTCTTAGGAGTATTTATTGCAGCCATGACAACAGTCATATTTCCTGTACTATCGGAGGACTATCACAAGCATGATGAAGAACATTTTAAATATGAAATAAGGTATGGCATGGATATAGCACTAATTGTAGCAGTACCTGTGTCTATTATATTAATCACCATGTCAGAACCCATAGTTAAGATATTATTCCAGAGGGGGGCCTTTGATGTACAAGCATCCTTGTTAACATCAAAAGCATTAGGATATTACGCTCTAGGTCTAACATCCATGGCACTTTTCCCATTGATTACAAGAGCATATTATTCAATTCAAGATGCGAAAACGCCTATTTCTATTGGATTTCGTACTTTGATTTTAAATGGAATTTTAAACCTATTTCTTTCCAAAAATATGGGTCCTAGCGGAATAGCTTTAAGTAGTAGCATTTCCATTACTTCAGCCCTAATATATGGACTATATGATTTGAACCGAAAATTACATATTGAAGAAAAATCTCATATGACAAGTTTGATTTTTAAAATTAGTATATCCGGAGCAGTTATGACAGCTAGCCTTCTTATAATCTATGGCACAATGTCAAATATATTAAATGATATAATTATAAATAAAATATTTGAAATACTTGTTTCAGCTGCTATAAGCCTAGGTTTATATGCTATAATGTGTAAATCATTGAAAATCTTTAAAAACAATTAAGCTCCTTTTAAAAGGAGCTTAATTGTTTTTACTTTAGATATTTTCTGTTAATGCTTAATTTTGCAGATAATTATTTGATTATGACCTTTGTTTAATTTTAAACACCAATGACCTATAAATTTTATATCTTCTCTTTCCTCTTTTATATTTTTAATCATCTGGAAATAATCCTGGCCATTAGCATATACCTTTTCGCTTTCTAATAAACCTATGGTCTCTAGGGATGTGGATGTTTTACCGCAAAGATGAATTATAGTTTTCCCTAGTTGATTTTCAATGGTTTTCAATATATTATATGTGACCTTTCCTGATATATCTTTATATACCTTTGGTCCAACTATATCTATAGTCCCTGTTGGATCAGCAAAAGAAATAA
>CAZIII010000184.1:3951-4357 GCA_964539425.1 uncultured Tissierellaceae bacterium | reverse complement strand
TTCCTCTGTCAAGTGGCTCAGTAACTAGAGATGTAATTACTGCTTGAGGTGAGGATCCAGTTCCTACAGTATGTCTACCAACTAAGTCATTTCTTAAGATTGGGTTAATACCATCATTCTCTGAAACCAACATAGCAAATCCGCCAATAACATCTTCTAATATTGGCATATCTTTTCTAACATGATCCTTTCCATTCATACCTAATTTTGCTGTAGAACCACCTGATACTATCATTACATTTTTAAATGTACCTGCTTGTACCAATGATGCTGCTAATATCATAGCATGAGCTGGAGCGGCACAGAATCCTCTAGTATCTGATCCAGTAGCATTTACAAGTCCTGCAACTTCAGCTATTGCTTTAGCAAAGTTTCCTCCACCTCTTTGATTCATATCTCCACAGGC
>CAZIII010000184.1:3661-3941 GCA_964539425.1 uncultured Tissierellaceae bacterium | reverse complement strand
CATTCTATAACATATTCTATGTCTTTTGGATTAATATCATTTTTAGCTAATAAATTAAGGGCTGCTAATACTCCTGAAGACTTTGATACTAAGTTTTCTAATATTACGTGAGCACTTAAGTTAACGTCAACATCGTGAGCTCTTTTCACACTGCCTATTAATTTCCCTTCAAAATAAAGTCCTTCATCTGCGTGACCACTAACACCTTTTTCTATTGCTTCTAAATCGTCCCCATCTTTAAGCTTAGCAACTAATTCTTCTGAAAATAAAGGATGAGCAG
>CAZIII010000184.1:0-3651 GCA_964539425.1 uncultured Tissierellaceae bacterium | reverse complement strand
ACTCATCTTGAGGCATTATTTCTCCAAATTTACCATATCTTGTAGCACCTTCTACATCTTTATCGAACCATGGTTGCTCATAATTTTTTAACTCTTCTGGTTTGTGATTTCCAATATATACTTGATTTGGTATATAGTTTACTGCTTGTTCAAAACTACGTAAATGATTTGGGATATTCTTTAAATACTCTGATTCTGGATTCAAATGTCTTTCTGTAGTTTGTGTTGTTCCATTATGAATAATCATATCTGGAGCATGCACCAAAATATAAGATGAACCCTTTACAACTGAATAATTCATACTACACCTCCGAAATAATAGTTCTATATTAAATTGCCGTATATAAATGGGTGAAAGAACATATTCACCCATTTTATATAATTATTAAATTATTTTTCAAATACTGTTTGATCTTCAACTTCTGTAGTTAGAGATTTTAATGCTCTCTCAACTAATCTTCTTCTTAATTGTTTTTCTTCTGCAGGTTCTAAGTTTGGATTTCCCAAAGGGTGTGGTATTGCTACTGCAGGTACTATTCTGTTGGCTCCAACTGTTAAAGATATTGGAACTACAGTACAAATGTGTACTACTGGGATTCCCGCTCTTTCTATTTCTTTTACCATAGTTGCACCGCAACGTGTACAGGTGCCTCAAGTAGAAGTTAATATAACAGCGTCTACTCCATCAGCAATTAGTTCTTTACTATATTCTTCAGCAAAACCTTTAGCACTTGCTACAGCAGTACCATTTCCTACTGTTGAATAAAAGTATCTGTGAAGTTCTCCAATCTTGCCTTCTTTTTCCAAGTCTCTTAAGACATCTACTGGTAATACTCTATCTGCATCTAAATTTGCATACACTGGGTCATGTCCACCATGTGCAGTTTCCCATTCTCCTTCTTTTAAATCCATAACTCCACTTATGTCATACTTACCATATTTGGAAGCTGATGAAGATTCTATATGATCTGGGTTACCATGTGGAACAATACCACCTGATGTAACTAAAGCAATTTTAGCTTTTGTAATATCTTTTATTGCTGCATTTGGAGGTACTCTATCAAATACAGGCATTGGGTATTCAGTTTCAAATTCTTCCCCTTTAAGTTTCTTTATAAGCATATCAACAGCTCTTTCAGATCCTCTTTTATCAGGGAAATAGTTCTTTCTAATACCTCTTTCTAAATAGTTCTCATCTTCAGGAGTTCCAATTTCTTCTCCTCTTGCTAATTTAAGAGCTAATGGAACCATTTTTTTAACTGCATCTCTCATACCAGCAGCACTGTTTTTAGTGCTAACTATATAAAGGGATTTTTTAAACATATCTGCACCTGGATTTTCTTCATACATACCAGTAAGTACAGGTATTCCTAATTCAGTTTGCACTGCATCTGCTACTGTAGCACATGCAAAACCGTATCTTCCAGCGTTAAATGCAGGTCCAGCTATAAAGAAATCTGGTTTTTCAGCTTTAATCAATTCTAATACTTCAGCAAGAGCTTTTTCTGTATTTTCTCCGAAATAGCTATCTCCACATATAACTGTGGCAACTATTTCAGCATCATCGCCAAATCCAGTATTTAATGCCATACCAGGTCCTACGAAACCTTCTCTTACTTCAGGTTTATGGTCAGCCATCTCTTCTCCACCTATACCAGCAAAGAATTGATTTATATAGTGTACAACTCTAATTTTTCCCATGTATCTCCCTCCTCTCATTTACTTGAATTGGGATTATTAATTGTTAAATAAGCCAAATTCATTTCTTACTGCACTTACTTCTTCAACTATTTCATCAACATCTAGTACCATTTCCATCATACCAATTTGCTCATCAAATACTTCTGCATCTACACAATCTTTAAATTCTTGTTCAACTACATGATAAACTTTAAGTCCCAACGGAACTCCTGCTAATGGACCTGCGAAAGTAGGGTCTCCTGCGGTAACTGTTTCTGCAGCTAATCCTGATGCTTCAGCTTCAGCTCCACCGATTAATACAACAATATTTTCTGCGCCGTATTTTTCAGTTAGTTCAACCACTCTACCTTGTATTTCTAAGTCCATTGCGCCTGCAGCCGTTCAGACAAAACATTCCGTTGCTGAAAATACTACCTCTGCAGGTGTGGTTTTTACACATTCTTCAATTGCTGGTCCAGGTATTCCGTCTCTGTCTCCAACTATGATAACTTTTTTGTTTTCATCTAAAAGTGACATTAATCCACATCCTTTCTTATATTCAATTTATATTATTAATTTTAATTAGTAAGTCCTTGCTGACATTTTATTGAAGCCTAATTCGTTCGTAGCTCCAGTAATTGCTTGAATCTCAACTGTTATTGTACCATCTTTAGCTAAAGATCCATCAAATCCACCTGCTATTATATCTGTATAATCAAGGGTTCCTATAACTTTGTCCATCTTTGGAAGTACAATAACTTCATTTGCATTACCACCAGTTACAACTGCATCTGCTGATTTGTCAGCATCTGCTAGTGATTGACTTGCTCCATCTCTACCTGCATACTCATCAGTTATTATTACTGCTTTAACACCTTTTGCTTCTATTTTTCTAGCATTCATAACAAGGTCAGTATCCGGATTTCCAAAACCTTCTTGGGAAACTACTACTCCATCTAACCCTAAGAATTCTGTTAATTTAGCTGTCCAGTCTGATGATCTTTCTTTATCTGCAAGATAGACGTTTTCATTTGTAATTATAACACCAACAAAGTTAATTGTTTTTCCATGTTGGTCGTATAAGTCATGAACTACTGGGTTATTTTGGTGATGGTAAGTTGTGTTTTTATCACAAGCTGATACACAGTTACCACTGATTATTGCTCCATCCATTAATTCTGTTGGATAAAGAAGAGTTGGAACTATTTGCTTAGCATCTACTCCATATACATAAGTATCGTGAAGTAGCCCTTGTGACTGTAACATTTGAACATATGCAATTTTAGGAAGCTCTGGATATTTTCCTATACTTTCTAATAGTGGTAAAGTTTCAAAAACTTCCACTTTATCTGGTGTCATTGTTTTAGCTGCTTCTGCTAAATAATTAGCTGCTTTGAAACCTGCAAATCTAACAGCCTTTTCATGATCATGTTGTTTTAATGTATCTAGTGGCTCACAAGTCAAAACTAAATTGTTTAATTTTGAAAATGGTGTATATTCAGCACCAGGTCCTGACATGTCTACAATACCTTCTTGGAAACCTACTATCTTTCCTGTAGTAACTACAGCACAACCTTTTAATACATTTGTTTTACCAGTACCTACAGTTTGTACTTTTGAAATTACTCCAGGAAATATTCCTCCAGGTCCTTCTACCTTAACCCTTGGTTCAACAACATCCTTAACAGGTGTAATTCTAACACTTTCACCTGGTCTTGCAATTTCAACGTCTACAGATTTTAAGTGCTCATCTTCCTTGATTAAATCTATTAGCTCTTCCTTGTTTACATAAAGCACTCCATTATCAATTTTGGTCATTTCACCAAATTGAATATCTTTAATTAGTACTTGGCCTAATTCTAGACGCATGATTTCACCTCCTCTTATATTGGAAATATCTATTTCAATTCTCTTAATTAAGAATTAAAATCTACTTTACAGGTATCTTTCTACCAAATTTGTAACTGATTC
>CAZIII010000183.1:0-4369 GCA_964539425.1 uncultured Tissierellaceae bacterium | reverse complement strand
TACTGTTAGATTTTCATCTATTACAATCTTATCCATATTATCCTCCTGTGGGACAGCAGGAGTTGTGTCCCACTCTCCCTATTAAGATTTCATCTCTTTAAGTATTGTCATATTCTTACCCATCCTTTTAGCTCTATAGAGCTCCCTATCAGCATTCTCCATTATATCTGCTATTGTCTTGAAATTTGATTTAGTACCCATTACTCCCCCTACACTAATGGTTACAGTCTTCTTCTCTTCTCCGTCCATATAGTAAAGGCCTATATCTTCAACTTTTGTACGTATAAGGTTGCCTAGTTTCAATGCATCTTCATAGCCCATGGAAGTAGATATATATATAAACTCCTCTCCTCCATATCTCCCGAAATAATCACTTCTGCTATTCTGAATTCTTCTTATACACTCTGCTATCTTTTTTAAACATACATCTCCTTCAGAATGTCCCCAATAATCATTATATTTTTTAAAATTGTCTATATCTATCATAAATAAAACTATAGAATCTTCCTCTGAGGATATCTCTTTTATAATTTTATCAAGATAAATATTAATGCTTCTTCTATTTGATATTCCAGTTAATTCGTCTTCATAAGCTTTCTTTTCAAGGACTTTGTTTGCTTGTTTTATATTTTCTATTTCTTTCCTTTGTCTACTTATCTCTTTTTCTAGTCTTTTTTTAATCTGTTGAGTTTTATCTGCTGACTGAACATTTTCAAATTCAATATTTAAAATTTCCAGCCTAGTTCTAATATTTAAACTAATAATTTCTTCGTTAACATTAGAATGTTTCTTGTAAAATTCAATAGCACTTTTATAATCTTCTTTATTCTCATAGTAGTCAGAAATAAGTTTATAGGCTTGACAAAGTTTCTTCTGAGACCCGACCATCTCTGCAGCTTCAACTACCTTTTCATAAAAATACAATGCTCTTTCAGGCTTACTCTCAATGTACAATTGAGCTATATTTATTAATACATCTATTACATAGTATTTATTACTTACATCCTCAAGCCTTTTATAGGCTTTAAAATAGTATTGTTCAGCTTTTTCAAAATCTCCTAGGGCATAGTAAACCTTTCCAATTTTATTTTCGATTTCTCCTAGGCTTACCATATCATCCCCATCTATAAATATACTATAGCTTTTGTCAAATACTTCTAAGGCCATATCAAATTCATTTTCTTCAAAATATGTCTTACCTATATTTCCTAATATAGCAGCATGACTTGAAGGATACTTGTTCACTGCAACATTAGCAGCTTTATTATAATACTTAATAGCCTCGTCATATATGTCTGATTCTCTGTATATCTCTCCAATATTGTTTAAAACACTAGTTAGTAAATTGTCATCCCTTTCAAGTTCCAGCAGCTCACTTGCTCTAAAAAAATACTTTAAGGATTCTTCATATATGGAGCTATAGAAATATGCAATACCAATTAAATTTAATGCCTTTATCTGCCCAGTAATATGGTTATTATCTTCAAATATTGCAAGTGCTCTATAGGAATAATCAATCATTCTGCTACTATCTGATTTTATTCTACTAGCAAGGGCTAATCCAATGAGAGCGTAGCCTTCCTCAAGTATCAGGGAATTTGTCTTGGCTAGATCATAGGCCTCTTTACATATTTCCATAGACTTGTCTGGATTTGCAGATACTATACTCTTTGCATAGTTAAGCTTATTATTTATTTCATCAGATAATATTTTCTTCATCACTATCAATCCCTTAGTTTTATAATTTTCTTATTATTCATCCATATCATAATTATAACTTCTTCTAACAAAAAATGACACAGTTATTAATAATACTCATAAAAATTCTCAAGTTTGACAAATACAAAAAGGGACAGTAGTCCTGTCCCTTCACTTCCTTGTCTCCAATATTATAGCCTTTGTAATTTCATTTATTATTTCTCTTCTCTTATCATCAAATAAGGTATTATCTGTGGTATTATCAATAAATCCTATTTCAATCAGTACTGCAGGCATTTTAGTTTCCCTTAGAACATAAAAATTGGCTCTTTTTACTCCCCTATTTTTAAATCCACAGGCTACCAAACCATCTTGAATCTTTTTAGCTAATTGCCTAGCCTTTAATGACCCACTAGTATATACAAAGGTTTCAACCCCAGTAGCTACTTCTGGCTTAAAAGCATTTCTATGAAAAGATATAAAATAATCATACTCCCCACTATTAGCAAAAATACACCTTTCATTTAAGCTTATACTTACATCAATAGTCCTAATTTCATCCACTTCTACTCCAAATATCCTAAGTCTCTTGGCAACTTCCATGCCAATACTTAAATTATCATTGGATTCCTTTCTCCCCTTATACATAGCTCCAGGGTCCTTTCCCCCATGACCATAATCAAAACACAATCTAACCATAATACCATCCTCCTATCTATTCTTTATATATAATAGATAGAATGACATGGAGAATTTTACTATTGAACAATAGGAAAGATCCTTCTTATTACCATTTGCTGAATCTGTAGGATAAGAAAAATCCTATTCCACAAATAATCGTACCCAATAAATATTCCATACTAAATTCCATACTTGGTAAAATAGCGATTATGGAACCTAGTACAAATCCTAATATAGCATAATATGTATAAGCAAAAAATCTTTTGAAGAAGAAATTAATCAACCTAGCAAAGAGTAAAATACTAATAGCAAATCCAATTCCTGCAGGTATAAGTACCATCAAGTCTATACTTGCTATACCATCAATAATTATTTCATAAGCGCCTATATACATTAGGATAAATGAAGAGCTAATACCAGGTATAATAGTACCAAATCCTATAATAAGACCGTACATAACAAGTGCAACCAAACTATAATTATTCTTTGGAATAATATCTATAACATTATTCTCTAATATTGCAAATGATGTTGTCACACTAAATGCAATTATAAATGGAAGAATATAATCTTTCTTAAAGCCATTTTTGTTAGCTTCCTTAAATACAGAAGGAAGAGTTCCTATCATTATACCAATAAAAAGAAATGTAATATTTACCTCATGGTAGAGAAAAAGATATCTCATAATATTGCTAAAACCCAAGACTCCAACACACACACCTAAACCTACAGGTAATAATATTAACATCTTTTTCTTGAAATTACTGAAGATATTTGCCACAGCATCAGTTAACTTGTCATATATCCCAAACATGACTGCAAATGTACCTCCACTAACACCAGGAGCAATAGCCCCTATTCCAATTATAATTCCCTTTATAAAGTCTTTTAAAAAATCCATTATATCAACCCTCGCTAGTCCCGCTCCTCGTTGATTGGATTATACCATGTATTATTATGGTAAATCAATATTTTTCCCTCACCTAACTTATCCCAAAGAGGCCATTAAATAGGGAATAATGTCTAGCCATTATCTCTTTGTAAAAAGGGACACTTCTCCTAGTCTCTTGAAATTGGAGATTATATATAATATAATAATCATTAATATAATACATAATCGCAAGGAGAAAAAATGAGGAAAATAGGGAAATATAAGCTTATAATTCTATTCTTAGCATTTTTATTTATAGTACAAATATTAACAGCAATGGAAAGAAATACAAGTATTTCAAATATAGAAAATAGGACCCTAGCTAGCCTGCCAGTATATACTGCTGAAAGCCTATTCAGTGGAGACTATTTTAAGCAATGGGAAGCTTATATAGCTGACCATATAGTAGGTAGAGACTGGTTTATAAAAACCTACACCCTATTAAATATGAATATTCTGGGGAAACATAGAATAAATGACATAGTCATAGGTAAAGAAGATACATTGTTGCCCTATTATAATGAAAGCCTATCAAATTCATTAGATAAATATTACGAAGATCTACCTCAGATGGTAGAAAATATAGGAGAATTAAATAGCTTTATAGAAGATATGGGTGGAGAATTTTTATTTGTTGGTTTGCCTAGCCAATCCTCCTTTTACAGAAATAAATACCAATCCTATTTCACTAACAAAGATGATTATTTAAATAAGAATGAAGCTAGAATGTTTGGTGGACTTGAAGAAAATGGAGTTAGCTATATAAATATGAATAAGGTATTTGAAAATGATTATAAGGAGGATTATTATCTAAAATCAGATCATCATTTTAGCTTTAAGGGATCTTTTAAGACCTATGAAGAGATAATCAAGAAAACAAAGGATGAATTTAGCTTTAATATAGAGTCCAACCTGACCTTAGATAAATTTGATTTAGTTACATTAGAAGCTCCAATAATGGGCAGTCGAAATAGGCAGATTTATTATCTAAAGGATATAGATGAAAAGATAACAATAGCTTATTCTCAAAACAAAACAGATTATACAAAATATGTAAAT
>CAZIII010000182.1:0-4410 GCA_964539425.1 uncultured Tissierellaceae bacterium | reverse complement strand
AAAGAGCATGCTATAGCAAATGGATATGTGGCATGTGGAATATGTTTTAAGGAGAATAGAATTAACAAGAGTCTAAAGTGCTAAATTTAAAATGCATCTGGATAAATCCTATACTGTAGATTTTCCAAAGAACTTAGAAGGAATAAGAGGAAAGAGGGATGCCTTATGAAAATAATAATCCATCGTGGTTCAAATCAAATAGGCGGGAGTTGTATAGAAGTATTTACAGAAAATACTAGAATAGTTCTTGATATTGGTCAAGAACTACCTAATTTTGACAATGAAATACAAAAAAAGGTTTCATTCCTTCCTAAGGTATCCGGACTGTACAAATGGGACGAAAAAACTATAGATGGTATATTAATTTCTCATGGACACGGGGATCATGTTGGGCTCATTAATAGTGTTAATCCAAAGATACCGGTCTATATTGGGGAAATGGCATTTAAGATTATGGATATAACAGCCAGATTTACAGGAGAGCAAACGAGTACCAATCCTATGAACTACCTAAGAAGTGGAGAGCAATTTAGTATTGGAGATTTTAAGATTATTCCTTATCTGGTTGATCACTCTGGTTTTGATAGCTACGCATTTTTAATAAAAGCAAACAATAAATCTCTAGTTTACACGGGTGATTTTAGGGATCATGGAAGAAAAGTAAAGGCTACAGATTATTTTATAGATATGATACCAGAGGCTGTTGATGGACTTTTAATAGAGGGTACAATGATGAGTAGAATGAATGAGAATATTAGAACAGAAGAAGAGATTGAAAGTGAAGCATATAATATTATGAATTCTATATCAGGTCCTGCATTTGTCCTTCAATCATCAACTAATATCGATAGACTAGTAGGTATGTATAAAGCTGCCAAGAGAAGTAATAGAATATTTGTTATGGATATTTTTACAGCACATATTGTATCGCAGCTAAATCCTTCTATTCCAAACCCACATACATTTAAGGACGTAAGAGTATTCTATCCATTTCATCTTACAAAGAAGATGTTTGAAAAACCTGAAGGTGCCAAGTTAATGAAACAATTTTCTAATAAAAGAATTTCAAGAAAAGAACTAGGTGAAAGAAAAGATTACTGTATGCTAATTAGAGCGAATATGGTATCTGATTTACAGCATATAGAGAATTTAGATGAAGCTAGTTTTATTTATTCAATGTGGAGTGGTTATAAAGAAGATAGAAAGACAAAATCAATGCTAGACTATATCAGCTTAATGGGTATGACTATGATTGACTTACATACTAGTGGTCACGCCAGTATGGAGTGTATTGAAAAAGTTATAGTGGGAAGTCAGCCTGATAAGATAATACCAATTCATACAGAAAATCCAAAATTATTTGCTGATAAGTTTAAAAATGTACATATTGCCAATGATGGGGATATTATAACTCTATAGAAAGTTAAAATCTTTTATTCTTGACAATATTAAGTAAGTGATATAATATTTTTATACTTGGCATAACTACTAAGATAGCGAAAGGGGATTGATAACTTTATGAACACAGACAAAGTTAATAAACTAACACTTAAAGAAGCTGGTAGATACGCAAATACATTAAAAAGGCATATTGATGACATAATAATGCTTTCACAATTTGGATTACAAGGTAAAATGTCTACAACTACGGAACTTCATAAAAGGAAAGCATCTTATAAAGAAGCTGAAGATGAAACTATAATAGTAGAACATGATGATAGAATAGATGTTGAAATAAGTGATTTAGATAAAGTTTTATTTTCTATTTTAGAAGAAAAGACAAGATTAGCTGAAGCTATTTCTGAAGGAAAGAAAAAGATAAAGTTAGAAGTAGAGGGTGAAGATATTATACAAAATCTTGACTCAGCGATTGAGTATGCAAAAACATTACGAAAAATATCCCAAGGATACTTCGAAGGATTTATAAACTTAAGAGATTCAAAGAAAAAATCACAAGGTAAGGCTTATGGAATGAATGTAGAAGGCAATCAAATGCCATATTTCTATGAAATTGAAACAGTAACTACTTTAAATTATGATAAAGAAAAGTACATCGAAAAAGATAAAGAAATTAAAGTAAAAGCTGATAGAATCTCAGAAGCAATCGAAAGAGCTTCAACAGAACCATCTATAGACTTCCTTCCAAAATTTAATTACTTTGATAGTCTGGAAGATGTAATTACAAAGGTTATAAAAGAATAGTAGGGGGCTAGGCCTCCTAACTGTACCTTGAGAGCTAAATAGAAGGTTTTATATTGGAAAAGGATATAATTATGTCTAAATGAGAAAATTCCATCTATAGTAGTTTTATAGAGGAACTGAAAATATTGATATAGAGGTAATCCTTATATAAGGATTATCATAAGGTGAAGATGCTTAATCATTACACATTTCATCATGCAACAACCACACTAACTCAAAAATTCCTTAATTCTTTAATTCAATAATCACATCATTCGCCAGGCAACCCACTATTCAATATGAACAGTTATTTACAAGCAGTTAGAAAAGTAATACCCTTCTTGTTGAAACATACTTATTGAATTAACCTTTATAAATCCTTCTACTTAGCCCTCAAGGTTAGATATAAGATACATAAACAATAGACCCTAAGGAAAATATAAGTCAAATTCTAATCTGAAAAATTATAAGTGTCCAAAAGGAAGTCTTAAACTAAAAGAATTATTGATAATAAATACTCAGGAGGCTTAAAATGAGAGGTTTGAGCGAAAGATTTATGTTTGATTTAAAAGAAGGTAAATTAGTCGGTTTATTGGAAGCTGTTAAGCAAGATGATACATTATGCCTAAAAATTAGAAAGAACTATATAAATATTTATTATAGAGGCGGAAGTATCTTAAAAATTACTAGCTCTGGACAAGATTATAAGCTATTCTTTGATGAGAAATACCTTATAAATGAGAATAGCAATTGGTTAAAGGAGAATTTAATAAACTTAACCTCTATAACTGATTATGTTGATGCAATTCCTTTTTTAAAAAGGGAAATGGATTATTGGCTATATAAACATCCAAAACTTGAGCGTGAATATCAGCAGATTATTTTAAGGGATAATAACTTCAGTAGTATCGCTAATGATACAGATTATTATATTACAGATATTGAATATGCAAATTCAACAAATGGAAGTAGATTTGATCTACTTGGTGTAAAATGGCTGTCTACTGGACCAAGTAGAAAAAAAGCAACAGAGACAAGTCTTGCTTTAATGGAATTTAAATATGGATATAATGCACTAACCGGTAGTTCTGGAATATTAAAGCATTTTGCAGATATGGATAAATTTGCTGAAAGTGGTGGAATTAGTTCACTTATATTAGAAACTCAAACTCAATTCAACCAAAAAATAGATTTGGGACTAATAAAAGGAATAAAAAAACATATTGAAATTAACACACAAATAAAACCAGAATTTATAATTATATGCGCGAATCACAAGCCCGCCAGCACAATACTTATCCGTGAATTGAAAAATGCTCATGATTCATATCCCGACTTACCTAATCATTTTGATATTAAAATCGCTACTGCTAGTTATGTAGGATATGGATTATATGCTGATTGCATGATAGATATAGATAAATTTATTGGTGAATAATAAAACACTGGGGACAGTCTGCGAACATGCCCCTGTCAAGTAGAGAGTAGAATTATAAAAAACCTATGCGCCAACTGAATGAACTGTTTTTATTTTATCGAAATAAGAGCATTTACAACCCCCTTCACATAAATGGAGGGGTTTTGCTTTAGAAATATTGAGTGTATCACCTTTTATGGGTGAATACCTTTTCGGGGAATCGTAATATAATAGTTATGAGCATATTACTTTTTTCTTTAAATGGTGAATTCTTTTTTGAAGAACTATTAAAACGTAAAACTATGTTTGAAATTAAAAGTGAATTTTATTATGAAAAGACCATAAACTGCCTTTCAATGGCATATGTTTTGGGATTACTATAAAGATGGATTTACAGATTTAATTTCAGTATTGTTATTTGTAAGGTGAGTAAAAGCTAAATTAATTGAAATCTGTCAATAAGGAGGGTGGAATACGCAAGATAGCTATGAATGGATGTATGAGTTTTCCTTATGGAAAAATCCTACTGCATTAATGACTGCCTTTAAAGTTCTATTAGTGGGGCTCTTTGTTCCCACTACTTTAATGTTTTTCCTTACTTTAGGGAATGGAATAGGAGAGGCATTAAAAGTAGTTATATTTATATTGGGCTATGGTGTAATTCTAATGATTATTTTATTGATTATAGGATATGTGATTTTAGCGTCTATTTATGGAGGAAATATTATGTATTATTTAAAATGGATGAAAAAGGAGTAAATCATATTCAACTAGAAAAACAGTATAAGAAGGCTCAAAGTTTGGAATTTCTT
>CAZIII010000181.1:0-4415 GCA_964539425.1 uncultured Tissierellaceae bacterium | reverse complement strand
ACACCTACTATGGTAATAGTGTCTGAATTTTCACAATTAGTCTTGATGTAAGAATATATTTCTTCATAAATCTCTAATGGTACCCTCTCCAAAGATTCTGGTTGACCTTTTTGCCCAAAGTAATAGACTGCAACAACTTCATATCCATCACTGGAAAGATAATTTGCCATATATTCGTTCATACTCCCCTCGGAACCCCCAAATGTAATGACTACTCCCTTATGCTGAATGTCATTGGGTATATGATGATATCCTCGTATATAACCTTCATTAAATTTTTTCTTTATAACCCCTATATTTTTAGGACTTAATCTATACATCTCGCTTCTTCTAGGATGAGTTATATAAGCTAGTTCTACTTTATCTATTTTTGATTGATTTATTTTTCTAACTACTAATATGAAACCTGTCAATAATGTTGTAAATAATAGTAAATAGATTATAATTTTTCCTATTTTCTTAAATACTTTTTTCATAGTAGACCCCCTCGTAACTTATTGATACCTTCATGCCTTTTACATTATTTTTCATATTAATATTATGTCAGATTCCATCTGACTTTTCAATGTTTTCTAATTAATTTGAATTATCAATTCAAATTATATAATTGTATTTTTATTAAATAAATATATATACTAAAATACCCTTTTTTGGTTTCTCTGTTACTTTATTTTTACCAAAAAAGAGTATTTATTTTAACAGGTGACGATAATTCCTTCGTCAAATAAGTTTAGCAACTCTTCATCATGCTGATAATATATATACATCATCATTCATACCATTGTGCCTGCTGATTAAAAATATGTTTAAACTTGTTACCAAATTCCATAAGTTTATCAAAGGAGTTATCTTCAATTATCTGACCATGCTCTAGTACTATTATTCTGTCTACCTTTTTTGCTAGACTCATTCTATGGGTTATGATTATAGATGTTTTATCCCCTAAACCTTCATAAATCCTTTCTATTAAAAGTTTCTCTTTATTAGGATCAATGCTTGCCATTGGCTCGTCTAAAACCATAAGATATGACTCAGGATAAAATCCTCGCATTACAGATAATTTCTGTGCCTGTCCTTTTGATAGATCCCTATCCCCAAATTCTCTTGTTAGTATTTCCTCTTCAAATAACTCTTCTCCTTTTTCTATATATAAAGAGGTAATATCATTGTATCTGTCCTCGTTATACTCTGTTGATGATATTGTAATATTTTCTTTGGTGGTCATTGCATAGGTGATTATGTCTTGAAAAATTGCGGATATACCTGAATCAAAGTTATATTCTCTTGTATCTTTTCCATCTATTAATACCTGACCTTTTGTTGGTTTGTATTGTCCTGTGATCAGTTTTGATAATGTAGTTTTTCCCGCCCCATTCTCTCCTACTATAGCAACTTTTTCAGAAGAGTTTATTTTAAAGCTTATATTATTGATAATGGGCTGATCTTTATAGGAAAAACTTACATTTTTAAATTCTATGGTTGGTGCTTGTTTTATAGTGTAATTTTTCTTTTCAATAATCTTTTCATCTATGAAGTCAAAATATATACTCAGGTCTGAGTAACAGTCTATGATTACACCAAATTCATTGAAGAACATTTCCCTTAGAATTGTCATAAAAGAACCTAATGTAAGTATGATTGCAGAGAATTCACTTACTGAGATATTACCTTTTAAGAAAAGTATAATTATTAAAATCAATACTCCTAGATAACAAATAAGGTCTATGAGCTTAACTTTTAAATCTACTTTGGTTTGTCTTTTTAACAACTTGATTTTTACTTCTGAAAAAACATCCCTTGAACTTATATAAATTTCCTTTAGAAAAGATACCGCTGATAGCTGTCTAACTTCTTTATAAAACTCACGGTCAATTAACATTTTCATGTTATTCTTCATGGTTCTTTCTTTATTTGATAGTTCTTCTTTCATCTTTTCTGTTAGTGCAAACTTTTTAAATACTGCTACTATATTGGGTATTAAGAGGATAAATATAATCAATGATAGTATTTTATTGAATGAATAATAGGTTTTTGAAATTGCTATAATTGAGGGTAGTGTTGTTGCAATGATCCCCATTGAAATTATGGCTACATAGCCTAACATGAAAGTAGCACGATCAACTGAGTCTAATCTGTCTAAGAAGGAATTTTTTTCATAATTAATTAAATCCTTTTTAAAGATATTGTCTTGAAAATCTAGTTTTGCTTGGATGGTTGCTTTGGATGCTAGAATTTCAAATAGATTATTCATTAGACCGTTAAGGAAATAGTTAATGGTAACTGTTGCTAGAAAAATAATTAATGAGTATTTAATGAATATAAACTCCCTTTCACCATTTACGTATTTTATAATATCTGCAAAGAATCTTTCTGAATTCTTTGCTATAAATCCAAAGCTTATACCGTAAATAAGTGACATAATATTTATTAAAATAAAAAATAATTTTGATCCTTGATATGAGATCTTTATAGTTTTAAAGATTCTGTTTAATATTTTAAGCATATAATCCCCTCTGATTTTCATACATTTTGTAGTAAAGACCTTCTTTGCTTTTCATTAGTTCATGGTGAGAACCAACTGCTTCAATTTTTCCATCATTTAGAACAATAATCTCATCTACTAATTTTGATAACCCAAGTCTATGACTTATAATGATGGAAATCTTATGATCTTCAATTTCTTTGAATGCATTATATAGGTTTGTCTCTTGATGAATATCTAAACTTGCGTTGGGTTCGTCTAAGATAAAAGCATTTTTGTTATTGATAAAGCATCTTGCTATAGCTACTCTTTGCCATTGTCCTATAGATAAATTAGAGCCTTCTTCATCTGAGTTTCTTAATATGCCCTTTGCTACAATGTTATGGAGATTAAATTTTTTCATTATGACCTCTAAAGTTTCTTTACTGGCAGATAAGTTTCCGATTCTTATATTGTCTTCCAAGGATAGATAAAACTTTGCATAATCTTGAAAAACAACTGAAAATGGATTTGTTTTATATTCTCTTAACTCTTTTCCATTTACTAAGATTTCTCCTTGATAATTATCATAAAGAGACAATAAAAGTTTTAATATTGTTGATTTTCCTGAACCATTTTCTCCAACTATTTCGTATTTCTTTCCAGATCCAATAATAAATGAAACCCCTTTTAGTACCGACTTTTCTCTTGATGGATATGTAAAGTAAACGTTTTTAAATTCTATGCTTTCAATTTTTTCATCTTTATTTGTATTGTCTGACCCTTCATCAGGAAAACTTAGAAAATCATTTAACCTTCTTAGATAATTTTTTGAGTTTACTAGGGATTCTATGGATTGATTTAGTTCCCATCTTAAAATGTTTAAAAATTCAATGATTTGATTTACTGTAGGAAGTAATACACTTACATGAATTTTACCAATAGCTGAAATTTTAACCATATCTAAAATAACATAAAAGAATAGAAATCCTAGAATTATAGATGTTAGCTCTAGTCTAAATGTATTTTTTAGATTGGTCTGTAATCGTAATTTTAAATTGTTATCTGAAATCCTTTTCCATCTTTCAGATATCTTATCCTCATATCTATACATTGCCCTTTCATAAGCAAATTGTTTACCTATGAGTACATCATTAAGATAGTCGGAATATCTATCCTCTCTTATTAGCTTTTCATTTTCTTCATAGGATTTCTTTCCGTTATAGTTAATAATCCAAGCCATAGGAATACATCCTATAATAATCATAATTCCCTTCAGCTTTGCAATCCCTATGACTACAATGAGGATTGATGCCATGTTTAATAATACTTTTATAGAGTATAAGATTTCCCTATGATAACTAAGATATTTATCAAAAAAGTTATTTTGAAGTAGGCTAATCTCATCATAGTATTTACTATTCTCAATATAGTCATATTTCAAGTCTAATACTTTATCAATAAATATTAGGTTTAGGCTATTTTGAATCTTAATGGTTTGTGATATTGTAATATACTTATATACTGACTGAGATACATGATTTATTCCTAAAATAAAGAGATATAACACAATGGAATATATAGCTATTTTAAGATTTCTTGTACTTTGAAATTCGATTATAGTTTTGATTAGATTTGACATTGCATAAATATTAATTAAAGGGTAAAAACCTGAAAAAATAAGATTCAATAAGGTAGCTAATCCAAGCCTCACCCCACTGTTCCGCTCCCGCTCCAACACCGGTTTCACCATCCGATAGGCCGTGATCCCCTGTCGAAAATCCGGATCTAGCCTGAAATCAAGAAAATAAGCCGTCCTTAACGGTTCATCCCGAAAGTAGAGATCAAAATGTAGCACCCCAAGAAGACCAACCACCCGGTCAGCCGATTTGGCTATCGCATGATAAGACTTCTGATCCAACAGCCGATGCATCCGGTTAAACTGCGGAGAACG
>CAZIII010000180.1:0-4423 GCA_964539425.1 uncultured Tissierellaceae bacterium | reverse complement strand
CATCCAAAATCAACATTTGGAGTGCTTATAGAGCTTTGTCAAAGGGATTAAGTACTTAACAAAAAAAGGAGGATAAATATGAAGGAAAAAATTGAAAGGCTCCTAGAAACCAAGGAAAAAATTGAACTTGGCGGTGGAGAAAGTAGGATTGCAAAACATCACAAGTCTGGGAAGCTAACAGCAAGAGAAAGAATTGATCTATTATTTGATGAAGGCAGCTTTATTGAAGTAGATAAGTTTGTTGAACATAGATGCACAAACTTTGACATGGAAAAAGTAGAAGCGCCAGCTGATGGAGTGGTAACGGGTTATGGTACAGTTGATGGAAGACTAGTATTTACTTTTGCTCAAGACTTCACAGTAGTTGGGGGATCTTTGGGTGAAATGCATGCTGCTAAGATTTGCAAGGTGCAAGATATGGCATTGAAAATGGGAGCACCAATTGTAGGGTTTAATGATTCAGGCGGAGCAAGAATCCAAGAGGGTGTAGATGCATTGTCAGGATATGGAAAGATATTCTACAGAAATACCATTGCTTCCGGTGTTATACCCCAAATTTCTGTTATAATGGGACCTTCAGCAGGTGGAGCAGTTTATTCACCAGCATTAACTGACTTTATTTTCATGGTAGATAAAACTAGTATGATGTTTATTACTGGACCCCAAGTAATTAAGTCTGTAACAGGTGAAGAAGTTACACAAGAAGAATTGGGTGGAGCAAGTACTCACAATTCTACATCTGGAGTAGCTCACTTCATAGATAATACAGAGGCGGAATGTATTGAAAGAATTAAACAATTGTTGTCTTACTTACCTTCTAACAATTTAGAATCAGCACCAATTTACGCTATAGAGGATGAAATCAATAGAGTTGAAGAAAAATTAAACGAATTAATTCCAGTAAATCCTAATAAGCCATATGATATGAAAGAAATCATTAGTCTTTTAGCAGATGCAGGAGAATTCTTTGAAGTACAACCAAATTATGCAAAAAATATTTTAACTGGATATATAAGATTAAATGGAAAAACAATAGGTGTAATTGGAAATCAACCTAAGGTTTTAGCTGGATGTTTAGATATTAATGCTTCAGATAAAGCAGGTAGATTCATTAGAACTTGTGATGCCTTCAATATCCCTTTGTTAAACTTAGTAGATGTACCAGGTTTCTTACCAGGAACAAATCAAGAATATGGTGGAATTATAAGACATGGTGCAAAGATGCTTTATGCTTATAGTGAAGCAACTGTTCCAAAGGTTACCTTAATAGTTAGAAAGGCTTATGGTGGAGCTTATCTTGCAATGTGTTCCAAGGATTTAGGAGCAGATCAAGTATTTGCTTGGCCAAATGCTGAAATCGCAGTTATGGGACCAGATGGAGCTGCTAATATTATATTTAAAAAAGAAATTGAAAACTCTGAAGATCCAGTAAATACAAGACAAGAAAAGATCGCTGAATATAGAGATACAATAGCTAATCCATATATAGCTGCACAAAGAGGCTTTGTAGATGATGTAATCGTTCCAAGCACTACAAGACCAAGACTTATATCTGCCTTTGATATGTTAGAGTCTAAGAGAGAAAATAGACCTGCAAAAAAACATGGCAATATGCCAGTCTAAGAGAGGTGAGATAATTGGGTAATAATATTAGTATTGGAGAGAGTTTAATAATTACTGTATTTAGTATGATAGTTGTTTTTGCGGCTTTACTTGCCCTTGCAGGACTTATATCCATACTGAAGAATGTAAGTAAGGAAAAAAAGGTTGAGGCTACAATAAAGCCAATTGAACCAGTTAAGGCAAAAGAAGTAGTAGCAACAGGATTAGTAGAAGCTTCTGATGATGAAGAGTTAGTAGCAGTTATTGCTTCAGCTATAGCAGCAAGTTTGGGAGTCAGTGTACCTGAAATAAATATAAAGAGTATTAGAAGGGTATCTCAAAATACTCCTGCTTGGGCAGCCATGGGTAGACAAGAGCGTATATATGGTAAATTATAATATTAATTATTGGGAGGTATAGTCATGAGAAAATTTATAATAAATGTAAATGGAAATTCCTATGAAGTTGAAGTTGAAGAAGTTGCAGGTGGAGTAGCACAAAGACCTGTAGCAGTAGCACCGACAGCAGCACCAGTAGCTGCAGCGCCAAAGGAATCAGCACCAGTAGCAGCACCGGCTCCAAAGGTAGAGAAAAAAGAAGTTGTTGTTTCAGCAGGACAAGAAGTTATTGAATCTCCAATGCCAGGTACTATATTAAGAGTGGATGTAAAAGAGGGAGATACAGTTAAAGCTGGGGATATTTTACTTATTCTTGAAGCTATGAAAATGGAAAATGAAATAGTAGCTCCAAGAGATGGAGTTGTTGCAGCTTTAAGTACTTCCACAGGAAATACTGTAAATACTGGAGATAAATTAGTAGTATTAGACTAATTTCACTAAGAAAGGAAGGTAAATTTCATGAATTTAGTAGATATATTGCTGGACTTTTTTCAGAGTACAGGATTTGCCGCAATTACTTTAGGACAAGCTATAATGCTTCTAGTATCCTTTGTTCTTTTATACTTAGCCATTGCTAAGGAATTTGAGCCTTTATTACTTATTCCAATTGCATTTGGAATGTTGCTCGCTAATTTACCTTTAGCAGGACTAATGTCTGAACCTCAAGATGGACAGGCAGGAGGATTATTATATTACTTGTATCAAGGAGTTAAATTGGGTATATACCCTCCTCTTATATTCCTTGGTGTTGGAGCTATGACAGACTTTGGGCCACTAATTGCAAATCCAAAAAGCATATTACTTGGAGCAGCAGCACAGTTTGGTATCTTTGCTACTTTCATAGGAGCTACGTTACTAAATTTTACAGGACCAGAAGCAGCAAGTATAGCTATCATAGGTGGTGCAGATGGACCGACAGCTCTATATTTAACATCAAAACTAGCAGATCATTTATTAGGACCTATAGCTGTAGCAGCTTATTCTTATATGGCTTTGGTGCCAATTATTCAACCTCCAATTATGAGGGCTCTAACAACTAAAGCTGAAAGAGAAGTAGTGATGGATCAATTAAGACCAGTATCAAAGAAGGAGAAAGTAATTTTCCCTATAGCAGTTACAGTATTGGTTTCCTTATTGTTGCCGTCAGCAGCTTCTTTAGTAGGTTTGTTGATGCTTGGTAACCTTTTTAAAGAGTCATTACTTACTGACAGATTGTCAAAAACAGCTCAAAATGAGTTAATGAACATTGTTACAATATTTTTAGGTACTACTGTAGGAGCTACAGCCAATGCTGAAACTTTCCTTACACCTCAGACATTAAAGATTATTGCACTGGGACTAATAGCTTTCTCCATAGGTACAGGAACTGGAGTAATATTTGGAAAGATTATGTACAAAACTTCAGGTGGAAAAGTTAATCCACTAATAGGTTCAGCAGGAGTATCGGCAGTGCCTATGGCAGCAAGAGTATCACAAAAAGTTGGACAAGAAGCAAATCCAAGAAACTTCTTATTGATGCATGCAATGGGACCAAATGTAGCAGGAGTAATAGGTTCAGCAGTAGCAGCAGGACTTTTATTGAATTTCTTTGGAGGCTAAAATTAAGTAACAATTAACAAGAGCATAAAACAATTGAATCGAGATTCTTCACCATTTTTGGAATGACCAAACTCGTCATCCTTAGTGCAACGAAGGGTCTCGGTTTTTAATTTTTAAATTATTAATAGTTAATTCTTAATGGCTAATTGAAAGAGGTGATTTTGTGTATAAAGGGTATATAACCGATATAAATGGAATAAAAGTTGGTCACTCCCAATCTGAGGAAGGTATGACAGGATGTACTGTTATTATATGCGAGAATGGTGCAACTGGTGGCGTAGATGTAAGGGGTTCAGCTCCTGGGACCAGGGAGACGGATTTATTTAAAGCTGAGAAGATGGTAGATAAGGTTCATGCTGTAGTTTTATCAGGTGGTTCTGCTTTTGGATTGGAAGCTTCATCTGGGGTCATGAAATATTTAGAAGAAAAAGGTATTGGTTTTGATGTAGGTGTTACCAAAGTTCCAATTGTGACCTCTGCTGTGATATTCGACTTAAATATAGGTGATCACAGAATAAGGCCTGATTTTAACATGGGCTATATGGCCGCTAAGGATGCAAAAACTAGTGAAAATAACCAGGGGAATATAGGATGTGGAATGGGTGCAACTATAGGGAAAATTCTAGGACCACAAAATGCAATGAAATCTGGACTAGGTTCGGCTACTGTAAAGGTTGGGAATTTAAAGGTCTCAGCTATGGTATCTGTAAATAGTTTTGGAGACGTATATGACTTTGAAAATAATAAGCAAATTGCTGGAGTCTACGACTATGAGAATAACAAACTATTAAATTCAATTAATATCATGAAAGAGATGAATAGGG
>CAZIII010000179.1:3779-4475 GCA_964539425.1 uncultured Tissierellaceae bacterium | reverse complement strand
TTGAAAATGCAACATTTAATCTTTCTTCAGATTTTAAAAATCCAATACTTTTGTGTTTATCGCTGCTTCTAACAGTAGAATATATTATTATATCCTTCTGACCACCCTGAAAAGCATCAACTGAATTTACTGCTACATTACCATCTATATTATTATAGGTAATCTGCTGTATTTCATTTCGAATCAAATTCTTTTGCCCACTATATGGTGTAATAACTCCTACATCATATTTAGAACTTTCAACATTGTTATCTATAAGTTTTAATTGTTCTTTAACTATATTTGCCTCCAGCAAATTTCTATACGTAGTCGAAATATTCTCCTCAAATCTATCTGAAGACTTTGAGGTATCTAACCAAATTATGGCTAAGTTCATATACTGCTTGATATCATGCTTTCTATCTTCTATTGAAACTCCATTTGCAATTTGATTATCATAAAAAAGTCGACTTATCATTGTTCCTATAGTAGGATGCATTCTATACTGTGTATTCAATACTTGCTTGTTTTCTGTAGGGAGGTGCTCAAATAATTTCATAAATATGCTATTATATAATGTATTAAAATCTAAGTTACTCTCTAGAAATGTTCGCCTACTATTCCTTATTAATTCTTCGTCCAATACCGGTGGAAGTTGTTTATGATCTCCAACCATGATAATTTTTTTTGCTCTAATAATTGATATTAACAATTCAG
>CAZIII010000179.1:0-3769 GCA_964539425.1 uncultured Tissierellaceae bacterium | reverse complement strand
TCGATTATAACATAGTCAAATACCATATCCTTTATTACATAATTAGATATAACACCTGTGCAAGTTCCAGAAACAATCTCAGCATTTTTTATAAAGTGCTGTTGAATATCCATCCTACCAACAATTCTATTTACCCAATCCTGTTGTATTTGTAAAGATTTAAAATCCTTTGTCTCTATTAATCCTTTATACTTTTCTTCGAAATGTTTTATAAAAGACTTTGCGCTTATATATGATTTGTCATCTTGATTATTAGATGACTTAATTTCCATAAGTGCTTCGCAATATTCATCGAACTCTTCCTTATTAATTTTTAATGATGACAAAAGATTCTGTGAAAATTTATTGCTACTTTCAATAATTTTCTCTACCCATCTAGATTGTGCATAATCTACAGCATATTTCTCCCTAACAGTATCTGATAAGTTTTCATCTCTTCCTATTCGAATAACCTTTGTATTGTCACTAGAAGTTCGATCTAAATCTTCAAGCATATTATCCACAGCAGCGTGTGCTTGTGATACAAGTAAAATCTTCTGTTTGAAAATCTGCCCATTGTTGTTCATTTCAAGTATCTGTCTTAAAATCTCAATTATTACATTAGTTTTACCTGTACCAGGTGGTCCTTGTATGAGGGATATATCTTGAGAATTTAACGCCTTAATAACTGCCTTTTTCTGTGTTCCATCTAGTAATTCATTAAAATAAACTCTCCCATTAGGTGCATTAAAAAAACTTGCTGATTGTATGCCGGAAAAAATACTTTTTAAATTTGACGGGCTTGCATAATCCTCATTATTAAAAGAATTCAATGCCTTTTTTTCTCTATTAATTAATGAAAGATTTCTTCTAAAATCTTCACATATAACTCCTTTTTTAGGCAATTTTGATTTCAAACCTGTATTTATATTATTTAATTTTAAGTAGAATTTTTCATTAGCAATATAAATACTCTTTAGACTTCCTATTTCAATTACTTTATTTCTTTTAAGATTCGTATTTTCATATATAAATGTAAGTTCATCCTTATTTTCATCAAGTAAATAATAATCATGTTCATTAATAGAAAAGATACAAAAACCATCTTCTATTTGAAATGAATCATAGTTAACTCTTATAACATTTTTCTTATATTCTATTTCCATTATATCTAGTAATTTATGCCATGCGAAAAACTTCTTCGTATATTCGTTATTTACATTAGAAGAAGATAAGTGTTCCTTTTTACTATCCTTAGCACTAATTGTCAATTCAAAGTTGTTATTAGAAGGTATTCTTCTTCCTCCCAATATAAATCTAACATCACCATTAACTAACATTGCTTTTCTTTTTATTACTTCTCTTACATGTGGTTGTAACTTATATAATTTTGAAATATGGAATACCTGCTTTTTAGCATCATAATGACACTTAAAATAGTAGTGCATACCATAAAGTTTATATAACTCTTCCTCTGTACCTTCATTCTCAACAAAAATATAGGCTTCTAAAAAATCTTCATTAATATTGTCTTCTATTATCTTAGCATAACTCCCATTATTAGGAACTAAGGATAAATTTCTCATATGTTCAATTTTATTTGAATCCAAAGAAAATATATAGGTTCGATTTTCTTTAGTAAATCTATTAAATAACTTTATTAAAGCCTTTCTAACTTCAAAAATATTATTGTATCTATCCTCAGGCGCATAACTTATCATTTTCTTAATTATTACTTTAAAATCAATATCAATTCCACCAGTCTTTTCTAACTTTGCTTCAAACTCATTTGCTATTGGTGGCTCTTCTCCAGTAAATATAAAGTATAATACCGCTCCCAAAGAATATATATCGCTCTTTTCCGTGGCATTCTCACTATGAGTATGGACTTCTGGTGCAGCATATTTATTGGTGGCAAACTGAAATAATGTATCAGTGTTTACCATATCTTTTATTTTACTAATTCCAAAATCAATTAATTTAACTTGATTATCTGGAGTAATCATTATGTTCTTAGGATTTATATCTCTGTGTATTATATTATTTTCGTGCGCTATCTGAATAGCACATATCAATTGCTCTATAATTTTGACTTTTTCAATAGTGTTTAATTCTAGAACATCAATTTTTTGTAGTTGTTCTCCTTCAATATATTCTAGAAATACTCGTCCACATTTTCCATAATTATCATCACTATGTATATCATAATGTTCTAATCTGACGATATTACTACACGTTCTTAATTTCGTTAATGCTCCTACTTCTCTTTCAAAAATTACATTATGTAAAGGAGTATTGATTCCCTTAATTATCTTCATAGCATAATATTTCTCAGTGGATATTTCCTTAATTTTAGATACTTCTGAGTAACTATTATTTCCAGGCTTTAATATTCTTACGACTTCATATTTGCTTAGTACCATCCTAGCCAACCCCTCCCTACTTCTTTATTGAGTCCTTCCTTATATATTAATTATATATGATATAGGAAGTTCTTTCCACATTATTACACTTTTAATTCAAAAATCTGACTTTTCTTAGTATTACAATTGATTAATTTTAGTTCTCATTGACTCCCTACTTGGATTCAAGTAAAGAAGTGTAGTATGAACATTACTGTGTCCTGCTAAATAGGCAACCTCATGGATAGAAAAACCTCCTTCCAAAGCAGTAGTACAGAAATAATGCCGGAGGGTATGAGGAGTAATTTTATTACTGTATTTATTAAAAATCCTGTTAACTGTGGATCTATGAACTATTCCATTCTTTTTATTATCAAACAAATAAGGACTATCACTTGTTCTTACTCTCATCAACTCCCTTATGCTGTTGATAATTTTATCATTTAAATACACTACTCTATCTTTGTCTCCCTTACCCCTAATTTTTAACTCCCCAACTGATAAATTGAAGTCTGTTAACTGTATATTAAGTGCTTCGCTTATTCTTAACCCTGCATATGCTAATAATGTGGCTAGACAATAAATATTTTGATGGCCTTCCTCTAATAATCTTTGTCTAAAAGTATCTACTTCCTGTTTAGTTACAGTTGAAGGATTTGCATAATTCCTTTGGACTTTTATATTATCCTTTTTGGAAACAACTATCTCTTGCTGGATTCCATTCTCTACTAAAAATTCATTATACTTAACTAAAGCACTGATTTTACAATTAATTGTCTTCCCAGTATCTTTTTTAATATTACTGTAAGACGTCAAATTAAAGCTTCTACAAACTGCATTCCTAAGTCAAATTATAATTATAAACCTAATAATTATCTAGCAATTAATTGCTTTTAAAAAATTCATATTATACCTATAAAAGAATCTTCTAATGAGTTGACATCATCAGAAGATTCTTTTATGCTTATACAATACTAAAGAAAGGAAAAGGGAAGAACCCAACGCCTCGCAAGCAACGGTTCTTCCCACCCATTGTAAGGGATTAACCTTACAACCTACACTATTATGATAAGACTATTTTCTAAATTATGCAAGTGTTTTAAACAAATTTCTTTTGAAAATGAGATAAATATTTTTGATGAGTATATGGAATCCATCAGTATAGATGATTTAATATGCCCATCTTGTGAAGCTAATCATGCATTATCCCCATTTGCATCATACGAAAGGCATCTTGTGACTTATAATAATGATGAAACCAATGATAATATAATAACCATCCATAGATATATTTGCTCATCATGTGGACATACCCATGCCGTCCTCCCTTCAATAATTATACCCTATTCATCATTTAGTTTTAGATTTACTGTATCAATAGTCTATGA
>CAZIII010000178.1:0-4535 GCA_964539425.1 uncultured Tissierellaceae bacterium | reverse complement strand
AATTAAACATCTTGCTAAAGAGCTAGTGTAAAATAATAGGAATTTAAAAGATAATCTTCTTCATATTTTTCAGCTAACTTTTTTAAGAAGCTCTTAACTGTTTTTATACTAGCTTCATCTTGTTTGTATTTCTCCAACTGCTTAAAGAAATTTTCTTTTTCTTTTCCTGTAGCACTTTGCTTAAAATAGCCCCAAACATGCATGGCTGCATTTTCAAAGCTACCTTTATTTCCCTCACAATTAAGGCCATTCTCTAAAATATTATAAAATACAGTTGCTGAAAACTTATCTTTGTTTTTTAAAAAGCTTCTTACTTCTAAATAATCTAAGTGAGAACGCTCCAGTATGGTATATTTATACCTGCTCCATTCCTTTTCAAGCTTGTTGATATGCAAATCAGATGTTGTGCAATTGATACATTTAATACAGGATAAATTTTTATCCTTTACCTCAAGCATAATGTCTATGTCCTGCCTGTTGAGTATTTTATAAAAATCCATGAATTCATTTATGCTTATATATTCCGAATGTGAGCCTTTCTTTTTATTTTCAGCCTGCTGTGAATAATGAATCTTTTGATATCCATCTTTATTTTTCCAAGTTTTTTTGCTTTCTTCAATCCAATATTTTTCGCTTTTTGCTTGGTCTGAAGGGTTTATTTTATTATGCAAATTGTCAAAAACCACAGGTATACTTTTTCTAATACCAATTTCTAGAAGCTCTTCAATATTGTATATCTTGTCATCATTTTCTATTATAAGTCTATTTTTTACCTTATCATCAAGGTGATCATAGTTGTCCATGAAGCGTTCCATAGATAGCTTTTTGTTATCATAGCCACCACCAATATGAAGGATAACTTTATGTTCTTGGTTGAGACCTAAACTATCAAGTATTCTGGTATGGTAATTCAAATCATCAACAGCTCTTGCTACCACTTCCTTGCTGTTGGAATTTAAAACTGTATATTGCCCGGGATGAAGAGAAACTCTCATACCGCTACTTTTTATCTTGCTTCCTATATCTTGTAGCTCGTCTTTGAAAATTTCCCACCACTTAAGCTTGTTGATTTCACTAGAACCAAATGGTACAAAGTCAGAGCTTATCCTGAACAAATGTATATTATTTTCAATATTATAATCTATAATGTTGTTGAGTGAATTGATATTGTATTTTATTAACTCTTCCAACTTTTCACTGCTGGCATTCTTAAGCAAGCAGCTTCTCATATCAGTGTTTGAAACTCCAACAAGCTTACATGCGTATCCTATTGCCATATGTTGGTAATCCCCCTTTGATTATCTGTTTAAAATGTTTAATTCTATAACACTATATTCACGGCGTCTTTCCCTTGTTGTTTTGATTTGTACATTGCAGCATCGGCCCTTTTTAAAACATCATTATAATCATTATCAGTATCATTAAAATAAGAAAAACCTATAGAAATAGTTATACTAATAGTTTCATTTTCTGTCGGAATTTCTAATGAAGAAATTCCAGCTAATATTTTTTCACCGAATTCCATCATATGCTCTTCTCTTAAGCCTGGCAATATACCTACAAACTCATCTCCACCCCAACGAATCAATTGGTCAGAACTTCTTATAATATGATTTATTATCTTAACAATTTCTATAAGGACCATATCCCCTACTTCATGACCATAATTATCATTTATATGTTTAAAATCATCAACATCAAAAAACATAATGGCTGGCTTTTCTCCTCCTGTCTTGTATTGCTTAAAAAAAGCACTTAGACTCTTTTCTCCATATCTTCTACTAGATGCCTTCGTTAGTGCATCTAAGTTAATTTCTTTTTGTAATGAGCTAGTTGAAGTTGATATGTGATTCTTATCTAATAAGTAAAGTATTGTAAATCCAACTAGTAAAACTACAAGGATATATCTTAACAACCGTATGATAGATTCACTAGATAAAGAATTTATCTCATTGTTTATTTTGTCTGCATAATCATCAATATCATCTAAATGAACTCCCATGGCTATTATCCAATCATAATCCTTATATAATTTTGCATAAGTAATCTTCTCTGATATGGTAGAACTATCTAACTTCTTAAAATAATATGTTGAAAATATTTCACCATTTTTCTTTAAGCCTTCTAACTCTACTAAATAGGGTAAGTTACCTTTAATATCTTCCATGTCAGTTGATAAATAAATTCCCTCTGTCTCTATTAGATTTGGATGGACTATTCTAATAGCATAATCTTTACCACCTTCATAATTTACTACCTCATTAACCCATATATATGAGTCATTGGAGAACCTGCGGTTTCTTATTATATCTTCAATTTCTTTTTTTACAATTTCATCTATATATGACCTACTAACCCCAAAAATACCTTCAATATTTCCTTTTTCAATTACAGCATAAGATGATAGTAGTGATTTTATATTGTTCACAGTAGCCTCAATAGTAACAGTAGGTAACCCTGAAGAACTATACAGAATTTCCCCCGTTTCATTATCCCATAAAAAGGCTGTCCACATTTTAGCGTTTAAATCATCATTGAAATTGGTAACAAAATAATTTATAAACTTTTCATCTGTTAAGCCTAACATATCTTGAAATCGTCTTAGTCTAGAATCTGTATTTTTCTGATAATTAAGGTACTTACTTTCTCTTAATATATCTATTTCTAAAAAGATATTATTTACTGTATCTTTTAGAAAATCTTTTTTTAAATCTATAATTGTATTTTCAGTCTGCTCTAAATATATTTCTTGAGTTTTTTCATGAGATAAGAGGTTAAGATATATTACTATTAAACAGATTATAGATGATACAATTATGGTAACTATTTTATATTTGTTTTTCTTAATTAAATTCATAAGATCCCTCTTTTTATGTTTTTTACTTCTTCATAAGGCTAAATTCCTGTTCTTTTCTCATTCTATTTGTTTCTGAGTCAAATTTTTCAAGTATTTTTAATCTTTATCAAATCACAAAAAATTTCCTTCTATTTTATACCCATCAATTTATTTTCTAAAAGTTTTTCCTAAAGCTTCATATCATCTGTTACCATGGCTGGTTGCATTGATAATCTAATGGAATTTGCATATATCCCTCAAACCCCTATTCTTTCATTCCATTATATAATATAATCTTCCTTTTTTCTCTATTTTCGAAAATATTCTATCAATGATTAAAATATAGCAATATTTATATTATGATAAGTAATAATAAAAACTGGCCCTCATGGCTAGAATGTCTTTCTAGCTCATGAAGGTCAGTTAGTTATTATAATGCTTTTACTTGAGATTTTTTAACTTCATATCCTACTTTATCGATAGCATTTTCGATATCTTTTATTGATACTTTTTCATCATCAAAGTTTACTTTTACTTTACTTGAGTTAAATGATACATTTAAGCTTTCTTTGTCTATACCATCTAAAGTTTTTACTGCACCTTCTATTTTTAACATACATGATGGACAAGTTAATGTTTCTAATTGTATAGTTGCTTTTTGCATTTTCATCTCTCCTTTATTTTTCTTATTATATATATTATACACCATTATCCTTTGTTTTAAATTGACCAAAGTCAAAATTTCATTTAATATTTTTATTTATTTTTTATTATATAGTTTTCAATTATTTTAATTTGTAACGAAGGAGTCTCATGCCATTTAATATTACTACCAAAATACTTCCTTCATGTACCAGCATTCCTATTGACATGTTCATCCAGTCACTGAAGAATACGCTGGCAAGCAGGACTAATACAACACCCACTGCGATAAAAATCTTTTGGCGCATATTATTAGCTGTTGCTTTTGTTAGACCTAAGGCATGTGGCAAGCGACTAAAGTCTGAATTCATCAATACTACATCCGATGTTTCTATAGCTACATCTGTTCCACTTCCCATTGCTATTCCTATATTTGCTAAGGCTAATGATGGACTATCATTTACCCCGTCTCCTACAAATGCTACGATTTGACCTTTTTCTTCGATTAACATTTTTACATATTCAGATTTATGCTCTGGTAACATATTTCCATGGGCTTCAGTTAAGCCTAGTTCTTTACTTACTACATCTACTGTTCCTTGATTGTCTCCTGATAACATTACTAGGTTTTTTACTCCTAATTTCTTTAATCTTTGTAGATCTTCTTTTACACCTGGACGGATCTGGTCTCTTACTCCCATTAATACTTTTAGTTCTCCATCTACTGATGTTATTACTAGTGAGTTTCCTGCCTTTTCAAAGCGTGCTATGTCTTCTTTTGCCTTTTCGTCTAATTTTACATTTTCTTTTTCCATTAAAGCTACATTTCCTACTGCTACTCTACGATTGTTTACTCTTGCTACTATTCCTCCGCCTTTTACTACTTCTGTATCTGTTACTTGTGAAAACTCTATTTCTCCTATTTCTACTAATACTGCTTTTGCTAATGGATGATCTGATTCTCTTTCTATACTTGCTAGATATCCTAATGTTTCTTCTATATTTTCTCCATAGTATAGTTTTTCTGCTACTGATGGGTTTCCTACTGTTAAGGTAC
>CAZIII010000177.1:0-4580 GCA_964539425.1 uncultured Tissierellaceae bacterium | reverse complement strand
CATTGACAAGTGGACGTTTAGCTGGAGAGCATGCTGCAAAGGCAGTATTAGCTGGGAATTAATATATAAAGATAAATATAAATATAAATATATAAAGATAAATATAAATATAAAGAAAAAATAACTAAAGCTCTAGGGCTTTAGTTATTTTTGTATTAGTAAAGATTTTTATACTTAATCTATTAATCCTTTTTTTGTCCATTTTCCTTTTCTATAAAAGATAGTAGTTATAATGGATCCTAGGGTCCAAGAAACCAGTAGAGAAATAAAGGTTGATTCAGGTCTACCAGTAGGGTAGAGTTCACTTCTTGTTAAATAAGCAAGGGTATAAGCAACAGGGACCCTAATGACAACAGTGGTAATAAGTGAAAGCCACATAGGAGTTAATGTATCTCCTGCACCTCTCATAACACCAGCTAAACTTTGAGTTACAGCCATAGCGATATAACCCACAGCTAGAATTCTCAACATTCTCATACTTAAATCAATTAATTCTGCAGTATCTGTAAAGATACCTATTAGATATCTACCAAAAATCAAAATACAGATTGTTATTACAGTAGATACTCCCATGGCAATTAAAGTACCATCTTTGGCTCCTTGTTTTACTCTATCAATTTTATGAGCACCAATATTTTGTCCAGTATAGGTTGTCATTGCATTTCCAAAAGAAAAATTAGGCATCATGGCAAATCCATCTACACGCATAACTATTACATTACAAGCTATAACCATTTCTCCAAAGCTATTAGTTAGAGATTGGACAACAATCATTGCAAGGGAAAATATTGCCTGTGTCAATCCTGATGGTAATCCTAGTTTTATAAGCCTAAGTGAAAATTCCTTATCTAATTTAAGTACTGACCAGTTTAGATTAAAATTATCTTTCATCTTAAATAATTTTAAAAGACATAATATAGCTGATACACCTTGTGCAATGACTGTAGCCAACGCTACTCCAGCAACACCCATATTAAGTCCTGCAACAAACCAAATATCAAGGGCCACATTCAAAACTGTTGAAATGAGCAAAAATATCAGTGCTGACAGAGAATCACCCAGTCCACGAAGTACACCAGCAAAAATATTATAATAAGCAAACCCGGCAATACCTACGAAGAAAATAATAAGATAATCTGCACACCAATCTATAATGCTTTGTGGTGTCTTGAGAAGAGTAAGTAAGGGCCTGGCGACTATTGGACCTAAAATCATAATAATTATGGAGGCTATAGCCGTAAGTGATATACATACGCCAATCGTATGAGACAACTTTTTTCTATCCTTAGCTCCAAAATATTGAGCCACCATTATGCTTGCACCTGTTGAAATTCCAACAAATAGAACAAGCAAGAGATTTAATATAGGAGATGCACTACCAACAGCAGCGAGGGCATTATCGCCTACATATTTGCCAACAATAATCGAATCAGCAGTATTATAGAATTGCTGAGCTATATTGCCGATTAATAGAGGGATTGTAAATTCAGTAATTCTCTTCCAAGGTGTACCCTCAGTTAAATCTTTTGGGGCAAATAGTTCTTTGATTCTTGCCATATCCTACCTCCTAGTAGTAATGATAATTAAAATATGTAAATATGCAGTCATAAAATACATTTTATAATAGAAAATACAAGTTGTCAATTTAGCTAAGATAAAAAAATAAAATAAATACAAACATATGTTTGAAAAATCTTTTTTTATATGCTATAATTTTTTTAAGAATAGTTGAACTGAGGTGCAATAATGGATGTCTTAGAAAAATTAAAAATTTTGTCCGATGCAGCGAAATATGATGTATCTTGTTCATCCTCTGGTAGCAACAGGAAAAATACTAAGGATGGCTTAGGGACAGCAAGTTCCTGTGGCATATGCCATAGTTGGGCTGATGATGGAAGGTGTATTTCCTTATTAAAGATACTTATGACCAATTACTGTATATATGATTGTGTATATTGTGTTAATCGATCATCTAATGATTTACCTAGGGCAAGTTTTACACCAGATGAGATAGTAGATTTAACAATTAATTTTTATAAGAGGAATTATATTGAAGGATTATTTTTGAGTTCAGCAGTCTTTAAATCACCAAACTATACAATGGAGCTACTATTTGAAGTGGTTAGAAAGCTTAGAGAAGAACAAAATTTCAATGGATATATACATACCAAGGGAATACCTGGTGCAGATAAGGAAATAGTTGATAAAGTAGGTAAATATGTGGATAGAATGAGTGTAAATATTGAGTTACCCACAGAGGAAGGATTAAAGCTCTTGGCACCTCATAAGAATAAGGAGAGTATATTTACACCTATGAAGCTAATAAAGACAGGGATTATACAATCCACAGAAGAAAGAAAAATATTTCGTTCAAGTCCTAAATTTGTTCCAGCAGGTCAGACTACACAATTAATAGTAGGAGCAACAGAAGACCATGATTTAAAGATTCTCAGGCTTTCAGAGGGTCTATATAATTCATACAAACTAAAAAGAGTATATTATTCTGCCTTTATACCAGTATCGGATAATCCAAGATTGCCAGTATTAAAATCACCACCTCTTGTAAGGGAGAATAGACTTTATCAAGCAGATTGGCTACTTAGATTTTATGGATTTGAAGCAAAGGAGCTATTAAGTGAAGAAAAGCCAGATTTTGATTTAGCCTTGGATCCAAAATGTGATTGGGCACTCCGCAATATTCAATTGTTTCCAGTGGAAATAAATAAGGCTGACTATAATACTTTACTTAGAGTACCAGGTATTGGAGTTAAATCAGCAATGAAAATCATTCAGGCCAGAAGATTTACTTCTATAGATTTTTATGATCTAAAGAAACTAGGAATAGTATTGAAAAGAGCCCAATATTTCATTACCTGTAAGGGAAAATATTATGGTATAAAAAGCATGGACAGTGAAATAATTAGAAATCAAATAGTTGAAAGAAGTCCAATGGAAAAAAATCATCATCAACTATCTCTATTTGATAAGGTATCACTAGAGGATAAATATATTCAAATAGGAGGTCAACTATAATGATTCAATATATTTATGATGGCAGTTTTGATGGTCTATTGACGTCAATTTATGAATCCTATTATAGAAAAGAAGATATTGATGATATAGTAGCTGAAGATAGTATGGAAGAAAATTTCTTAGTAAGGAAAGTATTTATACCAACAGAATTTGAGAAGGCTGCTAAGGTATATAAGGCGATAGAGGAGAAGATATCAGAAGAAGCCTTGAGGAGAGTTTTCTATGGTTATCTATCAGAGTTACCAAGGCATGGAAAAGTTATTCTTGAATATATTAGATTAGGGTTTAAGCTTGGTCCACAGGTAGATTTAAACCTTGCTAATGATATTGTGTTGAAAACAGATAATATATATAGGAAGGTAAGTGGCGAGAGGCATAGGATACTTGGGCTTATAAGGTTTAAACAGCTAAAAAATGGAATATTCTATTCATCCATAGAACCAGATCATAATATAGTAGGTCTTGTTGCACCATATTTTGTATCTAGGATGACTAATGAAAATTGGGTTATTCATGATGTGAAAAGAGGCATAGGAGCCTTTTACGATGGCATTGAGTGGGTTATTAAGGATATAGAAATCAAAGATGATTTAGTATTAAAAGAGAATGAAGAAGAATATCAAGGATTATGGAAGACATATTTTAAATCCATAGCCATAGAAACAAAAATTAATCCTAAATTACAGAAAAGATGTATGCCAATGAGGTATTGGAAGCATTTAGTTGAGAAAAGATGATTAAAAAAACAGCTTATAAAAGAGTCTACTGAAAAAGTATCATTTTATTATTTTTCAGTGATCTCCTAGAAAGCTGTTTTTATGTTTAAATTTATTTAATTAGATTCTTTACAAATTGACCTTCTTTCATAATTACTTCCATTTTTTCAACGGAGATATTATGAATATCAAGTAAAGGATTATCTTGAAGGACGATTAAGTCAGCAAATTTACCTTCTTCTAATGTTCCGGTAATATTATCTACTTTCAACATCTCAGCTCCATTTTTAGTTGCAGCTAAAATTACTTCCATCTCTGATAAACCAGCTTTATTTAAGGCATACATTTCTGTTATGGCATATTTTCCATAAGGAGTTAAACTACTACAGAAGGAATCTGATCCTACAGTAATACGAATTCCTTTTTTGTTTGCATTTTGTAAATTATCTATTATACGATTTAACTCTTTTTCAGCAGTTGTATTACCTGGATAATTATCATGTATAGGTCTATAAGGTGGTTCATATACTGTAAACCATTCAAAGAAGAATTGTAAAGTAGGGCAGAAGGTAATATCCTTTTCCTTCATTATTTCAAGACATTCTTCATTTAATTCCTGACCATGTATAATAGAAGATACGCCAGCTTTACATGAGTTTACAGCACCCTCGTAGCCTTCAGCATGGGACCATACAGGGATTCCCACCATATTACATTCATCAACTACTGCTTGGATTTCTTCCATTGAATAATGGGTTGCAGCTTTAGCATCATATCTCCATATTCCTCCCCCTGTAGACCAAATTTTCACTGCATCAGGGTTTTCACGGA
>CAZIII010000176.1:0-4581 GCA_964539425.1 uncultured Tissierellaceae bacterium | reverse complement strand
ATAAAAACTAGTCTAAATAATATATCTATTATGTGTAAGACTATTCTTAGGAGGTGGATAATTTGAAAAAAAATAAAATAAATCTAATAGTTTTATCTTTAATTTTAGTAATTGCTTTAGCTGGATGTGGTGCGAATGGTAGAAATGGAAACATGTCTACCCAAGCAAGATTGCCTAATAATGCGAATAATCGTTGGATGAATGATGGTAACTCCAATAATAGACTAAACACTAGCCTAAATAACGGAAGAAAGGACAGTCTTAATCTAAATAATGGAATGTTAGATGATAACCTGAATCTCAACAATGGAATGGTAAGAAATAATAACAACAATGATTTAGGTATGACTAACAACAATAATCTAACCAATAGTGCAAATAACTTAGGTAATAGAGCAAATGCTATAGCTAAAAGAGTAGTAGCATTACCAGAGGTGGAAAGTGCTTCAGTTTTGATTAATGGAAATACTGCTATAGTTGGATGCGACTTAAACAACAATACCAATAACACAATAAGTTCTAATCTAAAACAAAAAATTGACGCTGCTGTAAAAGTTGCTGATAAAAACATAAAAACAATAACAGTAACTGCTGACCCTAGTATCAATACTAGAATTCAAAATATGAATACAAGAATGAACAATGGAAATCCTATAACTGGATTTACTACAGAAATTGAAGATATCCTTAGAAGAATAACAGCTCCTATAAGATAAAAATAATAATCCAGATGAAATTCATCTGGATTATTTTATTTATTTATTAAAACTTTATTTAATTTACCTAATGCCCTTGTTTCAATCCTAGAAACATAAGATCTAGATATACCCAACATTGCTGCAATCTCTCTTTGAGTCTTACACGATCCATCCATAAGTCCATATCTTAGTTCAATTATAACTTTTTCTCTATCTTTTAAAACTTGATTTATTGCTTTATATAGATTTTTAACTTGCAACTTCAAATGAACTTCATCTAGTACTTCATCTACATCTGAACCTAGAATATCCAATAAATTTATTTCATTTCCTTCTTTATCCATCCCAATTGGCTCATATAAATATAACTCTATTTTCGTTTTTTTAGCTGAACGTATAGTCATAAGAATTTCATTTTCTATACACCTGGCTGCATATGTAGCCAGTCGTGTTCCTTTTGTAGGATTATAAGTTGATATTGCTTTAATTAATCCTATGGTCCCTATAGAGATTAAATCATCAGTATCCTTCCCTGTATTATTATATTTCTTTACAATATGTGCTACTAGTCTCAAGTTCCTTTCTATTAATATATTTCTTGCTTTTTCATCTCCTTGTGAATATAGCTCTAGAAACTTTTTTTCTTCCTCACTAGAGAGTGGTTTGGGAAAAGAATTTGAGTTAATCATATAGCCACAAAGTATTACAAACGGCCTTAATATAATACTCATAATTAGTAGAAATACATTTTTCAAAATTTTCACCCCCTATTGTTCATATATAAATATATGTATAAGGGCCTAATTTTGTGCAAGTCCTAATAATTTAACTCATATATTTTTTTGCAAATACCCTCAAATATTGGTGCCGCAGATTTTGATCCCGAGTTCGCCTCTTCCACCAATACAGTAATCACATATTTAGGATCTTTTTTAGGATAATATCCTGCAAACCAACCATGAATTGTTTCCTCTCCTTTTAATAATCCTTCTGCTGATCCAGTTTTTCCGGCTGCACCACCAATGGTATCCAGATCTATAGACCTGGCAGTTCCAGTTGACAGTACCTCCTCTAATAATTCCTGTACTATTTGAGCAGAGTCAATTTCTATTAGTCTTTCGCTTTCACCTTTATTATATGTTTTAATCATATCTCCATTTTTTGTGGTAATACCTTTAACTATGGCCATATCCTTTTTTATCCCATTATTTGCAATAGTTAATAGCAAATTCGTAATTTGTAAAGGTGTAGTTTCTATCTTACCTTGACCTATGGATATATTTCCTATTGCAGGTCCTAATAATTCTTCTCCTTCTGGTAAGGAACCTTCCACTTCTTCCATGAGGCCAATATTAATTTTTTTACCAAAACCTAATTTTTTTGCCATATCTATAACTTTCTTGGATCCAATTTCCTTACCTATCTGAATAAAAACAGAGTTACAGGATTTAGCAAATCCATCTTTTAATGATATATGACCATGGCTACTATTACATTTTATGGTCACATTATTTATATTTTCATAGCCATTACAATAGAATTCATGGCTTATATAGTTGGGATTTTCCTCCAATATTGCTAATAGAACCACAATCTTAAAAATTGAACCCGGAGGATATGACACTTGTATTGCTTTGTTGTATAATGCCATATCATCTCCATTGAAATAATTTTGAATATTATCTTGATCAAAATTTGGTCTGCTGACTAAAGATAAAATATCCCCTGTTTCCACTTCTGATACGATAACAGCCCCCTTAGTTAGATTCTTGTCTAGCTCTTCTTCTACTATTTGCTGTATACGTGAATCTATTGTTAATTGGACCCCTGCAGGATCATCAGACTCTATTAAATTATCTACATGATATGCAGAACCAAGGATTAAAGATCTTCTTTTGTCATATTCAATAAATAAAGAAGTTTTATCTGATTTGTTTAAAAACTCATCATATACCTTCTCGATTCCATATTCTCCTTTGTTTTCTGCTTTATTTACATATCCAATAACATGGGATAATAAATTTGCTTTAGAATATCTACCTGCAATATCTAGGATAAATATACTATTCTCATTCTCAATATCTATATCTTTTTTTAATGGAATATATAACAATTGTTCTGTTGAATTTAGCCTTAAATTTAGCTCATCAAAAGATAAGCTAGTGTTTTCTTTCACTCTAGCCATAAGTTTTTGATTTTTAGTGATTATATCCTTTGGAGCAATTAATGTTTTAGTTTTTTCTTCATTTGTCATAGGAACTAAATTTCTATCATATATAATTCCTCTTTTGGAGCTTAAATTTATTTCAGTACTCCTTTGCTTTAATCCCTGAAGCTTCAAGTTTTCTTTATCATTTACCTGTAAGTCATATAATCTTACTAATAAAAATAAAAACACTAAAGTACTAATATATTTAAATAATTTTATTCTTGAATGAATTATATTTTTTTTGTATCTTGCCATATAAAAAACCTCCCTTAAGAGTGTTTCCACTTTCAGGGAGATTAAAACTAGCTATTTAATATTGAGTTTATTTTTGCAACTATTATATCAATAGCTACTTTATTATATCCACCTTCAGGTATAATAATATCTGCATATCTCTTTGTAGGTTCAATAAACTGAAGATGTGCTGGCCTTACTGTTTCCATATACTGTAATATTACAGAATCTAGGGTTCTGCCTCTATCTTTAATATCTCTTAGAATTCTTCTAATAACTCTTACATCAGAATCAGTATCAACAAATATTTTGATATCTAACAAATCACGTATTTCTTCTTCTGATAATATCAAAATACCTTCCAATATTATTATATCCTTTGGTTCTACAGTTATAGTTTCTTTCTTTCTAGTATGCTTTTCGAAGTCATAAATTGGTTTTTCTATACTTTTATTGTTTAGTAAATCTTTTAATTGTTTTATTAGTAATTCATTGTCAAATGCAAAAGGATGATCATAATTTGTTTTGACCCTTTCCTCAAAAGTTAAATTAGACTGGTCTTTATAATATGAATCCTGTTCAATTATGCATATTTTTTTTTCATGGATTGATTTAAAGATTTCCTTTGATACAGTAGATTTACCTGAGCCTGTACCACCAGTTATTCCTATGAGTATTGGTCTTTTCAATCTTACTCATCCTCCTTTTCTTTTCTAATCATATCCATTTTATTCACAGGTTCTTTCATGAGAATTTTTACAATTTGCTGTGGATGTGGAGCAACTTCTATTTCATTTCCTTCTTCATCCCACATTTTTTCTATAACTTGCCTAAAATATTCCTTGCCTGGTCCAAATACTTCTATAGTTTCTCCTATAAACATTCTATTCCTTTGCTCTATAGTTGCAATTTTGTTTTTCTTATCATAATCTAGTATAAGACCTACAAAATCATAACCTCTAATATAAGATGATGAAGTATATACTTGTGCATCACTAGTAGGCTTGCCAAAATAAAAACCTGTAGTAAAATCTCTATGACTAGCTTTCTCTATTTCTTTTAACCACTTAGGATCATATTTATAATTCTCTGGATCTTTAAGGTACTCATCTATGGCCATTCTATAAGCTCTAATCACCGTAGCCACATAATAAGAGCTCTTTACTCTACCCTCTATTTTAAAGCTTAAAATACCAGATTTAACTAACTCAGGAATATACTCTATCATACAAAGATCCTTGGAATTCATTATAAATGTTCCATCTTCATCCTCATAAACAGGAAAATACTCTCCTGGTCTCTTTTCTTCTACTAGATTATATTTATATCTGCATCCATGGGCACAATCTCCCCTATTGGAATCCCTACCAGTCATGTAATTACTTATTAAGCATCTACCTGAATAGGACATACACATTGCACCATGTACAAAGGTTTCAA
>CAZIII010000175.1:2617-4607 GCA_964539425.1 uncultured Tissierellaceae bacterium | reverse complement strand
ATTTTTAAATCTATTTCTTATCGATACAAATTTCTCGTAGGCGCTCGGGACCCCTTATCTGACTTTTTTAATTTAATAGGCAATAAGGAATCAAAAAATCACGATTATATGAAAGATGTTGCCAAAGGATTGATGGCAAAACAATTAGAAATACAACTACCTAACGGTGGTTGGGAGTTAGTCCAATGGGTTATTAAATCTACATATGAACCAAATAAAGGAATTGTAAGTTTCCAATTCCATTCAGACCTAGTTCCATATCTTTTAAAGTTGGGAAAACATTACAAAGGTTATCCTTTACAACAAGTAATGCAATTGAATAGTAAATATTCTATTAGGCTATATGAACTATTGATCCAGTGGGAATACTCTAATCATAAATCTTTGACTATAGAAACTAATGAGTTAAAGAAAAAGATGGGAATTCAAGAAGGAGCTTATGAGAGATTTGGCAATTTTGAAAATTATGTTATCAAGACGGCTGTAAGTGAACTTAATAATCAGTCTAATATATTTGTTACCTATGAAAAGATTAAAGTTGGCAGGTCTATAAAACAGATAAAATTTAGATTTGAAGTGAAGAATAATCAAAATTCAAAGTCTATAGAAGAATTTAGAAAATTAATTGATGCTGGACTTGCAAATCACATTAGGGAAATAAAAGAAATGTTTAATGATGATAAGCTTGCTTTTTCAGATGTTGAATTAGATAGGGCTTATACCTTATCTTTCAATAAATTATCTTCTATAAAAAGCATAGGGGATAATTTACAGGAAGCAATATATAGGTATATGCTTTATTATTATGAATATACAAAAGATAAGGCCAATAGAAATGCCTATAATTATTTTGAGGATTGCCTAAAGAATGATTATGATAATCTTCAGGTAATTCTTAAATATACCAACAATATTTCAATAATTATTTATGGGGAGTTGTTGAAATAAAAAATTATAAAATTTCTGTCTATAGATGATTGTGAACCTCTCAAATTAAAGGGGTTTTTTGTTTACATATATGTAAACAATCTTGTAAACATAAATGTAAACAGGGATAAATTTATATTATATTAATGCCTTAACCCCTGCAAACTATGGTTCCTTAGTGAATGAAAAGGATAAATTCTACTATTATTTTTCCAGTTAGGGTATACTATAATAAATATAACTATAAAAGATACGGATATATATTTAGGAACAAGCAGATAAATTTAAATAAGAAATCCTATTTATAGGATATATAAACTGATGGAGGCAGTGATATATTATGAACGAGGATAAATCATCAGTAATATTAAATAATAAAGATCTTAAACAATCTCAACCAACAAAGTGGGATATGACGAAGAATATTAAACTATATGAATGGCAAGAAGAATGTGTAGGAAAATGGCTTTTAGACAAGAAAGGTACAATAAAAGTCGTTACTGGTGCAGGAAAAACCATTTTGGCATTGGCAATAATAGAGAGACTAAAAGAACAAGTGGATAAGTTGTCAGTTGTAATTATAGTTCCTACAATAGTTTTGCAAAATCAATGGTATGATGAAATTTTAAAAAACACTAACTTGCCAAGTAATATGATTGGTCGATTAGGTGGGGGCCACGATGATGGTATTGACGATAAAAAGCGAATTATTATAGCTGTTTTAAAATCAGCCTCTATGAAACTTCATAAAAAGATTCCTAAAGAAGATGAAGAAAAGCTCTTGTTAATAGTTGATGAATGCCATAGGGCAGGTGCTAAGAGTATGAGTAAAATATTTAATGTTAAAAGGGGTTTTAATCTTGGCTTATCAGCAACACCTGAAAGAGAAGAAATTTATGAGGAAGCTAGCAAACAATATAATGATAATTATAATACAAGTTTGCTTGGGAAAGAGATTGGACCTATAGTATTTGAATTAAATGTAAAAGATGCCCTTGCTATGGGCATACTTCCAGAGTTTGAGTTAATTCACATAGGCCTTCCACTTAATAGAAAAGAAAGA
>CAZIII010000175.1:0-2517 GCA_964539425.1 uncultured Tissierellaceae bacterium | reverse complement strand
GATAATTGTATCAGCAAGGTCATTAATAGAGGGTTTTAATGTACCTGAAACAGATATAGGAATAATTGCTGCATCAAGTACATCAGTAAGGCAGAGAATTCAAACATTGGGAAGGGTTCTTAGAAAGGCCAAGTCAGAGGGAGATAGCCTATCTAAGGTCTATGTTTTATATGCCCAGAATACTGTAGATGAAAATATCTACCTAAAGGCAAACTGGGATCAGATACTAGGTGCTAAAAGAAACAAGTATTATATAGTAAATGAAGATAATATAATCCTAGAACAGGCAAACCCACCTAAGACACCTTTCCCTTCAGAGGATGAAATTGATGTAAAGACTTTATCAATGGGGGATACCTATCCAGGTGAATACAAGGGAAGAGAATATTCTTGCGATTCAAATGGAAATATATTTGACCAAGATGACAAGTTAATCTTAAATCCACAAGAAATTACCAAGTTAATTGAAAAGGTCAAAGGTAGTTATGGTAGATTTAAAGTAACATCTCAAAAAAAATATGTACTTGTCTTAAAAAAAGAAGATGGTAATTGGGAGACTAGATATGTTACTCAGTTACAAGAAGATTTTAAAACTATGGACTTGGAAGAAAACAATGATTTCAAATGGGAAGATACTGTTTTAAAAGGAATAGTACCAAATGAAATTATTAATGGTTTAGAAATAAGAGTTCTCTTTTTTAAACAAAAAAGGGGCAGGCAGGTTATTACACAAAAAATCAATAAGGGGGAGCAATATGCAAGGGAGGAAAATGCATTAGATAGGAGATTAGGGGCTAATGCCAGTAAATTAATAAATTGCTTAAGGCAATTGCAGGAAGAAAATATTAGAATCACTAAATTCTTTTTAGCTGATAATCAATATGCAGTATACTTAGAAAATGGTAAATATCATTATATATGTAAAATAAATAATGGGTTAGAATTTCCATAGGGAGGATGCAGTATGGGTGATTTAAGCGAATTTAAATTTAAAGAGGAAACTTGCAAAGAGTGGGAAGGAAGGTATAGCAGGATAGTTGGGTCAAGATCTGTTTTTAAGTTAAAAAGCAAACATAAATATCATGGATATTGGCCTGTTATTGAGCATGTTGTTGGGGATGAAACAGGCCTATGTTTGGCCTGTAAAACAGATGATGTACATGATTTAATAAGTGCAGTTAATAAGGTTAAAGAAACATATATAGGAAGGAAGGGTGGAACCTTTCAAATAAATGAACATGGACAAGTTCTCGTTCCCATATATGATTCCAATAATGAAAAACGTAAGGTATTTTGTGTTGGTGAGTGTAAAGGAAGTTTACTGTTTAAAAGTCCAATTACTGATGAAATCATAGATTTATCAAATGATGAGGGTTTAAAGGTTGGAAGTAGGTGGGACAAGCCTTATGTGGGGATGCCATACAATTTATCCCAGAGAAATAAAATTTACTGTCGAAATGCTGGCGAAATTATTTATCCTATTTTTGAAGATAAAGAATTAATAAAAAGGATTAGGATGATTCGTAGGTGGGGACCAGTTAGATTTATTGTGAATCCATATGGTATAGCATTAATGAAGCATGATAATAGTGAGTATGACCCAGATAAGGATGAAGATTGGCTTCCGTATTATATTGGAAGAGTTAATTATGAACAATGGTTCTTGAAAGGGGAGTAAGGCACATGAATAAAAGATTTATTGAATTTAAGGGTAATATCCCAGCTAATGTTAGTAAGGATGCTAGTTATTCTGTTAAAAGAAATAAGGATGGTAAATATGTTATAGGTCTAGTGTACCGCTCTATGGAGGAAGAAATATGGCATCCTTCAACAGATGAACATACAGAATTAGTAGAAAAGATTAATGAAATCAAAGTTCATTTTAGTGGTATGCCAGGGGGAAAGTTTTATATTAATGAATATAATCAGGTTTTAGTTCCTACGGCAGAAAATAAATATTATTATGCAGGTGAATATGACAGCCCAATATTCTTTGAATTTGAAGGAAAGAAGATTTCAGGTGAGGCAGTTAGTCTTGATGGTAAGCAACTTAATATTGGTGATAATTGGGAAGGTGCCCATGTAGGTATTCCCTACATACTAAATGCAGGTGGTAAAGATATCACCTACAAATATTCTCCACGTGAGAATGTAACGATTGAAAAAAAGTTATCTAAGCAAGTGGGGAAAAGTGTTGCTACACTTGTAGCAAGGGAAATTGCAGATATAAAAGGCCTTGAAGGTGGTCGTTTTTATGTAAATGAGTATAAAAATATTTTTGCACCACTAACTTCAGAATATGGCAATGAATATGTATATATAGGCAAGTTGGATCTAACAAATTGGTTTCCCAAGCCAATTATAGATGAAATATAAGAAGCTAACTAAAGTAAGTATGGAGTGAAAAGTACATCCTAATACAGAAATATATAAATTTTATTTTTAATATTTATGTTTATATATATGTAAACAATTTTGTAAACATAATTGTTTACATTGATAAAGTTAAAATATATT
>CAZIII010000174.1:1776-4694 GCA_964539425.1 uncultured Tissierellaceae bacterium | reverse complement strand
TTTCATACCACACATATTATACATTCTTTTCATATTATATTGTAAAATGATAAATTTACTCCTGAGGATGTCGTTAGAAGATCAATAATTATACATGAAAATCCTGATGACTATAGAAGCCAACCTGCAGGGGAATCAGGGGAAAGAATTGCTTGCGGTGTAATATCTGCTGCTAAATAATTATTAAGAATTTAATAATCACAACGGTAGTGTTAATTAAATAGAATTTGTAAATAATTTTTTTAAAAAATATTTAAAATATATAAAAAAAGATTGGCAGCAACACTTTTGCTTGGTAACGTTTTGATGAGCCTCTACATGTATCTATATCATGTAGAGGCCTTTTTTAAATTCAAAAAGAACAAGAGTTTATGAGCGATGGATGAAAGTGAATAATATTATATAGACTATAGCAACTAGTTATAGTCTATATATTTTTCATTTTATGATATAATCAATATATTATAGATATATTAAATACAGCAATAGGAGGAAGAAGATGAAATTATTAAAAAATTTATTTGTGGTTGCAGCCATCATAGCACTTATATATCTTTATAATTTTAATCAAATAAGCAAATTTAGAGTAAGAGATATAAGAATAGACTCCCCTAAGATAAAAAATAATATAAAAATAACCCAGATTACTGACTTTCACTCCAATCATTTAATAGATGTAGATAAAATAAGAGTTGAGATAGAAAAATTTAATCCTGATTTCATAGTATTGACAGGTGACATAATAGATCACAAAGATACAGAATTAGACACAGTAACAAAAATGCTTGAAAGTATATCTAAACTAGATAAAGATATTTATTTTGTAGAAGGTAATCATGAAATGAGAAATGGTTTATACAGGGATTTGAAGATTGAGATGGAAAGATTGGGAGTAATTATTATGGAGAATGACTCTAGGGTAGTTGCAGTAAATGGAGAAGAAATAAATCTGACTGGACTTAATTTTACTTCAAGGTCTAGGGCATATGAAGATGCTATAAATTATCAAGAAGCTACCCGAAATTCTAATCTAGACTATTATAATATCTTATTGTTACATTCTCCAAATAACATTGAAAATTTTTCTGAGAGTAAAGTAGATTTAGTATTATCAGGGCATGCGCACGGAGGACAAATTAGACTTCCAATAATAGGGTCAATAGTAGCACCAGGACAAGGTTTGTTTCCTAAATATGATAAAGGTGTTTTTAAAATAGCTAGCTTAGTACTTTATATTGATAGTGGTTTGGGAAATAGCTTTGTACCATTGAGAGCCTTTAATCCTGTTCAGTTTTCTAATATTATAATTGAAGCAAAGAAGTGATGTAAATATGGATATGAAAAAGTTAAATAAAGATAAAAACTTAAATATTATACATGTAGACATGGATGCATTTTATGCATCAGTGGAGGAACAGGACAATCCTGATATTCAGGGATTGCCTGTTATAGTAGGTGGATTAAGTAACCATGGTATTGTAACTACAGCTAATTATGAAGCTAGGAAATATGGGATTCATTCTGCTATGCCTATATTTATAGCAAAGAAAAGATGTCCAAAGGGTTGCTATATTTATCCTAGGATGAAAAGATACCAAGAAGTTTCTCAACAGATTTTTGAGATCTTATGTGAATTCACAGACTTGATAGAGAAAGTATCAATAGATGAGGCATATTTGGATATTTCCAAGTCTAAGATAGAACCAGTGGAATTAGTAATGAAAATTAAGGAAAAAGTGGCATTAAGTACGGGGTTAACCATGTCAGTAGGAATTTCATATAATAAATTTTTAGCAAAACTTGCATCAGACTGGAATAAGCCAAGTGGAATAAAGATCATAACTGAAGATATGATACCATATATACTATTGCCATTACCTGTTAGAAAAGTACATGGAATAGGTCCTAAATCTGCTAAAAAGTTAAATGGTATAGGGGTTTATACTATTGAAGATTTATTAGGATTATCAGAAGAATTTCTTATGGGAATGTTTGGGAAGTCCGGTGTGGAAATACATAATAGAATTCGTGGTATAGACTATAGGAGAGTAAATACAAATAGGGAGAGGAAATCCTTAGGAGTTGAACGTACATTTGATGAAGCTACAAAAGATAAGGATGTACTAATAAAATATTTAGAAAGATTCTCAGAGGAGTTATCATATGATTTAAAGAGTAGAAAAATACATGGGAGGACTATTATTTTAAAAATAAAGGATGAAAACTTTACAATTCAAACTAGAAGTAAAACACAAAATGAATATATCAATGATTTCACTCAAATTTTTAATATAACTATGGAGCTTTTAGATGAAATTGAAATAAATAACAAAATTAGATTAATAGGTATAACCGCCTCAAATCTTATGGACTCAGAACTAGAACAACTTTCTTTATTTGATTAAAAGAATTATATATAGTTCTAGCGCTGAGAATAATCATTTTTTCCAATTGTAATCTAATTTATTAATTCTTCGTCTTTACCCACTATAGCAAAGTTAAGTAAATCTTTTTAGATTTTTTAGTATCAAAGGGTTTATCTTCTTTCAAATGGATTCCAGCAGTAGTTATAAAAGCAATTTTTGAATCTCTTAAAGGCTTTTTTACTTCTGATATGATAGGTGGGGTCATTATAATATTAATGGATATTTATTATATACTAGTATAAGAATATAACTATTTAAGGCTAATTACTTAGAGAATCTAAATAAAGCGTTTACATTAAGTGACATTATATACTATAATATAATCAAACCATAAAATATAAATATTTCGTAGAAAGGAAGCTGATATTATTTGAACATATTGATGCAAAAATTTAAAGATGTAGCATTAGCAGTATTTCCAATTACTATCATAGTACTAATACTAAATTTTACAGTAGCTCCCATAGGAGCAAACTTAATGTGGAAGTTTGT
>CAZIII010000174.1:0-1676 GCA_964539425.1 uncultured Tissierellaceae bacterium | reverse complement strand
TCTATGACAGTACCTTTTATTCTAGCATTAGGAATAGGAGTATCATCAACTCAAGGGGGAAAGGCATCTGAAGAAGACAGTTTTGGGTTAGTAGGAGTAGCTTCTACAGGGCCGATGATTGCAGTTCTTATCATGAGTTTGTTGTCTGGTATAAAGTCTTTATCAGGGGCACTACCATATAATACTTCTTCTACGACTGGTGTAATAATTCCTTTTATAAAACAAATCCCTACACTAGCAATAGAAGTTATTTTAGCTTTGATTCCCTTGATAGTAATGTTTCTTATTTTTCAAATAATATTTTTCAAACTAACAAAAAGACAACTTAAGAAGATATTCAAAGGCTTACTTTATACATTTATTGGATTTGTACTATTTTTAACTGGTGTAAATGCAGGATTTATGGAAGCGGGGTCTGCAATAGGATATGTTGCAGCATCTCTTGATAATAATTGGATAGTTATTCCTATTGGGTTTATCTTAGGATTTGCTGTAATATTTGCAGAACCAGCAGTATATGTATTAAATGAGCAAATAGAAGATGTTACTTCTGGACATATTAAAAAGAAAGTAATACTATATACATTATCAATAGGAGTAGCAGTTGCAGTTGCTCTTTCTATGATAAGAATATTGGTGCCTGGTATTAAATTATGGCATTATATTGTCCCAGGGTACTTTATTGCAATAATTTTATCATATTTTGCACCTAAAATATTTGTAGGTATTGCATTTGACTCAGGTGGTGTAGCATCTGGTCCAATGACAGCTACATTTATACTGGCTTTTGCTCAAGGTGTAGCGGAAGCTGTTGAAGGGGCAGATGTTTTAATGGATGCTTTTGGAGTAATTGCTATGGTAGCCTTAACGCCTTTGATTGCCATACAGATCTTAGGACTAGTATATGCACGTAAGTCTGCGAAAAGGAGTTGATATAGATGAATTCAGATATGTTTAATACGGACAAAGTTCTTTCTGTAGTAATTGTTAACCTAGGTATAGGAAGTAAGGTTTTAAAAGAAGTAAAAAAAATAGGGGTAGCAGGTGGAACTATTTTTTTAGGAAGAGGAACTGTTAAGAATCATATTTTAGAGTTATTAGGATTAGATGAAGCAAAAAAAGAGATTGTAATAATGATTGCAAAAAAACAGCTAGAAGATAAAATTCATGAAGTCATAACGGAAAAGTTCCATCTAGACAAGCCAAATCAAGGAATAGTATTTTCTAAGCCTATAAGTAGGACACTTGGTGTGAGAAGCAATCCTACGAATGAGAGTGATTCATTAATTGGAGGGAAGAATGATATGAAATATGAAGTGATTTATACTATAGTTGAGAGAGGCTTGGGAGCTGAAGTTGTAGATGCAGCTGCCACAGCAGGATCTAGAGGAGCAACTATAATTAATGCAAGAGGGTCAGGCGTCCATGAAAGCAGTATGTTCTTCTCAATGAATATTGAACCAGAAAAAGAAATTGTTATGATAATAATTGAAAAGGAAAAATCAGACAGGATAATTAAAGCTATAGAAGATACTATGCATATAGATGAACCAGGAAAAGGTATTTTATTTGCCATGGATATTAATAAAGTTTCAGGATTGTTTAAAGATAATGATATAAAATAAATCTTATACTTAAATCCAGCCAGGATATTTATCCTAGCTGGATTTTTTTAT
>CAZIII010000173.1:0-4745 GCA_964539425.1 uncultured Tissierellaceae bacterium | reverse complement strand
CTCTTTTATAATATAGTGTAGTTGGAATCAATAGAATTATTAAGTCTTATACATGGAGGATGAATTATATTATAGTTTTGTTGTAACTGCACTTGAAGATTATGCCGTTGAAGGTACGAATAGCTTTGTTTCCGAAATGAGAACATTAGGATATGAAATGAGTCAAGATGAAATTGATGGTCTACTGAATGCTTTTTATAATATACTGTCATACCAAATTGACATCAAAAATCTTCAAACAAATTATTATTGTTATTTAGGTAATGTTACCCCAGGTAGTGATGTTACTGCTAAGGGTGTAAGTTTAGACTTAAGAAAAATGGGGACACCTATTCCGGGGAAAGATGTTGCAATATTGAAAATTGATAAATCAAATCTACCAACAGTTGTATTAGGAGATGACACTAAACTACGTACAGGGGATAAAGTTTATGCAATGGGGTATCCCGCTGTGGCTACTTTATCTGATGCACTTAATGTAGCACAAGCGATTCAAGAACCTACTTTAACATCAGGTATTATATCTGCAAAAAAAGAAATGGCTGGCGGTTGGAGTGTTATTCAGACAGATGCTGCTATTCATGGGGGGAATTCAGGAGGACCTTTGTTCAATGAAGTAGGAGAAGTTGTAGGAATAAATACTTTTGGAATGATCGATCAAAATAGCGGTTCCCAAGTTGCAGGAATGAATTTTGCTGTTCCTATAAGTATAGTGAATCAATTTTTAAATGAAATAAATATAAAACCTTCAGAGAGTCAATTTACAGCAAAATATAAAAATGCTATCGCACTTTATCAAGAAGAAAAATATACTGAAGCATTAGACTTATTGCGTGGATTGAATGAGACTAACCCAGGTTTTCCAGTAATAGCAGAACTACTGGCAGAATCTCGAGCTTTGGCTGATGAACAGCCTAAGGTAGAGGAACCTGCTGTAACACCAGTTACATCTTCAAATGTAGAAATAAAAGAAGACAAAGTGAACACGAAAAGCATAATGATCATAGTAGGTTCAATAGTCATATTACTGATTATTGTTATGGTGATTCTAGTTATATTAAAGAAAAAAAAGAAAACTAATACAATGGATAGAGAAAGTATAAGAGTTGACCTAGTAGCTACAGAAAATCTAATTAGCAAAACTACAAATTGCATAAATTGTGGTAAGTCAGTTCCTTTAAATGCAAAATTTTGTGGTGGATGTGGATATGCATTTCCTACACAATCAGCGTTACCTAATAAATGTGTCAAATGCAATTCCTCCATTGGGGCAGGTGATATGTTTTGTAGTGTATGTGGGGAAAGGGTTAGGGAAATAGGCAAAGAAGTAGATTAAGAGATTATTATGAAAGCCAATAGAATTATTTTCAACCGAATAATTTTATTGGCTTATTAATTTAAGTGAAAATTTATATATTTTAGTATAAAAATTTAAAATTAACAAGAAATAAGTGTAGAAATATGATAGACTATGTAAGTAATAATTTTTAATTCCAACATAGGAGGGATTTTATTTGGATCTAAAATCTAAAATTAGAGTTATAGAAGATTTTCCAGAGAAGGGTATTAGTTTTAAAGATATAACTACTTTAACTAAGGACAAGGATGCTTTTAAAGAAGTTGTAAATCTTATAGTAGCAGATTTAGAGGATAAAGCAGTGGACTACATAGCAGGTCCAGAGGCTAGAGGGTTTTTATTAGGTGCCGCTGTTGCTTATGCTTTAGGAGTTGGATTTATTCCTGTTAGAAAACCTGGGAAATTGCCAGCAGAAACAATTAGTCATGAATATGAATTAGAATATGGTAATAACACTCTAGAAATACACCGTGATGCAATAGAAAAAGGTAAGAGAATTGCAATAGTAGATGATTTATTAGCTACAGGAGGCACAGTATTATCAGCCACAAAACTAATAGAGTCAATTGGGGGAGAAGTGGTGGCATTAGAATTTTTAATTGAACTTGAATTCCTAAAAGGAAAAGATAAATTAGAAAAATACCATGTGAATTCCTTAGTTAAATATGATGATTAGTGTTCAGAAGATAGAATAAAAATTCAACAAAAATTGCTAAGAAAAGTTAGAGACTATCTTTCCGTAGGAATAGATCTATGAAAGATAGTCTTTTTGTTGTACATATGAGATTTATTTAAATATAATGGGTATATAAATTAATTAACAATAGAATTATATTGGTATATAAATGTGTCTTAATAAGGAGTAGATAAGAATGGGAAACTTTATTGAATTTAAAGATGTAAAAAAGATATATAAGATGGGAGAAGTAAAGATTGAGGCCTTAAGCGGAGTTGACTTTTCTATTGATAAGGGAGAGTTTGTAATAGTAGCAGGTGCAAGTGGTGCAGGGAAAAGTACTATACTAAATATATTAGGTGGTATGGATACAGTTAGCTCTGGAACATTAATAGTAGATAATAAGGAAGTAAGCTCTTTTTCAAATAAAGAACTTATAACATATAGAAGGCATGATATTGGTTTTGTATTTCAGTTTTATAATCTGGTACAAAATCTAACAGCTATAGAAAATGTAGAGTTAGCAACACAAATTTGTAAAAATCCACTAGATCCTAAGGAAATTTTACAAGCAGTAGGATTAGGTGACAGAATGGATAATTTTCCAGCACAATTATCAGGCGGTGAGCAGCAAAGAGTGGCAATTGCAAGAGCGTTAGCTAAGAATCCCAAGCTACTACTATGTGATGAACCCACCGGGGCATTAGACTATAATACTGGTAAAGCTATACTAAAATTATTACAAGATACTGGTAGAAAAATGAATATGACAGTAGTGGTTATAACTCACAATCTTGCTATAGCACCAATGGGTGATAAAATGATTAAGGTAAGGAATGGAATGATAGAAAGTCAAACCATAAATAGAAACCCTTTACCCGTAGAGGTGATTGAGTGGTAGGTAAGAAATCAGCATTAATAAAAGATATATTCAGGGATATATACAAATCTAAAGGCAGATTTTTTTCCATAGTAGCGATAATAGCATTGGGTGTAGCATTTTTTTCAGGGCTTAAAATTACGCCTGAAGTGATGAAGTTTACTGCAGATAAGTATTATGATGACTACAATCTAATGGATATAAGAGTTGTATCTACATTGGGATTAACCGATGAGGATTTGAAAGCAATTAGAAATATAGAAGGTGTTAAAAATACCCATGGTACCTATACCATAGATGCTTTGGCAGATTATGGTGAGTCAGAAGTTGTATTAAGAGTTCATGGATTTTCTTCTAAGGATCAAATTAATGGTGCCAAATTATTGGAAGGACGGTACCCAGAAAATTCCAATGAAGCTTTGATTGAAGGGTCTGAGAATGGATTTAGTACTGGTAAATTAGGTTCAAAGATTAATTTGTATTCAGGAAAAGATGAACCACTAACAGATGATTTAATTAATACAGAATATACCATTGTAGGAATTGTACAAACGCCTTATTACTTATCTTTTGAAAAAGGAAATAGTAATATTGGTAGTGGTCAGGTAAGAAATTTTATTATGATTCCAGAAGAGAACTTTAAACAAGAAGTATATACAGATATATTTCTAACTGTAAAAGATGCAATGGAGATAAACTCATATAATGATGAATACTTCCAATTAACAGACAAAGTAACTGAAGAAATAGAAGATATAGCCAAAGACAGACAAAAATTAAGATATGATGAAGTTGTTTCTAAGGCTAATAAAGAATTAGAAAAGGGAAAGAAAGAGTATTACGATGAAAAGAGAAAAGCTGAAGCAGAATTAAATAAGGCTCTTAATGAAATAGAAGAAGGTAAAGAGGAAGTTGTTCTAAATGAAAAGAAACTAAGGCGGGAAGAGATAAATTTTAACAATAGCATAATACAAGGTAAAGAAGCTATTGCAAAAGCTGAAGCGGATTTGCGAGAGGGGCAATTAGCCTATGAACAAGGGCTGAAAACCTATAATGAGAAGAATGCTATTGCACAAAGTGAATTTTTAAAAGCAGAAGAAGAAATAAAAAAAGGTGAAAAAGGAATTACAGAATTAGAGAAAGCTATAGGACAATTAGAATTAGCTTTACAGAATCCTCAATTAACTGAAGAAAATAATGAACAACTTAAATTAGAATTAGAAAATACTAAAAATATTTTATTAACCACAAAGGAATCTGTAGAAAAAGGAAAAGCAGAAATAAAAAATGGAAAACAAGAGTTATCTAATGTGATGCTAGAATTAAACAAATCGAAAGAGATTTTAGATGAATCTAGATTAAAGTTAGAAGAAGAAAAAACTAGTCTAGAGCAAGGTGAGAGAACAGCCAATGAAAAATTTAGAAAAGCTCATAATGATATAGAGAAAGCAAAAGAAAGTATTGCAGTTGGAGAAAAAGAATATCTAAGAGAAAAAGAAAAAGCAGAGAAAGAGTTAGATAAGGCTTGGTTAAAAATAGAAGATGCAGAAATAGAAATAAAGAAAATAGATAAAGCCAAATGGTATGTATTGGATAGAAAAAAACACTATTCTTATATGGATTATGGTGGAGCAGCAGATAGAATAGATGCACTATCAACAGTATTTCCTATATTCTTTGCACTAGTAGCAGCTTTAGTATGCCTTACTACTATGACTCGAATGGTAGATGAACAAAGGGTAAATATAGGAACTTTAAAAGCATTGGGCTATAGCAATGGAGTAATAGGATTAAAGTATATTTTCTATGCTTTAATGGCTACTATACTTGGT
>CAZIII010000172.1:0-4778 GCA_964539425.1 uncultured Tissierellaceae bacterium | reverse complement strand
TTAATGGTTGATATGGCTCACATTGCTGGACTAGTTGCAGTTGGTTTACATCCAAACCCAGTGCCATATGCTGACTTTGTAACTACTACAACTCATAAAACACTTCGTGGACCACGTGGTGGTGCGATATTATGTAAAGAAGAATATGCTAAGGCAATAGACAAATCTATTTTCCCTGGAATTCAAGGTGGACCACTTATGCATATAATAGCTGCTAAAGCTGTTGCATTTGGTGAGGCTTTACAAGATGATTTCAAGGGCTATCAGCAACAAACATTAAATAATGCAAAGGCATTAGCTGAAGGTCTTATAAAAAATGGATTTAGACTAGTTTCTGGAGGCACTGACAATCATCTAATTTTAATAGATGTTAGAACTAAAGGATTGACAGGAAAGAAAGCAGAAGCACTCTTAGATGATATTGGAGTTGCAACAAATAAAAACACTATTCCAAATGATCCAGAATCACCATTTGTAACTAGTGGAATTAGAATAGGTACTCCTGCAATGACAACTCGTGGAATGAAAGAAGAAGATATGTTAGAGATTGCTGAAATAATCAATTTAGCATTAGATGAAAGCAATGACAGAGATGCTATAAAAGATAGAGTAGCAAAGTTATGTGATAAATATCCACTATATTAACTAACAACAAGCCTACAGAATTATCTGTGGGCTTACTCTTTACATATAGACTTTTGTGTAATAGAATAATCTTAGATTAGAAAACAATTGAGGTGTGATTATGGAATTAAAGAATTTCGCAGAAGATAAGAATATTATTGAAGAAGTGGCAGAAGGAAGTATTGCTGAAGAGTTGGATTTAGAGCAAGGAGATATATTGCTATCAATAAACAATGTTCCTGTTAAGGATATTTTGGACTATAAGTATTTAGTTTCAGATGATTTTATTGTTATGACTGTACAAAAGCAAGATGGAGATATTTGGGAATTGGAAATAGAGAAGGACTATGATGAAGATTTGGGTATAATATTTACAAATCCTTTAATTGATAAGGCTAAATCTTGTAGAAATAAATGTATATTTTGCTTTATTGATCAATTACCTCCTGATATGAGAGAAACATTGTATTTTAAGGATGATGACTCAAGACTATCTTTTTTGCAAGGCAATTTTATTACTTTGACTAATATGAGCGATGAGGAAATAGATAGAATTATTGAATATAGATTAAGCCCAATTAATGTCAGTGTTCATACTACAAATCCAGAACTAAGGATGCAAATGTTAAGCAATAAAAATGCGGGCAAGATTTATGATATATTAAAAAGGTTTAGAGATGTAAAACTAGAAGTTAATTGTCAAATAGTATTAGTACCTGGTATAAATGATGGAATAGAATTAGATAGAACATTATCTGATTTATCAGATTTATATCCAACTGTTGAATCAGTAGCAGTAGTACCAATCGGTATAACTAAATATAGAGAAAAATTGCAAAAGGTAGAACCATATACTAAGGAACTATCTAATGAATTATTGAATTATATTGATAAAAAGCAGAGAGAATTCTTGAAGAAATTTGGAACTAGGTTTGTATTTCCATCAGATGAGTTTTTTGCAATGACTAGGAGAGAGTTACCTAAACATAATGAGTATGAAGGATTTCCTCAATTAGAGAATGGTGTAGGTCTTATGAAGTCCTTTGAAGATGAAATATCTAAGGAACTCAAGAAAATTAAAACTTGCATAAAGACTGATAAAAAATATATTTTAGCTACAGGTACTTTAGCCTATGATTTTATGGTTAGAATTAAAGATAATATACTAGAAAAATTTATTGGTTTAGAATTAGAGGTTGTGCCTATAGTTAATAATTTTTTTGGAGACACTATTACTGTATCAGGTCTTGTGACTGGGCAAGATTTAGTGGAACAACTTTCAGCATTTGACAATGTTGATGGAATTATTATTCCTAGAACAATGATGAAAAGGGATGAAGAAATATTTTTAGATAATTTGAAAATTGAGGAAGTATCTCAAAAATTAAATAGCCCTGTGATTCCATCAAGAGTTGAAGGAAAGCATTTTATTGATACTATTAAGAATTGAGGGATGAAAAAATGGATAGAGCAATTGTGTGTATAGTTGGAAGACCTAATGTAGGGAAATCAACTTTATTTAACAAATTAGTAGGTAGGAGAATAGCTATAACAGAAGACACTCCTGGTGTTACTAGAGATAGGATCTATGCCGAGGCAGAATGGCTTGGTAATTATTTTACAGTAATAGATACAGGAGGACTTGAACCAGAGAATGAAGAAATAATTATGGCAAATATAAAAAGGCAAGCTGAGATAGCCATAGATACGGCTGATGTAATTTTATTTGTAGTAGATGGATTAGATGGACTAACTTCTACAGATAGAGAAATTGGCAATATACTTAGGAAGTCAGGTAAAAAAGTAGTAGTAGCTTGTAATAAAATTGACACACCAAAGACTCCAGATGAAATATTTGAATTTTACGAATTAGGACTCGGGGAAACAGTTGTAATCTCGGGTGAGCAAGGTCTTGGCATTGGAGATTTATTAGATGAAATAGTTAAGAATTTTCCGGAAGATAAAGATACAGAGTATGATGAAAGTCTTATTAGAGTTGCTATGATAGGTAAGCCAAATGTAGGAAAGTCATCTTTAATAAATCATATTCTTGGGGAAGATAGAGTAATTGTAACAAATATTCCAGGAACTACTAGAGATGCCATAGATACCTATTTTGATTATGGTGATGAAAGATATGTATTTGTTGATACTGCAGGTCTAAGAAGAAAAAGAAGTATTTATGAAGATATAGAGAGGTATTCGGTAATTAGGACATTAACTGCTGTTGATAGATCAGATATCTGTATATTAGTTATAGATGCTACTGAAGGTATTACGGAACAAGATACGAAAATTGCTGGCTATGCCCATGATAATGGGAAGGCCATAATCATTGCTGTAAATAAATGGGATTTAGTTAGCAAGGACACCAATACCCATTTAGAATTTGAAAAAGAAATTAGAAAGACATTAGGGTTTATTTTGTATTCACCAATAGTGTTTATATCTGCATTGACAGGTCAAAGAGTAGATAAATTACTGGAATTAATTAATATTGTAAATAATAATTATAATTTAAGGATTAGTACAGGTGTATTAAATGATATTATTAATCAAGCTGTATTAATGAATCAACCACCTAGTGATAAGGGTAAAAGAGCTAAAATTTATTATGGAACACAGGTTTCCGTCAGACCTCCTAGGTTTGTAATATTTGTGAATAACAAGGAGCTAATGCATTTTTCTTATGTAAGGTATTTAGAAAATCAAATAAGAAATCATTTTGGTTTTGCAGGTGTACCTATTCAAATTGAATTTAGAGAAAAGGGTGAATAATGGATGAAAGAGTTAATCACCATATTTATATCCTATATAATAGGGTGCTTTTCATCTGCTTATTTTTTAGGAAAAACATCAAAGAATATAGATATAAGGAGTTATGGAAGTGGAAATGCAGGCGCTACTAATGCCCTTAGGGTTCTAGGTAAAAAAATGGGAATGCTAACTTTTCTCTTAGATATATTGAAAGGTATAATTGCTGTACTATTAGGTAAATATATATTGGGATTTAATGGAGGATTAATAGCTAGTATATTTGTAGTTCTAGGACATAATTTTCCAGTTTTTCTTGGATTTAAAGGTGGTAAAGGTGTAGCGACATCATTAGGAGTATTATTGATACTTAATTGGAAAGTAGCTTTGATTTCTTTGGTGGTTGCTCTTACTTTTATTTTAGTTACTAGATATGTTTCTTTGGGTTCAATTATGGCTTCAGTCGCTGCCCCACTAGTTATGTTGTTAGTAACTGACTTAACAGATAAATCATTAGTTATTACTACTCTGATACTTGCGTCTCTATCCATAATAAGGCATAAACCCAATATAATAAGATTATTTAGTGGCAATGAAGCAAAGTTGGGGAATAAAAAATAGGCAGGTGTTTATGATGAATGAAAGAATAGGAATATTAGGTGGAGGAAGCTGGGGAACAGCCTTGGCTATTTTATTAGCTCAAAAAGGCTATGATGTGGATATGTGGCTAAGGGATGAAAAACAAATTCAAGAAATTAGAGATTCTGGAATTAATAAAAAATATCTTCCTAATGTTTTTTTACCTACAAATATAAAATTAACAAGTGATTTAGAAGAAGCAAACTATAAAAAAGACATAGTAGTTTTATCAGTTGGTACCCATGGTATCAGAGATGTATTAAAAAATTGCAAGCCTTATATTGATCCTAAGCAAATAATAGTAAATGTTTCTAAGGGAATAGAAAATGATTCACTATTAAGGATTTCCGAGATAGTTGGGGAAATATTACCAGAGAGTAGATATGCTGTGCTTTCTGGGCCATCTCATGCTGAAGAAGTGGCAGTTAATATGCCAACAACAGTGGTTTCTGCATCAAGTTCTAAGGAAATTGCAGAATATGTACAGGATTTATTTATTACGCCTAGCTTTAGGGTATATACAAATCCAGATGTAATAGGTGTGGAATTAGGTGGGTCCTTAAAGAATATTATAGCTTTAGGAGCAGGGATATCTGATGGATTAGGCTGTGGTGATAATACTAAGGCTGCACTTATGACTAGGGGAATATTTGAAATGTCAAGACTAGGAGAAAAAATGGGCGCGGATAGTAATACGTTTTCAGGCTTAGCTGGAATAGGAGATTTAATTGTAACTTGTACTAGTATGCATAGTAGAAATA
>CAZIII010000171.1:4510-4880 GCA_964539425.1 uncultured Tissierellaceae bacterium | reverse complement strand
ATTGGTGGCATCCAACTTAATTTCTGCACCTATTGGTAATGTTAACATTGGATGTGTATGACAGCAATCAAAATCTGCAATAAATGGAATTTTTCTTTCACCCAAGACTTCTAGTAAAATTTCATATGGTTTTCTGCCTGTTTTCATATCATCAAATAGTTCATGCTTTCCAAGAATAATACCAGCAACTTTATCGAATACACCATTCAGTTTTAATAGAGAAAAGCTTCTTTCAATAGTTGCAGCATCCTTTAAAGAGTCTTCAATAAACAGTATATCTCCCGTTCTTATTTCTGGCATATATTCACTTCCCCATATGCCTTGAATTGTATTTAGATTACCTCCTATTAATCTTCCGTTTACCTCTCCA
>CAZIII010000171.1:0-4500 GCA_964539425.1 uncultured Tissierellaceae bacterium | reverse complement strand
AGTAATCCATTCATTTGACTTTCTCACTTTTTCTCTATCCTGCTCCGCCCAATTTAAATATTCATCTGTCCAAAATTCAGGTATCGGAAATTCATAAGGCACAGGAATATCGTCAATTAACATTTCTTTAAAATATTGGTATGTATAATCTACAAATGACGAAAATTCGCCAAAAGAAGCAACTAATGCTGGTCCGTAAAAAGTGGATATTCCTGTTTTTGCATATACTGCAAGCAAAATAGCTGTAATGTCAGAATATCCGATAATTATTTTAGGATTTTTTCTTAATGCTGCATAGTCTATATACGGTAGAATAGAATTAGAGTTCATCCCCCCAATTGTTGACATAATACATTTAACTTCAGAATTTCTAATCAAAGCATTTAATTCATCTGCTCTTTCTTTTATAGTCCCTGATCTATAATAATCATGCTTTCCAGTCAAATCACCTTCAATTATTTTAAATCCTTTAGCCTCTAAGAAAGTCTTTGCCCGCTCAAATCTTTTTGGCACCAAATATGTTATAGGCGATGATGATGAAAATATCCCTATACAATCTCCAACTTCTAATTTTCTCATTTTTTCCTCCTAATTATATCAATTTTAATCAAAATAATTCATAATCCAATTATAACAATCTCTTAATTCATTTTCTGTTAGAATCTCAGATCGGTGCTCAAATAATACTTTTATATTTTTATTTTGGGAAGATATTATTTCTAAGAATTCTCCAACATTACCCCATCCATCCTGTGTATTTAAATCTATCAATGCGGGATGATGCCCATACTCTATTATATCTGTAACTTTAATATTAGATATATGAAGTAAATATGTATACTTAGCCATGTCCTTTATAAATTTCTTTTGGTCGAAGTCTTTATCTATTTTACTTAAGACATGAATCCTTGCACTATCTAAACATAGCTTTATATCCGAATACTCTTCTAACAAGCTTATTAATAAACTACCCTGATATAAATATTTATTTAGCATCTCTATTTCCAATACTATTTGAATTTTATACTTTCTGGATAATTCAGATAATCTTTTTAGTGTATATTTACATTTATCTGCAAACATTTCAAAACCATAGGATTCTTCTCCAATGACTTCATTTTTATGAGAAAAATTACATTTGTCCCAGCTAAGTTTTTCATTAATTATCATAGGTTTAGGGAAATGTATTAACAAATATTCTGCTCCTATCTCTGATGCGTATTTAATCTCGTTTTCAACAGCTATAAATGCTTCTAAAACTTCACTTTCATCAAGTGATAATAATAACGGGTCCCTATATTTATAGCTTGTCTTTCTTAAGGGAAAATGTATCCCCATTTTAAAGTTATCTTTTTTAGCTATCTCAACCATTCTTTGTATTTCTTTTTCATCAGTAAAATTACAAAACTCTATTCCTGAAAATTCTGATGAAAAATCTCTATTGTACTTTGTATCATCAAATCTGCAATGCATCCCAATAAAATATTCTGCCATACAAATCTCCTTTTCTCCCTTAAATTATTCTACTTATATATATTCTACTAAATTTACAGAATCCCTTCTTTTTTAGGATTTTTTATAATATAAAAATGACTTTTTACCAGATTCCTAGTAAAAAGTCACATAAATATATCTAATTGATAATCATTAATTAGGATGTATAAATGAAAATTATTTCATTTTAGATAATATTTGAGGGTAATCTCTTGAACCATGTATCACTCTTAAGATACTAATCTCATTATCATATATCTTATAAAGCAATAAATATTTATCAATCACTAAGATTCTAAATCCACTCTGGCTCATTTTTTTATCTGGAACTAATAAACCTAATTTCGGGAAGGTTTCTAATTTCCTAGCTCTATCTATAATCTTATCATGAAACTTCTTTGCATTTAATTTACTATCCTTAGCAATATATAAAACTATTTCCTCTAGGTCATTGAGGGCTGATTCCATAAATCTAACTTTATATCTATCCATCTATCAAGCCTCTTAATCTTTCACTTACTTCATCAACGGAATATGATTTCGCTCCATTAATTTTTTCCATTTCAGCATCAAGTAATTTTTCTCTTAAATCTAAGATTTCCTCTCTATAAGTATAGGCTTCTATACTCATTACAACTAAGTCACCTTCTCCATTTTTAGTCAAATAGATTGGTTCCAGACTTTCTTTGCAATAGTTAGATATTTCATTATACTCATTTCTCAAAGAAGTCGAAGGTTTGATTTTCATATTATCACCTCGTATAGTTTTCTATACATATTATATCATTATTATATACACATATCAATGAAAATATACGAATCTTCTCAGCTGTTCTAGCCTTTATATATTCTGCTTTTAATTGACTTCAACAATAAATACCAATTCATCCATTCTAGTTACTCCTAGTTCCTTATTATGTTTCTCAAATTCATATTTCAATGATTCAATATTGGAATAGTATTCATCTTCTATTTCCTCTATTTCCTCCTTAGTTAATTTATTCATAATCCTTTCTTTTTCCCCTTGACTTTCAAACATTAAATCTCCTATTACTATTCTACCATCATCCTTCAATACTCTTATAATTTCATTTATAGCAATCTTCTTTTCCTCTTCATTTAAATGATGGAATGCATAGGTAGATACTACCACATCAAATTTCCCATTTTCAAATGGTATATTAAGAAAATCTCCTAATCTTAATTTAAGCTTAGGTAACTTTTCCTTTGCCACATTTAACATTTCTCTAGATTGATCTATTCCAACAATATCATATCCACCATTTAAAAATCTATCTGATAGGTTTCCAGTACCAACTCCTATTTCTAATACTTTTATATCCTCTTTCTTATTTTTAATAGATTTCTCGTAGGTGGTATCCAATATCTCATTATAATACTTATAAAATCCACTACTATCTCTTTCTACTGATTTATCATAAGTCTTAGCCCAACTATCAAAATCCCATTTATCCTTCCACTGATTTTTTACTCTCCATACTTCATTCATGGATTCTATTATTTGAATTATATTTTTCTTATAGGATTCATTTTCACTTTCATATATATTATCCATAATTTCTTCCAATGAGTCTTGTATTAGCTGTATTTTATGAATTTGATAGTTCATTGCCTTCCACTGAGCATGGAAATGATTTAGTATATTATCCTTGCTCTCATCTGTAACTATACCCCTGATATTTTCTATGGGTAAATCTAATTCTCTATACATTAGTATAGTTTGCAATTTAAGTAAATCATCTGTAGTAAAATACCTATAATCATTCTCAGAATCTCTTTTAGGAGTGATTAATCCTTTCTTTTCATAAAATCTTACCTTGTTAGTTGTGATATTAAATATTTCTGACACTTCTTTTATAGAATAAGTTTTTTCCACTTCGTTTCCCCCTCTATGTTGTTCTATATATAGAATAAACCTTAGCCTTAGGCTAAGGTCAAGGAAATAATTACTTTTTTTACAAACTATTATTTTTCTACTTTCTTCTCTTAAAAACTGATATTGCATCCCTACTATATCCATTAGCTGCATTTGCTGTAAAGCAAGATACTAGTTCCCAACCTTGCTCTCCCCATTTATTGAGCTCATAATCAAAGTCTTCTGCTTCTAATATTCCTCCACTAAACCCCTTCAATTTAAATTTAATAGTCTTATATTCCCATCTTTCCAATATTACACCTCCTATAAATTATCTCCTTATTTACTTTTGCCCTATTGATGAATCATTTTAGACTTCTTACCATCAATAAGCATGGACTTTGTTCTCCCCAGATTTCTTTAATTTCTTCTAGGGGATAAAATCCTGATTTGATATAAAATTCTCTGGTTTTCTTATAGTTCTTATCTGGATGAGTTTCTCCAAGGGTTTTTACCATTAAAAATTTATAGCCATTTTTTTGAGAATAGCTTGCTGCTCTTTCAACTAATTCTCTACCAATTCCTCTATTATGATTTCCCTTCAAAACACCCATAGCATATATTTCAGAGGTATGTTCGTTGTTAATCTTTAGACTCAAGAAACCTACTGCTTCATTATTATGATAAGCTGCAAAAAACATCATTTCTTTTGATTTATCAATGTATTCTACAATAGCTTCCTCTATTCCAAACCATTCAGGCAATTGCCTAAGTACTAAGTCAGTAATGTTTGATTTCATTTCTGCATTATCTATGGATTTAATAAAATAATCTTTGTTAATAGTTTTAGTCATTACAACACCCCCAAATAATTTCAACTAATACAGAGATATTAAATCTCCTATTACTTAATTCTACATATTTTGTCAAAATCCTTCTATAAATCAAAATATTTTTTGTATGTTCAAGAATTCTTTTAATTAAAATAAGGCAGTTCATACACTGCCTTATCTATCTATTCAATTATTATATATTTACTTGTCTAACGGGTCTCGCTTCTATATAACCCCTATATCCCATAGGCATAAGCTGAAATCTTGGTGCATCTTCATCAGCCCATTTAAATCCAT
>CAZIII010000170.1:0-4897 GCA_964539425.1 uncultured Tissierellaceae bacterium | reverse complement strand
AAAATAGGGCATTTGACAGATGACATTGGATAATTGGAGATATTTGATGGGTAAGTGGTTAAATTTGGTTGATATTATGACAAGCGAATTATATACTATATATGAATGTTAGTGATTCTATGCAATTAATATAATAAAATTTTATAATATAATACAATGAAATTGTAGACTAATATCTAAGAAGTTCACACAATGGAGAGAGGATAATATGTATAGAATAATGATTATTGAGGATGATATTACAATAGCAAAGTCCATGAAAGAATATCTAAGTAGGTGGAATTATGATGTCATTTATCTTAATGACTTTAAAGATATAACCGAACAGGTAATACATTTTGAGCCACAATTAATACTGCTAGATATTATGTTGCCTTATTATAATGGCTTTCACTGGTGTGCAGAAATACGAAAGATATCAAAAGTACCTATAATATTTATTTCCTCTGCTAATGATAATATGAATATTGTCATGGCAATGAATATGGGTGGGGATGATTTTATAAGTAAGCCCTTCGATTTAGATGTTCTTATAGCAAAGATAAGGGCATTATTAAGACGTACCTATTCTTTTCAGGGACAGATAAATTATCTAGAACATAATGGTGTATTACTAAATTTAAGTGATACAACCCTAAGCTTTAAAGATAAAAAAATAGAGATGACCAAGAATGAATATAGGATTATGCAAGTACTTATGGAGAATGTTGGAGGAATTGTTCTGCGGGATGAGATAATGGAAAAATTATGGGAAAATGATGATTATGTTGATGATAATACCCTCACAGTAAACATTAATCGTTTACGGAAGAAATTAAATGAAATAGGCCTATATGATTTTATAAAGACTAAAAAGGGCTTTGGATATATGGTGGAGTAATATGAAAGATATTATATTTGTTTTATTTTCATACTTGAAGCTAAAAGTAAAAATCGTATTAACTATTATTATATCTATGGGTATCTATTTTACAGTCTTTATTTTGTACTCCTTACCTTTAGAGTCAGTCGTTTATGCTACTAGTTTAATCTGTATATTTCTACTATTAATAGGAATATATGATTTCATAAAATATTACAAAAAATACTCTTATCTAGAATATATAAAAAATAACTTTAGACTTAATAATATATCCTTTTCTAAATCAAAGGATTTAATTATAAGGGGGTATGAAGAAATAATTGAGACTATTGCAAAAGATAGGCTACAAATTATAAATGAAAAAGATAAAATATTGGATGATATGGTAGATTACTATACAATTTGGGGACATCAGATAAAAACTCCAATAGCAGCAATGAAAATTTTGTTACAATCAGAAAAGTCTAGCCTATCAATAGACTCATTAGACCAGTTATTTAAAATAGAACAGTATGTAGAAATGGTGTTACAATATTTACGAGTAGAGCATATGAGTTCGGACTTACAAATAAAGAAACACTCCCTTGATAAAATAGTTAAACAGGCAGTTAGAAAGTATTCTAAATTCTTTATAAGAAAAAAGATAAAACTAAATTATGATGATTTAAATAGGATTATACTTACAGATGAAAAATGGATGGCATTTGTTATAGAACAGATTTTATCAAATGCACTAAAATATACTAATGAAGGTAAAATATCAATTTATATGGATAGTGAATTATCTGATACATTAATTATAGAAGACACGGGAATAGGTATTGAAGAAGAAGATCTACCTCGTATTTTTGAAAAGGGATTCACAGGGTTTAATGGTAGAACTTACAAGAAGTCAACTGGAATCGGATTGTTTTTATCTAAGGGTATATTGAATAAGCTATCACATACAATTAGGATAGAGTCAGAAGTTGATAAAGGAACTAAGGTATTTATAGGTCTAGATATAGTAGATTTAGATATTTCCGACTAAACTTACAAAAATGTAAGTTTAAAAGAGAAAATGTAAGCCAGATAAATGGCAAAACATTTTCTCTTTTTGTATAATGAAGAGGAATAAAGACTGAGGAGGAAATAATATGCCAGTTTTAGAAGTAAAGAATTTAAAGAAAGTATATACAACGAGATTTGGTGGTTCTCCTGTTCAAGCACTTACTAATGTTTCATTTACAGTAGAGGAAGGAGAATATATAGCTATAATGGGTGAATCAGGATCTGGTAAAACAACTTTGCTTAATATTATAGCATCCTTAGATAAACCTACAGGGGGAGATGTTTTATTAAACTCTAAGAGTATATTATCTATTGATGAAAAGGAGATTTCTTCATTTAGACGCAATAATCTAGGTTTTGTATTTCAAGATTTTAATTTATTAGATACATTTTCTATTAAAGATAATATATTTTTACCCCTTGTATTGAAGGGAAAAAATTATGATGAAATGAATAATAGGCTCATACCTATAGTGAAGAAATTGGAAATAGATGATATTTTAGAGAAGTTTCCATATGAAGTATCAGGAGGGCAGAAGCAGAGGACTGCAATCGCTAGAGCACTTATTACAAATCCACAGCTTGTTCTTGCTGATGAGCCAACAGGAGCACTAGATTCTAGGGCTTCAGAGGGATTATTAAAGATATTTACTGAGATAAATAAGGAAGGACAGACAATCCTTATGGTAACCCATAGTATCAAGGCTGCTTGTAATGCAAAGAGGGTATTATTTATAAGGGACGGTGAGGTATTCCATCAACTTTATAAAGCGTCACAAAGCAATGAAGAAATGTACCAAAAGATTTCTGATACACTTACAATTATAGCTACAGGTGGTGCCAGACATGAATAAATCTTTTTATCCAAAACTTGCATTAAATAATATAAAAAAGAATTCCAAAACATATATACCCTATTTATTAACTTGTATTGGGACGATTATAATGTTTTATAATATGTGCTATTTAGTCCTAGTTAAGGACATGGGGAGCATAAGTGATATTGAATCCCTAAGATATATGTTGTTTCTAGGAACTATAATAGTAGGCCTATTTTCTTTTGTTTTTCTTTTTTATACTAATAGTTTTTTAATAAAACAAAGAAAGAAGGAGTTTGGCCTATTTAATATATTAGGAATGGAGAAGAAACATATTGGAAAAATTATGTTTTACGAAACCCTATTTATAGGAATAGTTAGTTTGGTTATAGGAATTTCATCGGGAATACTTTTAAGTAAGTTATTGGCTTTGTTGCTTTTTAAATTAATTAAGTTTGAGGTAATATTTGGATTTGAGATTCCATTAGTTGCTATTTTGATAACCATTATGCTATTTGGAGCTATATTTATCTTTAATCTAGTTTATAATATATTTCAAGTTCATATATCAAAGCCTATTGAACTATTAAAGGGAGGAAATGTAGGTGAAAGGGAGCCAAAAACCAAATGGTTTTCTACCTTTGTCGGGATTATAAGTTTAGGTATTGGATATTATTTAGCTCTAACAGTAGAGTCACCCCTAGAGGCATTAAATAAGTTTTTTATTGCAGTAATGTTTGTAATAATAGGTACACATAATTTGTTCAAAGCAGGAAGCATTGCCCTATTAAAAAAACTTAGGAAAAATAAAAATTATTATTATAAGACAAATCATTTTATTTCAGTTTCTGGTATGATTTATCGTATGAAGCAGAATGCAGCAGGACTTGCAAATATTTGTATTCTGTCAACTGCTGTTATCATTACACTTTCTACTACTGTATCCTTATATATAGGGTTTGATGATTTGCTACGTACTAGATATATTCGAAATCTAGAGATCTATGGAAGTGATATTTCTGATAAAGAAGCAAAATCATTAGAAGATATAATTTTAGAAAATATTACTAAATCGAATATTGAAAAGAAAAATGTAATCCGGAATAGGTCTATAAGTTTTATGACAAATCAGAATGGTTATAGTTTTATAGCACAAGATAGGGAATCTTTTTCTTTGAATGATTCAGCACTGTTATTATTTATGACTAAAGATGATTATAATAAAGCAGAGGGAAAAAATATATCCTTGAAAGAGGGAGAAACCTTAGTTTATTCAGCAAAAGGTGATATACCAGGAAATATATTAAATTTAAATGGATACGAATTAAGTATTAAGGAGAAGCTTAACTCCTTTAATATGGATATGAATAATATGGCCCATCTTTCTGACAGTCATTATATAGTTGTAGATAGTTTAGACACTATAAAGAAAGCCCATAATTATCTCCAAGGGGATAATGAAATGCCTGAACTTGATTATTATTATGGATTTGATGCAGAGGTTGATGGGGATGCTCAGATGAGTTTAGCTAATTCTATGAGGGATTCCATAAAAAGTACAGGTATAGATGCGAATGTGGAAAGTGCAGCAGCTCAAAAAGATGGCTTTTATACAATTTACGGGGGACTATTTTTCCTTGGGATATTTATTGGACTATTGTTTATAATGGCTACTGTACTAATTATTTATTATAAACAAATTGCAGAAGGATTTGATGACAAGTCTAGATTTGAGATAATGCAAAAAGTCGGTATGAGTCATAGGGAAATAAAAGGATCCATAAGGAGCCAAGTACTGACAGTATTCTTTTTACCATTAATAACTGCTGTGATTCATATAGGATTTGCCTTCCCTGTAGTTACCAAATTACTTTCAATATTTTATTTAACTAATATAAGGCTATATGCCCTATGTACAGCTATGACAATAATTGTATTTGCTTCCTTTTATGTAATTGTATATATTTTGACAGCAAGAACCTATTATAAGATAGTCAGTTAAGTCGTATTTATTATATATTATCTGCGACTAACAATTAAGAAATAATGATTAAGAAAATAAAAATAAGAATTATAGATGTATTAGAATATGAAAGGATTCTAATACATCTATTTTTATATAAAGAAAAACCAAATAATAAATAAAGATGGCGAAGTTTTAGGTCAA
>CAZIII010000169.1:0-4947 GCA_964539425.1 uncultured Tissierellaceae bacterium | reverse complement strand
GTCCCATTAATTGTATAATCTCCAAAGCAGATGTAGGATCAGGCTTCTTTGGAATATCCTCTCTCTCTCCGTAGATTGCAATAAACGGAATCCTTTTGAAGAACTTATTAGCTAATTCTTTTGTGTAAATATCCTTTTTATTTGAGTTTATTCCTATTTGTAGATTCATTTTATTTAGCTCATCTAAAACATAATCTATATCTTTATAGGGTTTTGTTTTATTCAGATACCTCGAATCATAAGTTTCCGAAAATAATAATATAGCTTCTTCTATGGTGTCTAAATCTGTTTCTTTTGGGAAACTATTTAATGCTAATCCCTTAAATCCGCCACCTATCATCAACTTGTATTCTTCCATAGTAAATATAGGATGATTATATGTTTTTAATACTTGATTCATGCTATCTCCTAAATCATCAATAGTGTCTAGCAGCGTACCATCTAAATCAAATATAATCCCTTTGTATTTAGTCATAATTTTTTCACTCCATTTTCGTTATTCAAATATTATTGCATACTTAAATTATATATGAACAAGCCATCTATTGCCATTAATACAAATTTTAAATAAGGAAAGGTTTTGAAATTTAATAAAACCGACACTAGTAAAATGTCGGTTTTATATCAATAACTTATTTTAAGAGTTAAGTTATGTTTCGTTTCTTTTTATTATATTCCTCTTCATCAATTTCACCCTTTGCATATCTTGCATTTAATATATCTAAGGCAGAATTGCTATTAGTTTTATTATCCACCTGCTTATTATTAAATATCATATACACAGCAATACCTATTATTACTATTAAAATTAATGGTATGGTCCAACCCATAAACATATTCGACCCCATATGTCTAAATCCTCCATGCATAAAAAAACACTCCTTTCTATTCTACTAAGAATTGACCCATCATACCAGAATCCTCATGTTCCAATATATGACAATGGTACATAAATAATCCCCTCTTTTTAAAGTTTCACCCATTGCGAATACCCTTCTATAAATTCTGTTTTTCCGTATTGAACTATAAGATCAAATTCAGCCTTTCCTTCTTCAGGATTCTTGTCTTCTAAAAGGGGTGGTATAGGCAACTTACCTATTGGTGTATTTAATGGTTCTCCTCTTATTATGAAATCATCTTCAAGTCCTCTTCCTATACCTGTGAAAAAGTAACCAGCATACATTATAAGAAGAATTAATGAAATAGCCATAATTGAATACCATTTGAAATTTTTATTCATAATATCAGCCTCACTGTCATTATATATACTTTAACTAATTATAGTATAGAATTATGTAGGAATTATGAAGATACATATAAAAATGCACAAAGGCTACAGATACCTTTGTGCATTTAAATGAAATATTATATAAGTTGTTCAACATTTATCCCTAAACCAAGGATAAAAACATCCTTTCTAAATAGTCTTTTCCTGTTTTAGTCTTAAATATCTTTTCCTTTATAGATTTAATTTGATTTATTTCCATTTCATTTTTATATATGTTTACCAAAAAATCAGCTTCTATAAGTATTTGATAATCTATTCCTTCAATATTATCATAAGAATGATGATGAGCTATTAAATAGCATACTCTATCTATAAAATGATTAGGGAATTCATGTCTTTCTAAAATCTCCCTAGCTTTTGGTGGCCCTTCAATTTCTTGATATTTACCTGAAGATAAACCGTATTTTTCTAAACTAATTTTAATTCCTATATCATGCATTACTGCAGCTACTTCTAATATCTTCTGGGTCCCTGGGTCTATATTCTCCTGTTCTCCAATGGCTTTAGCAAATCCATAGACTTTTAAAAAGTGATTTATTCTATGTGGTACACCGGTTTCATGCTGAATCATCTCTTGTATAATCTGACCAATTTTATTCAAAACTATCTACTCCTTTTATATATTCATCTTATTATTTTGGGTAAATATCTGAGAATTCAATATTTATTTGCTCAATCTTATTATCTGAGTGTTCCATAGTGTTTATTACTTCTGATTCATCTAGTATTTTTATTGGAAGACTTACAGCAAATAAACTACCCTTTCCAGGCTCACTTTCAACACTAATTTCTCCACCCATTAATTCAACCATAGTCTTTACTAAAGATAGTCCTATTCCACTTCCTTCAGTATTTCTAGCTAGGGTGTTGTCCACCTTTTTATATTTATCAAATATAGTAGATAAATGTTCCTTATTTATCCCTACTCCGCAGTCACGAACTTGTATCAATACAGAATCCACTTCATCCTTAATATCAATATATATTCTTGCACCCTTAGGTGAAAACTTTACTGCATTTGATATTAGATTTAAAATAATCCTTTCAATCTTTTCCACATCAATAGCAATAACTCTTTCTTCTATTTCAGTATCAAATATAATACGCAACCCTTGATTTTCTACATAAGCCCTTACAGAGTCTACAATGTCTTCAACAATTTCAACTATATTGTTATTACTCATTTTCAGTTTATAAAATCCAGATTCTATGCGAGATAAATCTATTATATTATTTATTAATTTAGTAAATCTATAACAATTCTGCTTTATAATAGCTATATTTTTAATTAGATTTCTTTTTTTATCTCTATTTATTTCCCCCTCAAGATCTAATTCCATTAATTGACTGGCACTAAATATTACACTTAAAGGAGTCTTTAGTTCATGGGATATGGTGGAAAACATTTGGTTTTGCATCTCTAAGGTTTCTTCCATCTTGTTCTTCGCTTTAACCTCATCTGTAATATCAATTGTAATAAAAATCAATTCTACTATCTTATTATTTAATCCAATTATAGATTGGATTATAGTTTTATAAAACCTTGGCTCTCCATCCACAATATGGGCTGCATAATCTATAAATGAAGTTTTCTTTTTCTGGATTAAGTTATAATGTAAATCTCTTCTTTTTTGTTCTTCATTTATAGGATAGACATCAAAATAATTCTCTCCTATGGGGGATACCCAGCATTTTGTTCCATAGATTTTTTCTCTTAAGCTAATAAAACTGCTACCATTAATACTTATTATCTTAAAATCTGTGTAACTACATCTAATAAATTCAAGATCCAGAGCTTGTACTACTTTACTTAGAAGTTTATTTTGTGTTTTTATTAGTCTGGCTCCCTCTAGGGCTAGTCTGCTTTCTATGTCCTTATAGACCATTACCCCACCACTAAAGTTCCCTTTCTTATCATATATTATTATCTCTAGAGGTGCCCTAATATACAAATCTAAAGTTATTCTCTTATGAAGCATATTCAGATTCATTGACAATGACTTTTTCTTCACTTTCATAGAATATATCTTCTTTTTTAACACCTTTGTCTAAAAGTATATTATAACTATCTTGAATCATTTTTGTTGAGCCACACATATATACTTTATATCCTTTTACATCAATATTTTCTAATAAATTAGTTACATAACCTTTTGGTATTGAACTAGATTCCTCTCTAGATATTATTGGAAGATATTCAAATTCTTCATATTTATCATTTAAGTCTTTAAAGTATTCAGAGTATAGAAGTTCACTTTCAAATTTTTGTCCATCTAAAAGTTTCACACTTTTTATTGAAGGATTATTTAAAAGTACATCTTTAGACAATCCTATAAAAGGAGTTATGCCGATTCCATTTGCTATAAATAAAACTTTTTCAGCTCTTTTATCTAGAACTAATTCATCACCCATTGGGCCTTGAAGCTCTATTGTGTCTCCAAGTTTGAAATTATTAAAGATTATTTCTGTTCCATAACCCTTTGAAACCTTTTTAATTATTACACTTAAATGATTACTATCTTCGTTGTATGATGAGATAGAGTAGGCTCTATAAGCACTTGGTTCTTCTTGTATTTTTATAAGTATAAACTGGCCAGCTTTATAATCTACTTTATTAGGACTAGTAAAAGAAAATGTATACTCTTTTATATCTTCAGCTAAGTCTTTTATATGGACTATTTCGGATAATATTATTTGGCGATTCTCATATCCTTTATTTGAAGTTAGCTCTTTCAATTTAATAGCTTTTTCTTCATTAGAAAGAGATAATATATCAGCGGGACAGTTTACAACACATGTGGAACATTTAATACAGTTTTGATTGTCAAATTGATTGTTTTCTGAGAACTCTAAATATGGTGTAAGTTGGAATGGACAAACTCTAGCACATTTTCCGCAAGCATGGCATAATTCTGCATTAGAAATAGTAACCTTTTTCTCCGTCTTTTTTGTAACCCCTAGAATTTTTCCTAATTTATGGGTGGCTTTTTGTATAGATCCCATAGGGCAAAATTGACACCAAGTTCTTGAGTTTATAAAAAGTGCAAGAAATCCTCCTACAATGAGTACCATCAAATATGTATTAGAAAATAGCATCCCTAGTTTATCTAAGAAGGCAAATGTGCCCCAGAGTTTAGAAATCTTTATAATCTTTCTAGAAAAATTGATAGTAAAGAATATTAAAAATCCTAATATCATAGCTTTTGACTTTAGAAATTTAGGAATCTTCTTGTTTAGAGATATTGGAGAAAATATCTTGTCAAACAAACTTCCATGAGGACAAATATTCCCACACCAGTACCTTCCAGTAAAGAAACCAGAAATAGTTAATCCAGCCATAATAAATACCACTAGTAAACCTAATTTAGGTTCCCAAAGACCTCCAATTGCAATTAAAACAGTAAGCATCCAACCATAGTTCCTAAGTGTAGAGAAAATACGATTGGTTTTTATAAAATAATTTTCCAAAATATAACCTCCTTAATGCCTTACCCTACCCAGTAGGCTAGGCTATTTAGGTTGAATTATAATATATCTAGCTAATAAAGTATGTGACTAAGTCACATAGATTCAAATGTTTCGGGCCAGCAAAGCTATCCCCTACAGAACATAAAAAAATGAGAACACAATTAAATGTATTCTCATCTCTTTTATATTTA
>CAZIII010000168.1:1813-4992 GCA_964539425.1 uncultured Tissierellaceae bacterium | reverse complement strand
ATGTAGGGAAAAAGAAATAGATTTTGTGGGGAAGATCCCCTACGATAAAAAAGCAGTTGAAGCAGTTAATAAGGGACTTACAATTGTTGATATAGATTGTCAAGCAGGAAAAAGCATTAAGAAGGTTTTTGATAAAACTATGAATTTATTTTTAAAGAACAAAGAAAATGAATAAGGGGTGTCAATGAATGGAAGATTGCGATAACAATTGCTCTGTCTGTAGCCTAGATTGTGATGATAGGACAGAAGAGATTGATTTTAGAGAAAATCTTAATGAACATAGCAAAGTGAAAAAAGTTATAGGAGTAGTTAGTGGTAAAGGTGGAGTAGGAAAATCCCTAGTAACTTCATTATTAGCTGTTGCTATGAATAGACGAGGATACAAGACTGCAATCTTAGATGCAGATATAACTGGGCCCTCTATTCCTAAAAGTTTCGGCATTGAGGGAAAGGCTGTAGGAAATAAACTAGGACTTCTTCCTAGAAAGAGTAGAACAAACATTGATATAATGTCAATCAATTTACTACTAGATAATGTAACAGATCCGGTAGTATGGAGAGGACCTATAATTGCAGGGACTGTCAAGCAATTTTGGACAGATGTAATATGGGAAGATATTGATTACATGTTTATAGACCTACCACCAGGAACAGGGGATGTTCCCCTAACGGTTTTTCAATCAATTGCTATTGATGGAATAGTTATAGTTACTTCTCCCCAAGAGTTGGTTAGCATGATTGTAGCCAAGGCTGTAAATATGGCTAAACTTATGAAGATTCCTATTTTAGGAATTGTAGAAAATATGTCTTATTTTGAGTGTCCAGACAATAAGAAGCAATATAATATTTTTGGAGATAGTAAACTTGAATCCATTAGCAAGGAATTTAAGATAGATACTTCTGATAAACTGCCTATAGATCCAACTATAGCAAGGCTATGTGATAAGGGTGAAATAGAAACAATAAATATATTAGAAAATAGATTCTTAAATAATCTATGTAATAAACTAGAAAAAAATATGGAGGGATAAGATTTGAAAATAGCAATAGCAAGTGAAAATAAAATGGTAAGTCAACATTTTGGTCACTGTGAGACCTTTGAAATCTTTAACACAAAAAGTGGAGAGATTACTAGTGAGGAATCATTGGAAAACCCTGGTCATAAACCAGGATTTTTACCAAAGTTTTTAAATGAAAATGGAGTAAATGTAATCATATCTGGTGGCATGGGCCAGGCAGCAGTGGATATCTTCAATGAAAATAATATTGAGGTTATAGTAGGAGCTAAGGGTTCAGCCAAAGACTTAGCAAAAGCTTATCTAAAGGGAGAACTAGAATCTACCGGTTATATTTGTCATGACCATAACCATTAATTTTTATAAATAAGTAGAAATTCAACCTTAAGGGTAATTTAGGGTTGAATTTTTAAATATAAATACTGGAGGGTACAATGCAAAATATTATATTTTATTCATTAGCACTGGGTACTGTGATAGTATAAAGCTTAGTATGGATAGGAAAGATTGAATCGTATTTCAATCGTGCAGTAACCCATATATCCATCGGGGTAGAGAAGGATACTTGACCATTTGAATCTGCATTTAGTGGAATTTCAAATTGAAGATTGTCAATTAGTGTGCATTAATTATTTTAATCTACTCAAATAGTAGGACAAGACTACATGTAAAGGCATATTATTTTGAGAGAAATACTGGGATTAGTACAGCATATATTGAATCATCAAATCTATCTAATCCAGCACTATCAAATGGTCTAGAATGGAATTTAAAAGTATCGGAATATACTTCTAAAGATGTTTTAAATAGCTTTATAAAAACCTTTGAAACATATTGGAATGATGGAGAATTTAAAACCTTTAGATCAAGTGATAAAGAAGATAAAAAGGAATTTAAAAAAGCCTTGAGTATAAAGACAAAGGACGATTCTCTTTATATTTTCTTTGACTTAAAACCATATTCTCATCAAGGGGAGATATTAGAAGATTTAAAACTTGAGAGAGAAGAGTATGGTTCATATAGAAATTTAATAGTCGCTGCAATTGGTACAGGCAAAACTTATGTTTATATTCGAACTATATTAGAGCTATAGAAAGAATATGGTTTCAAAAAGTTTATGATTGTTGTTCCAAGCATTGCTATTCGTAAAGGTGTGGAAAAGTCAATAGACCAATTAAAAGACCATTTTAAAAGACTTTATGATGTGGATTTATCTAAACACAGTTTTATATATGATAGCAATAATCCTAAAAAAGTTAGCTCAAGCCTAGTTGAAACCAATGATTTAAGTATTTGTGTTCTCAATATCCAAGCCTTTAATAAGGATAATAATAAAATCAGAGCTGAGGACGAGTATGGCCAGATTTTGTGGGAAGATATTAAGTATATAAAACCTATTGTAATTATTGATGAACCCCAAAAAATTGAAGGACAAAAAGGGAAAAAATCAAAGTCTTTAGAGGCTATAGATGCTCTTGACCCTTTGTTTGTCTTACGCTATTTTGCTACACATAAGAAACTATATAATCAGATATATAAATTAGATTCTTATGCAGCTTATAAGAATGATTTAGTTAAGAAAATCACTGTAAAAACTGTAAACGGAGTGATAGAAAAGGATTATCCATATATTCGTTATGTTGCTTTCACAAAGGATCTAAAAGCCAGGATTGAAATATTTAGCCAAAAACAAGGGGATTCTATACGCATTAAAAGTTTTGATGTATCTGCCAATACTTCCTTAGAAGACTTATCCGGCGGACTTATACAATATCGAAATATGCGTATAGCAGAAGAACCTCACAAGGAGAAAGCCCTTAAAATTTCTACTACAGATGGGATGATTACTCTAGAACTTGGAAAAAGCAATAATGGGCTTGAAGATAGTGAGGCAACTCGTATTCAGATTAGACTAGCTATAAAAAGTCACTTTGAAAAGCAATTTTCTATTTTAAAAAGTGGTAAGAAAATAAAAACTTTAACCTTATTTTTTGTAGATGCTGTAAGTAAAGTCCGTGACAATACAAGACCTGATGGTCGTGGAGAATATCTACGTATTTTTGATGAAGAATATCAGCTTGCTATAAAAATCTATGAAAAACAATTTGAAAAATACAAGGAATACTTCCCTGAGTACAAGGATATTTTGAAGGTTCGTGAAGG
>CAZIII010000168.1:0-1713 GCA_964539425.1 uncultured Tissierellaceae bacterium | reverse complement strand
CGTGAAGGCTGGGATAACCCAAATGCTTTTACCTTATGTACACTAAAAAGTGGAAGTTCTGATATAGCTAAAAAACAGGAAATTGGGCGTGGTCTTAGACTACCTGTTGATACTACAGGCAATCGATGTTTAGATACTGAAGTAAATGAACTGACGGTTATTGCAAACGATAGCTATGAGAATTTTTCTAGGTTATTACAAGAGGACTTTAACCAAAGTATGAATTTTAATAAAAATGAAGTGACTTCCGATATATTAACTCTTACCCTCGAAAAGGCAGGAATACCAGAAGAAAAAATAACACCAGAGCTAGTAGATATTTTCAAAGAAGAATTAATTAAAAATGGAATAATTGATAATAATAATATCCTTAAGAAAAATGTAGAACAGACTACAAAACTTCTAGAAAATCTTGTTTTTGAAGATCAAACTCTAAATGAACACTCTATAATAATAAAAGAGAATTTTGTAGAAAATATGATAGAAAAAGGATCCCGCCGTATTGAAATAAGAAACGGTGATAATGAGCCCTATGTCAATAAAATTCGGGCTTTTGTATCAGAAGAGGAGTTTCAAAAAATTTACTTTGGTTTAAGAAACAACTTAATAAAACGAACTCTTTACAAATGTGATGTTGATAAGGATAAATTTATTTCAGAGTGTATTAATGAAATAAATGAATACCTACAATACTTTAAAATCCATAAAAAGATTAATATTGCAACTGGAAAGGCTGTCTTCAGCGATGCTCAAATATTTGAGATGGAGAAATCCGGGGATAAGACCTTTGATATTGACCTGGGTATAGAAGTTCTATCAAAAAGTGATTTTGAGATAGTAAACTATATTATGTATCATACCATGCTACCACGTCTTGTTATTTTTAAAATATTAAATGGAATTACAAAAAGAGAAGCTTTAAATTTCCAAGATATTTTGGATAGAGTAACACAAAAGATATTGATACGACTTAATGATGAAAAGGCCTCAAATATTACTTCATATGAAGTGATTGATGGTTATGAGCTTGATGATGGACAAATATTTGCTACAGATACTATTAGTGAGGATGATTTCGATAGTGACTGGAAAGTTTTTAAGTCTGATCCAAATAGAAAAAAAGCCTTAAATGAGTTTTACAAGATGGATAGTAAGGGTGAGAGAGAATTTGCGGATAAATTAGAAGCTAATGAAAATATAATCCTTTTCACTAAACTTAAAAAAGGCGGTTTTGTAATAGATACCCCCTATGGAAATTATTCTCCTGACTGGGCCATAGTTTGTAAAAAAGAAGGACTTGAGCTAGGAGCAATAGGGATTTATTTTATTGTTGAAACTAAGGCTGGTAAGCTAGAAAAGGATTTAAATGAGGTTGAAATAAATAAGATAGAGTGTGGTAAGTTACATTTTAAAGCTGTTTCTGAATTAGTTAAATTTGATTGGGTAAATAGCTATGAAGATTTCAAATCAAAGTTTGGTGTAAAAGAGAGTATTTAGAAATTAATAATAAGATACTAAAGTTGCTATACAACAATAGAATTTAGATTGGATATAATTTAAAAATATTTTTCTAATATCACCTAGTAGTGCAAAATAATCTGTGCCTTTAGGAAAAAAATTTCCTTTCTGGCAAGAATCTAAATAAGATTTAACCAGAAAGGAGATTTTCTAATGGTTATATTACCAAAAGAAGTTCTAAGAAATATAATTACT
>CAZIII010000167.1:1882-4996 GCA_964539425.1 uncultured Tissierellaceae bacterium | reverse complement strand
TGGAACAGATGGTGGACTACTATGATTAAATAAAAAGGAGCAGTAACAAATTATAAAAAAGTTACTGCTCTAATGCCCATAATATACCAAGATTAAAGTTCTTAGATAAGTCTGAGGATCTTAATGTTGGTATATTTTGTAGAAATATGTCGATAGAATAATCTATATATTTGGAGAATAGTGGGTTTTTGGGTTGAGAAAAGAGAATGTATGCTATAAAATTAAGATAAGATTGTAAGGTGGAAATAAAATGATGGTATTTTTATTACACGAAATTTTAGTTTAATAATTTAATAAATCTGTGGGGCTTTAGAGTATATATTTTAATTATGAATCCAAGCATTATCCTAGATTATATAAGATAAATGTCAGGGGGCCATTATTATGCTAACTATAGAGAACTATATTGCTTCTAGAAAGAAAAAGGATAAATTGGATGAATTTGATTTTCAGAAGCATTCAGAAAACATGGGAGCAGTTATCCAATATGTTATGGAGTATTTTAATGAGTATCTAAACTTAGAGGATTATAGCTATGAACAAGTTAAAACACAGCAGGTAATTGATAAATTCAAAGAGGGGATAATTGAAAATTTTCCCACGACTTATGAATTTATAATATCTTATTATTGGTCAAATAAGAAGCGTGTAGACAAATTAGTATCTAAGGCATATGAAGAAATTGAAGATATAGAGATATTCTACTTACCAGAGGATGATAGAAAAGTTGCAGAGTATGTATGTAAGAATAAATTAAAAGTTGTAGCAACTGAAGAATTATTAAGCAATATAGCAATAATGTCAAAGGAATACAGGGAAAGTCAAATAGAAAAACCTAGCATATCTGATATGAAAGAACTAGACAATGCAATCTCAGATTGGGTAATAGAAGTCTATAGAAAATACAATGTTAACTTATTAGACTTTGCTAGAGAAATCTCATATAAATTTTATGAAAGATATGTAGATCGTGAGTATGATGGTCAGACAAAAACCCATTACTATATTAATAAATATGATTACAGATATCAAGATAATCCTTTCAATATTAATGATATATATAATAGAAATAAACATCGTGAATTTATAGATGGCCATAAAGGTGAACTGGAAATGCTGATAATGTATTTTTGGTTATTGGAAGATGTACACGATGAATCTTATTGGCCAGAATATGTGAATCTATCTATTGAAAATGAAAGGGTGATCCTAGCAGGGAAAAAAAGGATACTAAAACCTGTGCTTGTTAAAGGAGTAGCCTATCCCTCTGATATACATTCTACTACTAATTATATTGAAACTAAGAATGGAATATTAAAAGAAGATCCAGGGCAAAATTACATTCTTTCAATAGTTTATGAAAAATCGAATGATGAAATTTGGAAGGATAAAGATGCATTAAATAATATAATAAAAAATCTTCACCAAAGCTTTAAACAATTTGGAACACCTGAATTGTTAGAATTCTTATCACCTTACCAGACACTAGGATATACGAAGGAAAAGTTTTTTGAGCAATATCAAATATTTGAGAAAAACATGAGACGATATACTAAAATGAAAATTGCTATTATCAATGGATATACTATGAAGAGCAGGGATAAAGATTATTTATTTTCAACAATTGATGATATTGCAGGCTTAAGAAATACATGTAAAGAATTAAAGTTAAACTTGAAAATATCATTAGATTTTACAGATAAAAATAAACGAAATAAAATAAAAGAGAATATAAATGATATGGTAAATACTCTTGCTGGCATGAGAAATCTTATAATAGGAATTCATATTAATGAAATAGATTCATGGAGTCCCAGCAGCCAAATATATTATAGTACAGATAGGCAAAGATTCATAAATACGATGGACTATCCTACGGTGTCAACTTTCATGGCTGGTTTAACAACTATTCTACAAGATAGTAGATCAAGGTATTTGATACCGAATGCAGTTAAAAACCCCGAAAAACTAGAAATATTAATAGACACACTATATAGGGCAGGATGTTGTTTTGAAAGTGGGGAAACAAAGGATGAAAAATAATGGTTGGAAGGTTAATATTGAAAATGAAGTGGAATATATTAAATGGTGTAAAAGTATAAAGATAGGAGCAAAAATAAATCAGTTTCATCCATTGATTAATAAACATGACAGCGAAATTGAAATTAGGAAGGAAAGAGAAAAGGAGGAGTTTAAGGAGTATTTTTCCTATAATCTTCAATATAGATTAAATTATAAAAGACATCCAGAAAAGAGCACTATTCTAAATATAGATGTTTCAGATAAACATAGGAACAGAGCGTATAAATTTATGCATTATTTTATAGAAATGGTACAAGCATTAGGGGGATCTGTAATTGTAGACCAGAGAAATAATGACAATACAGTAGTTAGACTTCCTCATTGTACTTTTGAATGCTCCTTAATTGAAAAAAGAGGTAAATATAGAGATATTAAAGTAAAAGGTACAAAGACCATGAGACCGTTATATGACACAGTTAACACTGGTAAATTTATTTTCAAGATATATACAGTGAATAGAAATGGCAAACAAGAAAATGAAATTATTTTTGATGAAGAAAGTTTATCATTGCAAGACCAGATTAAAGATATACTTATTACAATTCGTCCTTTATTAATTGACTTAATTAAAGAAAGTGTTGAAATTGAGAAGAAACAGGAAGAAGAATATGAACTACGAAAATTAAAGTGGGAAAGAGAAGAAAAGGAAGAAGAACAGAAAAAGCAGAAAGAGAATAAAATTGAACAACAATCTATAATTAGAGAACATATTGAAAAGTGGGAGCAATTAAAGTCTATAGAAGCATATGTGAATGAAATTAAATCTTATGGAGATGGACATGCTGATGATGAAGTTAAGGAATTAATAGAAAAATATTGTGATCATGTTTTAAATTTATTTGAGAAAAGAGATTTTTACATAGAAATAATAGAATTTATTCAGCAATCAAATTATTTGAATAATTTAGAATAAATGTGTAGATGGATTTGATAACTATTAATTTGAAAATAGGATTAAATAATTAATCAATTATACCAAGGTATATGAATTAATAATATACTTTTGCCTATCTCAAAACATAGTAAATTTAA
>CAZIII010000167.1:0-1872 GCA_964539425.1 uncultured Tissierellaceae bacterium | reverse complement strand
ATGCTGGTGATGAAGTTAAGGAATTAATTGAAAATTATTGTGATTATGTCCTAGATTTATTTGATAAAAAAGATTTTTATATAGAAATAATGGATTTTGCTAAGCAGTCTAATTATATGAATAATTTAGAGTAATTATCTAGATAGATTCGATAACTACCAATTACAAAAATGAGATTAAATAAGCAATTAATTATGCAAAGGTATATCAACTAATAATATTCTCTACATTATTTAGGAGGTGTAATTAATTTATGAGTGAAAAAGAATTTTATAGAAAAATACATCCAAATTCATTTTCAGATTCAAAGATTATTAAAATTGGGAAATTTTCAAAGGAGTTTTTTTCTTATTTTTTAGATTCATTAACAAGTCAGAGTAGAGAAAAAGAATTTGAAGACTTTTGCCGTAAGATAATTGAAGCAACTATTTGTCCTAATTTACTCCCTCAAACAGGACCAACTGGAGGTGGTGATAGTAAAGTAGATTCGGAAACTTTCCCAGTCTCTGAAAATATAGCAGAAAACTGGTTATATGGATATAGTGATGCTGCACATACTGAAAGATGGGCTTTCGCTATTAGTGCCAAGAAAGCATGGAAACCCAAGTTCAAATCTGATGTTATGAAGATAATTTTGACTAATGAAGAGGGTAAAAGAAATTATACAAAAATATTTTTTATTACAAATCAATTTGTATCCGATAAAAAAAGAGCAGAATCAGAAGATGAATTAAGAAAAGAATATAATTTAGATATTAGAATTTTTGATAGAAACTGGTTACTAGAACAAACATTTAAAAATGATAATAAGAAACTTGCAATTAGTGCTTTTAATATGTCAGATGAATTAAATGATGTAGTTGACGAAGGATCAAAAGATAAGGAACGAAAAAAACTATTAGATGAAATTGAGAAGGAATTACAGAATTTAGAACAATTAAAACCTGCGAGAATTGTGAAGCTATCAAAAGATTATATAGAGTTATTAAGGGAACTAGAAGTTGATAAATCAACAATTATTAATGCTTTGGATCGGAATATTAGATTTGCTAAAAAATATGGTGGTTTAAAAAAATATGCAGAGGCCATATATGATTACTGTTGGACAATGATATGGTGGTATGAAGACCGTGATACTTACCATGAGAAGTATGTTGAACTTGAAAATCTTTATAAAGAGAATATTGATAACTATTCAATTTTAAAAGATTTAAGTACTCTCTGGATTACCCTATATTCCAACCATAATCGAGAAAGAAAGACAATCCCAAACATAAAAGAGCATACACAATTATTAGTAGATTCATTTGATAAATATATTCAAGACCATGAAAATCCCAAAAGAGCAAAATTAGCTAAATATGATTATCAGATGATGAGATTACAAAATTCCGAATTGTGGGATGATGTAGTTGAAACTTATATTAAAATACTGGGAGATATGCATTTTAATAATGATATTGATTTGTTTCAACTAAAAAAAATAATGGAGCTTCCTATTTTAAAAGAATGTGCTAAATATGATAAATTATTTGAACTTCTAATTAGTTTGTTGGGGGAACAATCTAGAAACATTGAATCATCACAGTTATTATTAAATAGAGGTGATGACTACCTTGAGAGTGATGTATATAAATCTATTAAATTTTATAGTAGAGCATTAACTAAATTGTATAATGAAAACTCGAAAATTGATTTAATAAAAACTTTAATGAAACTAGGTGGAACTTTTGAGCAAATTGGATTGTTTTGGGGTGCTAGGAGTTACTATATAAGAGCATTTATGGATTCACTCAATTTATATTTTGATGAAGGAAATGCAATTCCAGGTTTGTTTTTATCAATGAAATCACTTAAGTATTTAGAATTACG
>CAZIII010000166.1:0-5057 GCA_964539425.1 uncultured Tissierellaceae bacterium | reverse complement strand
AGAAAAGTTAAAATGATAAACCTCTACATACTCAAATAATTTTTTAAAATGAGTCTTATTTTATATATTATGCGAACAACTAACATAATTAGAGTTTAAATATTATATACAGTTATTGGTTGAGGGAGAGAACCTTGATGAAGATGGAATCAATGATTATTTTATATAAGGGGGTTAAATGTATGAAGATTTTGTTTTGGCCTTTTACATTAGCTTGGAAATTAACTGAAAGCATGATAAAGCTTACGGGTAGATTAGTGGCAATAATCCTAGGACTTGTAGTTTTAGGCATTGGTATTATGCTAAGTTTAACTATTATTGGAGCAATTATAGGAATACCACTTATTCTAATAGGAGCTTCTTTGATCATAAGAGGAATCTTCTGATATTCACCTATCTCAAGAGCGAATAATATTTAATTTATAAAATTAAAGTGATGAATATATCAACATTCATCACTTTGGTTTTGTATTATTTACTATTTTATATACTTTGATTCTAATTCATCTAAAAGTGCAAGGTACTTATCTTGCAGCCCAGCTTCAACAGCCATATCTTCTATTTTTTTACATTCATCTTCAATAAAAGATTTGCTAACATCATTTAATGCATTTTCAGCAAACTTGTACATAGCTGTATTTTCCTTTTCTATATGCCTATCTAACAAATCTGTATAGCAAATTGCATTTGCTATGATATCAAGTCTCGATTCGTCATCACCAGTTTTAAACTTCTCAAATGCCTTTTCCAGATTAGCCATATAAAGTCTGCCATTATCATGCTCAATATACATACCAGTAATAGCACCGGATTTTGCAAGTTTTTCAATTTCATTACTCATAGTAACAAATAAAATATCTTCTTCTTTCCCATGATGATGCTTATCCGCATAGATTCTTATGAAGTCAATTATCTTAGGTAAATCATTTAAATCATAGTCTGATTTAGTCATTACTCTATAGCAAAAATTTCTTACTACTTTTAACATTCTCCTGATATTAGTATGCTCTTCTACCATTATTCTGATTGATTCCAAATTTTCCACCTCACTGTGTATTTTATCGTCTATATTTTACCCAAAGATTAAAATATATAACTTTATTTTTGGTTATTGTTAATAATATGGCAGAGTGGGTATATATAGTAAGCAGTTAAAAAGGAGGGATTTTATGCAGTTTATATTTTTAATTATTGTAGTAGCAGCTTATTTGATTTTTGAAAAGGTTAAGGATAGCAAGAAGAAGAAGGAAGAAGATGACAATGTATATGACAACGTATATGAGATTAATCCTAAAGCAAAGAAAAAATTTAATCTTGGGATAAATACTAAGATCATCTGGACAGTAATCATTGGTGTCTTAATAGTGGTGGGTTTGTTTACAAGTGTATATACTGTAGATCAAACGGAATATGCTATTCTCACTACATTTGGAAGACCTAGTTCAGATATAATTGGGTCAGGACTTAAATTTAAATTACCTTTTCCTATACAGAATGTACATAAGCTATCAAAGGAAACCTTTTCATTGACGCTAGGGTATAAAGAAGTAGGAAATAATATGGTTGCAAATGAAGCTGAATCTAAGATGATAACTGGAGATGAAAATATTATATTAGCTGACTTGGAAGTCCAATGGAAGATTGTGGACCCTATAGCATTCCTGTATAATACCAATAATCCAGAAACTATTTTATATAATGCCACTTCATCATCTCTAAGAAATGTAATAGGTAGTTCTACGGTTGATGATGCCCTTACAGATGGAAGAACAAAAATAATAAATGATATAAGAGAAAATTTAATTGAATTAAGTAACAACTATAAACTAGGAGTATCAATAATAAATGTAAACTTACAGGATGTGGACTTGCCTACATCAGAAGTAGATGCTGCATTTAAGTCAGTTACAGATGCTAGGGAAGAAAGAATTACAAAGATTAATGAGGCAACTAAATATAGAAATGAAAAGATAAATCAAGTAGAAGGTGAACAGGCTGCTATATTAAGTAGGGCTGAAGGAGAAAAGATTAGTACGATTGAAAAGGCTAAAGGTGATGTAGCCAAGTTCAATGCTATTTATTCAGAGTATAAGATCAACCCTGAAATAACCAGGTATAGATTAACTGTACAAGCACTAGAGCTAGCCTATAAAGATGCTAATCTAATAATTGTTGATGATAGCGGAAACACAGTAAGGTATTTACCTGTGGATAGTTTGATGAAAAAGGGGGTAAATTAAATGGAAAATGGAAACCAAAATTCTAAGGGACCTAATAACTTAGTAAAGAAAGCGCTTTATATTTACTTACCTATTTTTCTAATTGTTATTATATTACTAAGCAATGTATTTATAATAAAACCAAATGAATATGGTATTATAAAGCAATTTGGACAGATAGTAAAAGTAATAGATTCAGATGGACTGAAAATGAAGATTCCCTTTATTCAAACAGTGTCAAAACTACCACGACATGTACTTTTTTATGATGTACCTGCTACAGAAATAAATACATTTGATAAAAAGAGGATACTTGTTGATTATTACACATTGTGGAAGATAACTGATCCTATACAGATGTTAGAAACACTAAAAACCATAGATGGTGCAGAGGCAAGACTAAGCGATATCATGTATTCCAGTGTTAGAAATGAGCTTGGAAAATTGGAATATGGTGAGATAATCAATCCAGCAGACAATAATAGGGGTAGTATAGATTTAGTAGTTCAACAGAATATTAATGAGACACTTAAAATCAATTTAAACGGAATTGAAATAGTAGATATTCAAATGAAGAGAATTGATTTACCGGAAAGTAATGAGCAATCTGTATATAAGAGAATGATTTCTGAAAGAGCGAGTAAGGCTCAAGAATATTTATCTCAAGGAGACTCAGAGAAAACTAAAATTATGGCCAATGCAGATAGGGAAGTAGCTGAGTTAATTGCTAAAACCAATTCACGTGCTCAGGAGATAATCGGAGAAGGTGAAAAAGAAGCAGCTAAGACTTATAATGATTCATATGGTCAGGATGCTGAATTCTTCAAATTATATACTACATTGAATTCCTATAAAACGTCTATAGATGATGAAACAGTTATTATGATTCCTATTAGTTCACCGTATATTAAATATTTAATGGGAGAATAATATTAAATAAGAATTAATTAAGAAGGATTGGGTATAAGTTAAATAATCGACTAAATTAATGAGGAGGTATAGTATGAGTTTTAAAGTAACTGATAAAGTAACATGGGTAGGTAAGATTGACTGGGAATTAAGGCGCTTTCATGGTGATGAATATTCAACTGACAGAGGATCTTCATACAATTCATACTTGATAAAAGACGAAAAAACTGTACTTATAGACACAGTGTGGACTCCTTTTGCAGAAGAATTCATTGCGAACTTAAAAAAAGAAGTTGACCTAAATAAAATCGATTATATAATAGCACAACACGGGGAAGTAGACCATAGTGGAACTTTGCCACTGCTAATGAAGGAAATACCAAATACTCCAATTTACTGTACAGCTAATGGAGCTAAAATACTAAAAGCACATTATCATGAAGATTGGAATTTTGTAGAAGTAAAAACTGGGGATTCACTAAATATTGGGGAATCAACGCTAACTTTTGTAGAAGCAAGAATGCTTCACTGGCCAGATAGTATGATGACTTATATGAGTGGAGACAATATATTATTTAGTAATGATGCTTTTGGACAACATTATGCTTCAGATTTAATGTATAACGATTTAGTAGATCAGGGAGAACTATATCAAGAAGCTATAAAATATTATGCAAATATATTAACACCATTTAGTCCTTTAGTATCAAATAAGATTAAGGAAATTCTAAGTTTTGAATTACCACTTAGTATGATAGCTACATCCCATGGTGTTATTTGGAGAGACAAACCTGCTCAAATAGTTGAAAAGTATCTAGAATGGGCAGATGCATATCAAGAACATCAAGTGACAATAGTTTATGACACTATGTGGAATGCAACTAGAAGAATGGCAGAAGCCATAGCAGAAGGAATTAAATCTGTAGATGATACCCTTACAGTTAAACTATTTAATGCTGCCACTACAGATAAAAATGATGTAATAACAGAATTATTTAAAGCAAAGGGAATCTTAGTAGGGTCTTCCACAGTTAATAAAGGTATAATGCATGCAACAGGTGGACTACTAGAAATGTTAAGGGGACTTGGACTTAAGAATAAGAAAGCAGCGGGCTTTGGTTCCTATGGTTGGTCTGGTGAATCAGTAGAGATAATTGAATCGAAATTAAAAGATGCAAAATTTGAAGTTATAGAAGGCGGTTCAAAAGAACTTTGGAATCCAGATAAAGAACAATTAGAAAACTGTAGAGAGTTTGGAAAAACTTTTGCCAAAAGCCTATAATATATAAATGAGGTATGGGCCAGGAATTATTCCTGGCTCTTTTTAATACCTTCTTGCTTTAGAAAATTCCCTTGATATAGTATAATAAGAATATATTAAATCATAAGAGGTGGGTTGGATGAAAATTCTCATAGCACCAGATTCATTTAAGGGAAGCTTGTCTGCCATGGAAGTGTGTAATAATATTGAAATTGGCATAAGTAAAGTTTCTAATGATATAGATATAATAAAAGTACCTATGGCTGATGGGGGAGAAGGAACTTTAGAAGCATTAATTAGTTCAACTAATGGAAGGATATATGAAAAAGATGTTAAAGACCCATTATTTAGAAAGATTAAGGGCAAATATGGAATTCTTGGTGATAGGAATACTTGTGTTATTGAAATGGCAAAAGTATCAGGATTGCCCCTTCTTAAGGAAGAAGAAAGAAATCCAATGAATACTACCACCTATGGAACTGGTGAACTAATACTAGAAGGACTTAATCAAGGCTGTAGGAACTTTATAATAGGAATAGGTGGTAGTGCCACAACAGATGGTGGAATGGGAATGGCAGCTGCCCTAGGAGTTGAATTTAGGAATGAAAACCAAAATAAATTAATAGGAATAGGTTCCAGCCTATCTAAAGTTAAATTTATCGATATAT
>CAZIII010000165.1:0-5068 GCA_964539425.1 uncultured Tissierellaceae bacterium | reverse complement strand
ATTGCTCAAGTAACAGGTCGTGAAGTTGGTACTCTTCATTGGAACATTTTTAATGCTCACATTTACGACCGTCATATTGATTTACTGACAGAACAAGTAGATGCAGATATCTCTCATTTAGAAGATACTAAAGCTAAGTTCATTTTGCCTAAATCTTTAGATTATTTTGGAACTTCTTTAAAAGATGTTCAAGTAATTAATTATACTCATAATGGCTCTTACAAATATGAGATAGCTATTTAGAAAGGAGCCATTATTATGGAGTTCTTTACGCTTACATTTACAATGATTGCAGTTGTTGTTGTTTTTACTGCCTTAGTAATTGATATTATTGAGAAGAGAAAGAAATAGAAGAGGTCCCCAGCCGGGGGCCTTTTTTGATTTAAGGTGATAAAATGTTATTGACTAAATAGGAGGGGATATACTTGTTAATATTAAGACCTAAAAAAGAAAGTATTATTTTAGAAAATTTCTTAGATTTAATAGGTTTATATGAAAAAAAGATGGTTTATATTATTGACGACCAGAAAAAATTAGATGATTTTAATTATTTTATCGTTTTTTTGTATTATACATCACATTTTTCAAAAGGAAGAGATTTGTTTTCTAGACTAATAAGCAAGAAGATAGGAAATGCATATATGTCTGGTTTTGTTTTTCATAAAGATGCAACAATATCTAATCTTTGTAAATATCCTAATCATTCCTATAGAATGAATAAGAATACCTACATAGAATTAAACATAATCTCTAATTTAGATATAAGTTTGGGCAATAAGGCAACTCTGACATTCAATATTTCAAGTAAAATAAAAGAGTTTGATAGTTCTGGTAGTGATGGCTCTATTAATTTAAGAATAGACAATACAAAATATGACCTTAATATGAGTAATATTTTAGAACTTTTATTTTGTTCTTAGAAAAAGAATATAGTTAAAAAAATAGGCCTTTCCTGGTACGCAGACAATATGTCCTAGGCGCGGAAAGGCTCGCTCAATTTAATTATATATATTATAAATAAGAATGTCAATTACATGAAAAGAGCCTCCGGCAGAGGTCTTTTAGATATTAGTTTAATTAATCGGAGAGTTAGATTACTTTCTTTTAGCTACCTTCAGTTAGTATAGTATTCCTTAAACCTTATATATTATAACTACTAAATAGTTACTACTATTATTTAATTCTTATTTATTAGCTACTTTAATAATTTATTGAACCTATTAGTTCTACTTATACTATGAAGCTTTTCTGTACTATGAAGTTAATTTAATAAGCTTTCTAATTTTAAAGCTTGGAGTTGTAAATACTATCTTATAGGAAAGTTACTGACGAGGTTCAGCGAAGAATGAGCTATCAAGAGATTTACCCTATCAGTAAGGTAAAAAAGACATACTGATAGTAATTGAGTGTCAATTTGATAGAACCTTTCATGCTTCTCCTAGTCCAAAGCAACTTCTTTAACTAATTAACTTTGAGGTAAAATGAAGGGTCAAAGCTTTACAAACACCCGATTAGTGGTAAAGAAGAAAGGTCCACCCATTTCCTAGGAGAACCGCCCGCCGATGTTTTTCTTTTGACTAATAAAAAAGAAGGGTCCAGCTCAACCCGCACCTTTCGTTGGTGTGACGCTTATATTTTCTCTCATAGGACTAGCACATTGGATTATAAGTTCCATTATACTGACCACAGGTAGCTAGCATAACGCCTGCTCATCAGTTAATATTCAATTGTATAATTAGTCCTTGATTCTTGCTGATTTTAATTATATGATAATTACAAACAAAAAGCAACTACTATTTTAGTATTTTACAAAGGAAGTGATAAAGTGCTTATTTTGAATCGACAAAATATTAAAAAACCTATTGAAGTTAAAATGATAAATTTAAACAAACAGATACCTAAGTTTAAAGAAGATAAAAGTTTATGGACAACAGTGTCGAATGTAAATGTAGTCTGGCATTACACAGCGACACCAGTAGATAACAGAGCTTCATTAAACTACTTCTTTAAATAATCAAATTAATAGAAGTTATACCTATATTCATGAAACATAGGAGCCCTCCGGCGGGGTCCTTTTTGACTGTTTTCAAATTCAAAAATAATAGAAAGGAATGATAATATGAAAAATATTATTAATAACATTTTAGAAGAAAATCCAAAACATATTCGAGGTCATGTTAATAAATTAGAGTATGAAGTTCGTGATTTATCAACTAAAGCAGATATTGCGGAATTGTTTTTGCAAATTAAAGAAATTAAAGATGCTTTAAAATCAAGCAATATTGAAGTAAAATCAATGGATGCTTTAGAGAAAGAAAAACTTGTTAAGCAAATCATTGAAGAAGATAAAGAACAAATTATGAAAGACATTGGAGAAACTTTATATCAAATCAATCAAAAGAAAGCTTTGGAAAAAAGTTCGTTTGTTGGTAATATTCGTAATTGGTTTAATCGGAAGTCTTTAAAGCATTCTAGTTTAAGCGAAGATATTAAAGAGTATTTAGAAAATGAAGATGATGAAGTAAAGTCCCTGTATAAAGAAATTTTAGACAACTTATAATCATTTTTGCCTATTTTAAATTAATACCTTATACTGATTCTATCATAGGAAGAGGAGTCATTATATGGAAATACTTAATTTAAGAATAGACAATGATAATAATTTATGTACTAGCCTGGCAGGGCTTCTTTATCTCATCGAAAATAACTATATCATGGATGAAGCTGTCATCCTTAAGAAAACTGACTCTGATTTAGAAGAATTTATGTATTTCAATGATATAGATGGAATTGATATTATATCTTTAGGTGATATTGCTAATGAAGATGAAATAGATAAGAATTTTTTAGCAATTAATGAAAACAGTATAGAATCAGAATATATTATAGAAGAAGGAGGTTATAATTTCGAAGTGATTGATGAATTTGATGATTACGATGATGAAATTGAATTGTATCGAAACATATTAAATGGTGACTATAAAGATATTTCCCATCCTATTTTTGAGTCAGATGATTTTTCTATTTCTTATATTTTAGATGATGAAAACGACCCTTTGACGAAAGAAGAAGAAGATGATTTAATTGATTTTATCAATGATATGTTTTCTGGCTTTGAAGATAATAAACCGATGGCTCCCCGCCGGGAGCTCCTTTCAAACAATATAGGTGAAGATAAAAAGGTTAAAGAAATTAATGACAAAAAGTATTCAAAAAATGATATATTAGATTTAATGATTGAAGAACATAAAGACATATCAAAAGCAATAGATTTATCTGATATTCTAAAAGAAGTTAAAAGCATTATGGAATAATGTAATTAAGTTTTCATCATAATAATCGTGGCAGAATAGCTAGGACGAAATGATGGAATGGACCCTTAGCTCAGTTGGTTAGAGTCCCCCGCTCATAACGGGGTAGTCGCTGGTTCGAGTCCAGCAGGGTCCATTAAATTTCAAATTCTCCTTACTTTTAGTAAATGTAATTTGGATGTATAGTTTAATGATAAGACAACGAATTTTAAAAAGAGGCTTCCCGGCGGGAGGCCTTTTGATTTTTTAACAAGGAAGTGTAGTATGGCATTTACAATTAGTTTTCCTTTGATTTTAGAACCCTGGCAAAAAGACTATTTAAATAAAAAGTTGTATATTATGGCCAGATATTATAATGAATTAGCTTTTGAATTAAATAAGCGTCTTGATAATTTAAAAAGAGATGAAGAATACATAGCTGAAGTACAACGAATTAAATATTTAGACGAAACAGAAGCTTGTAAGAAAAGATTATTTGGCAAAAATAAAAGAGACTTCATTATTAAATATAATGCAACCCCAGAAGGTGTTCGCAAAACCCTAGGTATGGAATTGCTAAGAAAAAGACCTCAATATCAAAATCATTTATTGACCTCTGAAATTAATACAACGATTGTTAGAGGAAGTTTAAATAAAGCTTATAAAAGTGGAAAGATTCACTATAAACGTAAAAACGAAGGTTTGGATTCTTTTGAGTCTCAAATTCCAGCTGGGGGTGGTGGTTCTATCAAAGTAAATCCAGTTACCAGAGAGGTAGAAATGGGAAGCCCTAATGTAGCAAAAATAATCAAAGCTAAAATTAAAGTTCATAAAAACGACCAATATGCTTATGATGTTTTGGAGCAAATTAAACAAAATAGAAATGGTTGGATTACTAATGAAAGTAGCGGATTAGTCCGTTTAAAAAGAAAACAACGTAAAAATAAAGATTATTATTATATTGAAATCATTCTTAAAGATAATATCATTAAACCCAAAACACGTAAACCTTTAGCTAAAGGTAATCGTGTAGGTGTTGATATTGGAGCGACAACAGTAGCTTGGTTTGACGGTCAAAATACAGAACAAGTTCAATTGGGGTCATCTATTGAATTGATTCAAAATTCAAAGCGAAAACAGCGTATTTTGCAACGAAAATTAGATAGACAGCGAAGAGCAAATAATTCTAATAATTACAATGAAGATGGGACTATTAATAAAGGCAAAAAAGTTTGGGTGAAATCGAATAATTATAAAAAAACCCAAGGTCAATTACAGGATATTTCTCATAAGATTTCTACTCAAAGAAGAGAGTTATTGAATATGATAGCCAATCAAATTATTGAATCAGGCGACCATATTTTAATTGAGCAAATGAATTGGAAGGAATTAACAAAAAATGGAGAAGCAATAATACATCCTGATACAGGTCGTTATATGAGCTCGAAGAGATTTGGCAAATTAGTAGGAGAAAATGCCCCGGCAACCTTAATTGAATTATTAAAAAATAAATTAAATTGTATTGAAGGCATTTATGAAGAAGTAAATACTTATGATACAGCTTTAAGTCAATTTAATCATGTGACAGGAGAAAGAATTAAAAAAGATTTATCTCAAAGAGAAACAGAGATTGATGGTTATTTAGTGGGTAGAGATACTTATTCAGCTTTACTTATTCGAAATGTAGATACTACTAAAAAGAAGCATGAAGTAAAGGTTGAAAAAGTAAAAGAAGATTGGCATAATTTTATTGAATCAGAAAAATATCGTTATAAAGA
>CAZIII010000164.1:0-5095 GCA_964539425.1 uncultured Tissierellaceae bacterium | reverse complement strand
TAAAAAATATTCATTTATGGAAGCAGAAGTATCATCATTTACAAGAAAGGAATTTTTAGAGATATATAGGGTTGATTATAAAAATGATGATATATTTTTATATGCAGATGAATCACAGACAAAATTGCTTGAAAGTTTTTTTGATACGAGATATTCAGTAAATGAATTAGTACAGACGGCCAGTAGTGATGAGATTAACCATTTTATATATAATAAAATGTTTGAAAATCATACTTTAGAAAATCCAAATAAAATTATTAGGATAAAAAAAGCTAGTGGTTTAAAAAAATTATTAAGTAATGTGGAAAATATTATGGAAATAAGAAAAAATGAAGTACATGAGATAATAGATAATTTTAATAATACCCAGGATAAAGTTTTAAGAATTATATATTCACAAAATGCTAACTTTTACTCAATTTCATTTGAAAAGCTATTAGAATATGATATTAATATGAATAAAAGATACTACAATAATTATAATATCTTCAGTAAAGATATTATAGAATATTTGTATGCTTTAGATTCCAAGATTGGATTACAAGAGCTTTTAAAATTGATATTTGCTAAAGACTTTTCACAAATAAATAAAATAGTTCCTATCAGTGACTTTTTGCAGGAGAAGTCGAAGAAATTAGTGGAAGAAGGAATTAATTTTATTGATAAAGATAATGAACTTAAATTAATAGAAAAAATATCAACTAGCATAGTCCAGGATAGAAATATAAGTTTTATTATTGATTATTTAAAGACTTATATAACTGAAAAAGAGGAATTTAGACTAGAGTTCAATGTTAACAGCAAGGAGAGTTCTTCTAATAACTCAGTTTTATTTAAAGATGTAAGAACCTTATCATTGGGTCAAAAGGTAGTCGCTATGCTAACTTTTATACTTGCATATAGCGAGTATTCTGATGATTATAGACCTTTAATAATAGATCAACCTGAAGATAATTTGGACAATCAATATATTTATAAAAATTTAGTCAAACAACTGAGGGATATTAAAGAGAAAAGACAAATAATAATAGCCACTCATAATGCTACTATTGTAACGAATTCTAAAGCTGAACAGGTAATAATTATGGGCTCAGACAATGAAAATGGTTGGGTTGAATTAACAGGCTACCCAACGGAAAAAAATATAAAAAAACAGATAGTGAATTATTTAGAAGGTGGTGTAGAATCCTTCAAACATAAATGTCAAATTTATGAGGAAGTATTATAATATTACTTATATAACCTAGTAATTTAGTAAATTCAACAGAGGTAATAGATTCTTTCTTCTATCTATTATAAAGACTAGGGAAGTTCTTAGGTAATTTCTGGGGCTTTCTTCCCTTATATTTACCTTCTCTTTTTGGGGTTTTAGTGGGGGTATGCTTGCACCAACTTATATTTTTTATGTAGAATAGTTTCAGAATTAATGATATTAAAGGCAAATTTTTTAATTAGTTCTACTATCTTTTTGTAATACTATTGATGTTTAGATTGCCTTATAATGGACAAGTTGTATGATTTAGGGTAAGATGGAATTAAATTAACAATAAATATTATAATAGGAGGGGTTTTACTATGGATGAAAAAGTGAAATGGTATAAGAAAGGATGGGTTCTTTGGGCACTACTAATTTTTATGCCTTACATAGGAATCCCTTTTATGTGGATTACAAAAAAGGAATTCAATAAAAAGAAGAAACTTGGATTCACAGTGATTTTTGGTATATGGTTCCTATTAATAATAGGGATAGGTAGCTCAAATACTGATAATCAGAAACCGAATGATTCTGCCACCTCAATTTCAGATACAAACACAAATGACCAGATAAATAAGGAAAAAGGGACTCCTTCTGAAATAGAAGAGGAAAATCCATCTGATATTCCAGGTGAAAATGAGTTCGAAAAATCTGTATGGAGGATTGTGGAGGAAAACAAAGGTGAACTTATTTCTATTGAAACTGTTGATTTAGAAGGTTCAGATGAGATTTCAGTAATAGCTGGTGTATTATGCGAGAATAATGAAGATGTTGTCAATTCAATTATTGATGGAGTGAAAGAATTTACTTTGAATAATGAATCAAAAGTATCAACTGTTTTTACCTTTGGAGATATAAAAAAGGGTAAAGATGGACCAGTCTTACTATTAGCAGCTGTTAATAGTGATGGCACTACTAGCACATCTATGGAAAGTATTGATTATAATACAAAAAGGAATAACTGGATTAGAAATCAATTTAGTGCATGGGATGGTAATCATACTGAATTAAAAAAATTAGTAGTGAAGAATCTAAATGATGAAAAATCATATAAACATATTGAGACAAATTATATAGATATTAATAGTGAAGAAAGAGTAAATGAAGTAAATAAAATATTATCTGATGCAGGATACAGCCAAAAAGTAGAACTTAATGATTTATTTATAACTTCTCAATTTTCAGCAAAAAATGCTTTTGGTGGTACAATAAAAAATACTGCTTATGGCATAGCCAGCTTTAATAATCAGACTATTACTTTAATAGGGATAGAATAATTTAATAAAATCTGAGGGACTAATTATTGAAAAAATAATTAGTCCCTTTTAGATAAAATCACATTACATATTTAAAAAGATTATGCTTCTTTTTTCATTTATCTTCCTCATACTGCCTAATCTTTTTATAGGTAGTATTCCTGCTCTTATATCCTAGTAACTTTGTAAATTCAATAGCAGTAATCGATCCTTCTTTCCATCTATTATAGAGACTAGGGAAGTTCTTAGGTAATTCCTGGGGCTTCCTTCCTTTATATTTACCTTCTCTTTTTGCTATGGCAATTCCTTCAGCCTGCCTTTTCTTGATCTTATTTCTTTCTTCTTCAGCAATGGACCCTAAAACTTCAATAAGAATATTATTTACCATCTTAATAACCCAAGTATTTTCCTCTGGAAGATCCATTAGGGTGGTAGGTATATCTAAAATTTTAGCCCTTACCCCCTTATTATTTAACCAGGACAACTCATCCTTTATCATCTGCTTGTTTCTACCGAACCTATCTAGTTCTTTAACTATTAAGGTATCACCTTCACGAAGAATCTTTTTTAGTTCTAGGTAATTATCCCTATTAAAATCTTTTCCTGATTGTTTGTCTATATAGATATTTTGATCCTTTAGTTCCTTTTCGTATTCCTTTAAGGCTTCAATTTGCCTTTGGGGATTTTGATCCTCATCTGAAACTCTTATATATCCAAATATCATTCTAAAACCTCCTTATGTACTTTTAGGGTATAAAAAAACAAGAGTACACTTTTAAGAAGATTATAACTCAAAAAGGCCATAAAATCTATACATTTTTGAAAATTTCATATGTACCTGATAGGGTATACCCTAAAGACACATTGAAAGAAGAGGAATTTAAGGTATTATTGCATTAAAAAATCCTTAAATAAAGAAATGACTCTAACATATAATTTAGCTTGATTTGTAGACCTATCTATACTCCAATTCTTCTTAGTAAAATGGGTTACCAGTTTATTATAATAAATCTCAAAATTTATATCATTATAAAGAGTATCTATAAAATCTAGGTCTAGAGAAGATTTATTGTTTAAAATAAAAATAGCATCAGTAAAGTATGTATTTACAGTGTTTATGTGAGGATGTTCATTATTAAGATAATTGATAAATAAAGACTTTAGGATTTTTTTATTTTCGGAGGTGATACTGTTATCACTGATATAATCATGTATGCTTATCTTAGATAGATTATTTATTTTTGAACCAGTAGAATTTTCCTGCCTATCGGTAGCCTTATCAAAATCTTTTATAAAACCATTTCTAGTAGCCCATAGGATTTTATCAATTTTTCTCGGAGTCCAAAAGTCAGTACCAAATGTATCATTTAATTTATGGGCCTTATATTTCATTATATTAATAAGCATAATCCCATCTTTAGTAGTTAGATTTTCTGGATTCATGTCTTTTAAAGTTTCATTATTAGAGAATTCATCTATACTTCTTAGTGTCTTAACTATAAACTGATCTACAGTAGCAAAGTATTTGGGAAATAATATGGATAATAAACCAGAAGCACCTGCTATTCCAAGTCCTTTTATTTGAGAGGCAACTTTTAAACCTAGTTCAACATTATTTAGATCAAATGAAAAAAGCTGTTCTTTAATGTTTTGCAACTCGTCCAATTTTTCATCTTCAACATATTTTGAAAAATGTCCTATATATCTATTTATCCATCTAGCATCAGTATATTTCCACCTAAAATAATCGGATATAAGAAACTCATAAAATTTATCGAGTCCCATTTCCCGAACATCATTAACTTTCAAGTTATCTATCTTTTTTTCCAGTTCTAAATTAGATGGTTTTACTAAATTCCAATAACTATCTAAAGCAATCAACCAAATTTCTTCATTTTCAAGGCTCCATAATTCATTTATTTTCAATAAATTCACCCCTTCTAAGAGATATTTTTCTTAAATTATAACACACCCTAGAATTTCTTTCAGTTTTATGGCAAATCATTATAAATTTATAATATCTCTATTGCTTATGCCTATATTATAGTATATAATATATGTATACTATGATAAACCATTGGTATATAAGGGTAAACCATAATAATATATGGTAAACCTAATATAAAATGGTAAACTAACAAAAGGAGGCCACAAAATGTTTGAAAACCAACCTAAAACTCTATCAATAAAGACAAATGAAGAGGTATCCAGTGCTTTTGATAAGCTTGAAGCCAGGATAAAAGAAACCGATGATAGTCTAACAAGAGGGGAAGTCTTAGCTGCTGTTATAGCAGCTGCAGAGAAATCACTTATTACCGAAGACAATATAAAGTTGGCCACTAAAGAAGAATTAAGACTAATAGAACAGCATACACAAAGACTTAAAGATATATACCTATCCATATTTAAAAGGTCTGAGGACCATCAACTTTTATCAAAAAGTACCATTAAAGAATTAGAGGCTAAAGTTACTGAACTTAGGGAAAACTTAAAGAATGAAACAGAACAACTGAAGTCAGAAATAGAATTTATCAATTTAGAAAAGGAAGAACTTCAAAAGGAAAATGAAGAAGTTCTGGAAAAA
>CAZIII010000163.1:0-5186 GCA_964539425.1 uncultured Tissierellaceae bacterium | reverse complement strand
TATTTCAAGCCTTTTACTGCTCTTTTCTTGTTATCAATACAACTGTCTCCACGTGCTTTGAGTGGTCAATAAGGATGTCGTAGAGAGATAGCACCCCTAGGTGGAAGGATATGTTTCTGAATTTATGAGAACATAACAACCCTTTTTCATTAAAATCATAAAAAACAAAACCCTCGAATAATAATTGATACGAGAACTTTGTTTTTTGTAATTTATATAATTAATTATTATCTACTTTCCCAGTGTTTCTTTGCATTATCAAATATTTCATCTAAAGACAGATCATCAAATATTTCATCTTCTAGTTTCAAATAATCTTCTTTACTTATTCCTTCGGAGTGGCGTATAAATCGTAAGAATCCAGAATACCCTAGTTCCTTTATTAATGCTCTAGAGCCTTTTTCTATTATTTCTCTATCTGTCAATTTGCTTTTTTCATTCAATAACATCAATATACATCTCCTTTCTAAGAAAATCTATAGGATTATAAAGTTTAATACCTTTAATTATATCCTTCAAGTTATCCCTATTTCCTTCTATTGTCTTTATAAATTTATCATCACAGGTTATAAAACATTTGCAACCTCCATATACAGCTGAAGCGAGATGTAATGCATCTTTATCTTTAGCATTTGATTTCATAACTATATCTTTAGCTATTAGTTTAATACTATCATTAGGCTCTATTATCTCATTACACATGGTAGAAATAGATATAATATTGAGTTTTCTTTCTATAAGGGGATTTCTACTATTTTCATATTCTAAAATAAAGGACCATACTAATTCATATTTTTTCTTTTCAACCAGTTCAAATAAGATATCTATTGCCATAGACTCAAATCTTATTCTCATCTGTGTTTGATCATCAAATACCCTATTGTATATATTCATATCAAAATATATCTTCATCTACTTCCCTCCTGCCTATATGTATTCTATATTTATTATACCATCAATTGCTAGCTTTTTATGTCTGTATCTCTCATTTAATGATATTATACCCAATTAATTAGGATAAGTTAAACCTAATTAATTGCTGGTTATGTATTTCTTTAAACCATTTGTCTTTTCTTCAGGAATTTCTATGGAAAGCACATCCTTTACCTGCCTCTTTGAATTACATATCCCTTATCAGAAAATACTCCAGTTTCGTTTGCTGTTTTTACTTGGCCATACCTTTTAAAATCAACATAGTCTTCTAGATTATGGTCATATTCAAATCGACCTGATTCAGATATCATATATCTTCCATAATTCTCAACAGTCTTTATACCATCAAAGAGTTCAAATTCATACATGGAGTCGACACTGCATAGAATTTTTCTATCTCCCTTGGGCTGAGACCATCAAATCTTTTCATCAAATAATTTAGTTCATCTATATTTACATTTTTATCTGTTAGTATATTTGAAAATCTTTCATCCCTGCTGCTTTCTATATAACAGTTTGGTTCTGTAGTCATTTCTATTCCTAGTTCATTACACACTTCATCTAGTTTTTCTTCCTCCATTGGTAGCCATATGGTTCTTCTTTTATCAGCATCCCTTGATTTCTTAATAGTTATGTTTGGTGTTGCAACCGATAAGGTTTTGGAACTTGCAGGATTTTTCTGGTTGTCTTTTCATAAACCCCACTACATGGTATATTAATATATACATATATTAATATACCATGTATTACTGCATTATTGAGGGTTTATCTCGAAGAGTATTTACTCTTTAAGGCTGTGGAGATTAAATAATTAAATCCAGCTATTAAATTTTTTGATATATAATTTCTTAGCTATTTCTATACATAAAGAGTAAGCAATCAATATACCAATTAGCCATATAAAATATCTTACTGGCAATGAAGCAAGGCCTATATAAGCACCAATTGGTGTAAATGGAATTATTATACCTAAAACTATAATAAATCCAGTCATTATCATAACAGGCATGGAAGCATTGCTTTGTAAAAAAGGTATCTTTCTAGTTCTAATCATATGAACTATTAAGGTCTGAGTAACTAAGCCTACAACAAACCATCCTGCTTGGAAGAATGGCATCATTTCTACTGTATTAGCTTTAAATACAAACCACAGGATAGCAAATGTAATAATATCAAATAAGGAACTTATAGGTCCTATATAAATCATAAACTTACCTATTTCTCCAGCATCCCATTGTTGTGGTTCCCTCAAGTATTCATCATCCATATTATCCCAAGGCATGGATATTTGAGAAATACTGTATAACAGATTCTGTACAAGTAATTGTATAGGCAACATTGGTAAGAATGGCAAAAATGCACTGGCTATTAATACACTGAAAACATTACCAAAGTTAGAACTGGCAGTTATCTTAATATATTTAATAATATTTCCGAAAACTCTTCTACCTTCGATAACACCTTCTTCAAGTACATTTAAGTCTTTTTCCAACATTATTATATCTGCAGACTCCTTAGCTATATCTACTGCAGTGTCAACTGAGATCCCTACATCAGCTTGTTTCAATGCCTGAGCATCATTGATACCATCACCAAGAAAACCAACTACATGTTTATTAGCTTGTAAGACTGAGATGACCCTTTCTTTTTGAATAGGTGATAATTTAGCTAATATACTTGATTTTGATGCTAATTTATATAATTCTTCATCAGAGATATTATCTATATCAGCACCTAAAACCACATTGTATATAGGAATACCCACATCTTTAGCTATCTTTTTAGTAACTATATCATTATCTCCGGTCAATATCTTCACTTCAACACCATGATCATGTAATGCTTTTATAGCTGTAATAGATGTATCCTTTGGAGGATCAAGAAATCCCATATATCCTATTAAGACCATATTACTCTCATCCTTGATGCTAAAGATATCTTCAGAAGGCACATCATTTTTTTGTGCAATTGCCAGTACCCTCATACCTTCTTCATTAAGCTTAGTAACCATAGTCATAACTTTTTTTACTAGATTTTCAGTTAGGGGCAATACCTCATTATCTATTTCAACAAGTGAGCATATAGATAACATCTCCTCAACCGCACCTTTAGTTATTAGCTGCCTCTTACCATTTTCACTTTCTACAACTACAGACATTCTACGTCTAGTAAAATCGAAAGGTATTTCATCAACTCTTTTATAAGTCCCTGTGACTTTATTAAATCCTAATTGATTTCCGTATTCAATCACAGCAATATCCAATAGGTTTTTTAATCCCGTTTGATAGTAACTATTTAAATATCCATGTCTAAGGACCCTATCATTTTTATTTCCTAAAACGTCTAGGTGGGTTTCAAGAATAATCTTATCTTGAGTTAATGTTCCAGTCTTATCTGTACACAATATATCCATTGCACCAAAATTCTGTATAGAACTCAACCTTTTAACTATGATTTTTTTCTTTGAAAGGGATATTGCTCCCTTGGCTAAGTTTGTAGATACAAGTGTTGGTAACATCTCTGGAGTTAGACCAACAGCTATGGATATGGAAAATAGCAGTGCCTCAATCCAATTTTTCTTTGTAAGTCCATTAACTAAAAATACTATCGGCACCATAATAAACATAAAACGAATTAGTAATACACTAACGCTCTTTACTCCTTCTTCAAAGCTGGTTTCACCAACATCCTTTGCTATAGATTCGGCAATTGTGCCAAAATAGGTATTATTACCTGTTTGTAATACAATACCCTTTGCTGAACCACTGACTACTATGGTACCCATAAGAAGAATATTATTTAAATCAGATACATTTTTATTTGTATAATTGTTTTCATTATATGGGAATTTTTCCACTGGCTCTGACTCACCTGTTAGGGAGGATTGACTTATAAAGAGGTCTTTACATTCTATAATTCTCATATCAGCAGGTATTAAATCGCCGGCTGCCAAGTGAATAATATCACCTGGTACTACTTCTGACATGATGAACTCTTTAGGATTTTCACCTTCACGCTCAACAGAAGTAGTAGTTGGCACAAGATCTTTTAAATTATCAGCCGTTATTTGAGATTTATATTCTTGAGTAAATCTTAGAACCACGCTTATTATAATCATAATGGAAATTATAATTATAGTAATCCAACTTTTTGCTCCTATAGGAGCAAATACAATATCCGTAAAATAGGATAATAAAACTATAGCAGTTAATATTAAAATAAAAGGATCTAGGAATGAGCTTAGTAAATATGAATACCAAGGATTACCTTTACCATAGACTATTTCATTTGGTCCATAAAGATCCAGTCTATTATCAGCCTCTATACTAGATAATCCATTAAGTGAAGAATCTAATTCTTTAAGAATTATATCTGTTTTTTTTGAACTCATATCTCTTAGGTTTTTGTTGATTTCTTTAATATCTTTTATATTTTTCATCTAATACACCTCCAAAAAGACAATACTAAACTAATTGTCATGTTTATTATAACCATTTTAAATATTGTATTTAATTATAATTTTAAATTTAAAAAATAATATAGAAGGATTAGAAGAATTATGTAAATAAGATAAGAGATATAACAAAAATAAATATTATCTAATTATAATTCAACCATCCTCTATTAAATAACGACTACCATCAGGATCCATTTAGATCACCTCCAAAAAAATAAAAAACTTCCATAAAACCTGAAATGGAAGATTAACGTACATCATCGTTCAAGTTTTAGCACTATAAGGCGCTGAAATTGCATTAGGTTATGCCTTGCGACAAAACCTGCTAACCAGTTCAGAATGTTTCCATCCTTTTACGGCAGCAACCCATATCCTTATAGTAACCTCACCTACCGAGATTATTTAGTTCATTGTAACTATACACTGACAAATAACAAATGTCAAGTTTAAGTATATTTCTGTGTTTAACTATATTTCTGCTTTTTCTGATGTCATAATACCGGTGTAACCAACTGTAATAGTTGCAATAGGCTTTAAATTACGTATGGATTTTAACGACATAACCTGATATCTTTAAAGTCAAACATATAATTCATCTATCACCATATCAACCTCTTTAACCATTTAATCTTCCTATATCTCTATTTATCCAATGTCATCTATAAAACACCCTATTTTAAAGGGTCAAAAACGGTGTTTTCCCACCGATTTTCGACCCAAATTTCATCCTCAAACCACTACATGTTGTGGTCTATCCTTATTGTTCCTCCTCCAAACCACAATACGTCATCAGAAT
>CAZIII010000162.1:0-5197 GCA_964539425.1 uncultured Tissierellaceae bacterium | reverse complement strand
CATTAGCGCCTGTTACTTTACCAAATTGTTCTGGTGTAAATCTTACTGCTAATCCATATCCTGCACTATTTAGTACAAGGGCATTTTCACCTGTTCCGTCATCATAGATTATCTCATCTTCGAAACCTACGAATCTCTTTAGAGGTATATCTACATTAGTTATTTCATTTCCAACTACTTCTACAGTAACTTCACCAGGATCAAATCCATCAGCTATTACCTTAAGTGTATATACTCCTTCATATACATTAGGAATAGTAAAGTTACCTTCTGCATCTGCTGTAACTGCTGGTATTTTTGAATCTTCAACTACTCTTATAACTGCATAAGCTGCAGCATCATCATAGTATCTATCAAATACGCTACCTATTATAGTTCCTTGAGGCTTTGGTTCTAGTATAAATGTATTGTTTACTGTTAAATCTTCTTCTACAGTAACTTCTGCTTCTGCAGAATAGAATCCATAAGCTTCTGCTCTTAGGGTATAAGTTCCCATAGGAGCTCTCATACTATATTTTCCTGAAATAGGATCTGTTTTAACGCTTCTTCCTGTTTCTAATACTGTAACTACAGCATCAGTTATAGGAATTCCGCCACCTCTTGCCATAGGAGTATTAGCTACTTCTATATCTGAGACAGTTTCATAATTATTTACTTCAACTTTCTTTAAGTTGAAATTTGGTGCTATTGGATCTACATAATCTGCTTTTTTAACTTCAGCTTCATCAGACAATAATCTTAATGAATTATTATTTTTCACCATAGGTTTCTTAATTGATATACCTCTATTAACCATGATATTATCAACAGTTTCCTCAGCGTCTTCATAATTTACTATTGCTCGTATCATAATAGCGTAAGCATAGTCAGGTCCTTCATCTGCTAATGGAGTCAATTCTCCTCCAATATTCAAATAAGATTTTGACCTATCTGAACTAACATTGTCATCTAAGCCTGTTCCTGGAGTGTTATCACCTATTGCATCTTGCATAGTTGATATATAGAAATCACTAGCTGTAGAGAAGTTAAATTCTGAAAGATCTATTGTGTTCCATCCTCCTCTAACTAGGTTATCCACATATAGAGGTGTTCCAATTTGAGTGCCATTTTCATCATAGATAACAAATCCTAGTCTATTTCCGCCTGGTGTTGGCCATGAATTATCCCATAGATAAATATTTACACCTTCTACTATTCCGTATGCAGATGGAGTAAATCTTACTGCTAATCCATTTCCTGCTCCATTTAATACTAGTGCATCTTCTGCAGTTCCATCATCATAGATTATTACTTCGCCTTCTACTGGTTCTGGAGCTACATAATCAATAGCCATTACATTTACATCATCAATATACCATCCAGGATAAGCACCTGATACGTCTGAATGGAAGAAGAATCTTAATTTAATAGTTTCTCCTACATATCCGTTCAAATAAATCTCTTCATTAGCCCATGCTTGAACTCTTCTACCATATTTTCCACCTGCTGCAGGTGTAATATTAGTCCAAGTAGCACCATCATCTTTGGAGATTTGTACTTGACCGTAGTCGTATAGAGTTGTTGTACCTTCCATCTCTACCCAATGATTAAAGGATAATATTCCTAGCTTATCCTCTGGGATTACTATAGTTGGAGTTTCTATATATGCATCTGTATAATGTGCATAATTTGCATCAAGATCAGTTGCCCATAGCTTTTCACCTGAGAATGCTGCGTTAGGGCCTGTTACTGGAACTCCCCATTCCCATGGATTTGGAGTACCCGCTGTAACGCCTGTTGTAAATCCTCCATTATCATTTTCAAAATCAGTAGAGAATAATGTTTCTGCTTCCATAGGAGTAGCTGATACTTCTACTGTGTAATCACTAACATTTCTTGAAGTATCTTGTGCTGAAATCACGTAATAATATGTTGTTCCAACAACTACATCAGAGTCAATATAACTATTAAGAGAAGCTTCTTCTAATAACTCATATTCTCCTCCTGCTACTTCACTACGATAAATATTATAATGAGAAATATCTGCGTCTGGTGAATGTGTCCAACTTAATTTAATTCCTAACAAACTAGCTTCTGCCTTAAAGTTAGTTGGCACTGCTGGTGCTTCATTGTCTCTTTCAAACAATCTTACATTGTCTATATACCATCCAGTTTTATGCATAGAACCATCAGATGTAAATCTAAATGCTACAAATACTGGATTAATAGAACCAATATATTCATCAAGATTTACGGTTTGCTCTGTCCATGTTGTTCCTGGTCCTGTATAAAGAGCAACTTGTGTCCAAGTAGTACCATAGTCATCTGTGACTAGTACATAAGCTTTATCATAATTGTTCTCTATATCATACCATTGATAATATCTTAGTGAAGCTGCTTCTAATGTATTATCTCTTAAATCTATAGGAGGAGCTATCATCCAACTATCTGCACTTGCAGTGTAGTTACCATTTAATATGGTTCCTGCTACTTGTTCTCCTTCATATGGTGCGGGGCTTGTTCCTGATGGTAGACCCCATTCCCAAACTCCATCCATAGTCCAACCATTTACATTGCTTTCAAATCCTTGTGTATATTCTCCAGGTATTACACCAAAGCTTATATCTACTCTGTAATCCTGTGATACTACTACTTCTCCTGCATAATCTCTTGCTCTTATTTTATATACAAGGCTATCTCCAAGTAACATATCATAGGTGATGGTTCCTTTGTATATTCCGTCTTTGTGGTCTCCTGATACCTTGTTCATTGGTACTAGCATCCAATAGGATTTACCTTCTTGTTTTACTAGTAATTCTGCTTCTAATACTGCTATGTCATCTGTTATTTCTGCTGTTATTTCTATGTCTGATCCTGTATATGTTTCAAATATTTCTTGGTCATGTCTTATTACTAAATCTTCTAAGTCTTCTCCATCTTGTAATACTCTTCCTGCCATATATCCTGTTCCTGCTGCTACTTGTGATACTGCTTCAAATGCATTTACCATTCCATATCCAAAGCCCATATTAGGTGAACTTGGGTATGTGCTATTAGTCAATGGATCTGCTGTATCTTTTATGATTTGACCTATTTCATCTACAGTTAATGCAGAGTTAGCTGATCTTAATAATGCTACTGTTCCGGATATATGTGGTGCTGACATTGATGTACCTGAATAGCCACTTGTATATCCTCCTGGTATTGATGATTTTATACTTACTCCAGGTCCTGATATTTCTGGTTTTATTAAGGATTCATCATATGGTGATGGTCCTAATTTTGAGAAAGATGCTATTGCATCATATCTATCTACTGCTGCTACTGCAAATGATTCTGGGTAGTTTGCTGGTACTGATATGGATCCTGGCCATGGTGCAGGTTCCCCTGTTCTTTGGTTTCCTGCTGAGAATACTGGGAATATTTCTGCTGCTCTCCAGTTTCTTACGGCATCTCTATACCAATCATCGATTCCTGCTCCCCCACCCCATGAGTTGTTTACTACGTCTGGAGCTGCATCTGGGTCTCCACCTGGTGCTACTATCCATTGTGCTGCTGATAGTAATATTGCATCTGTAGTGGATCCAGCTGTGTTAAATACTCTAGCTGCTATCCATTTTGCTCCTGGTGCTACTCCTACTGGATTGCTTCCATCTGGCTCTTGACCAATCATTGTACCCATTACGTGAGTTCCGTGACTGTCTGAGTCAGCTGGTAATTGGGTGTTATATACTGGGTCAAACCAGTTTCCTGCTGGATTAGTTTCATCTGTATTTGAGTTATATCCTCTCCAGTGATTTTTTAGAGCTGGATGTGTCCAATCTACTCCTGAGTCTATATTAGCTACTACTGCACCTGTACCATCGTAGCCTAGATCCCAAGCTTGGTCTGCTCCTACTCTTGTTATATTCCATTCTACTCCTTCTGCTGCTGGTTCCACATCTTCAGCAATTATTGGAGTTTCCATCATATGAACTTTATTTTTGTATATTTTTTCTACTTCTCTCATATAAGAAATGTTTTCTACTACTTCTTTTGTAGCTTTCACATATACCATATTAACTAAATGATATGATGTATACTCTTCTACATTTCCCATTTCCATTTCTTGTTCTAAATATTTTAAGATATTAGATTGTGTCATTTCTGATTTATCTTTTAATGCCTCTACTACTCCCCTTCTAACTTGTAGCTTAGTGTTATATGGTGTTAGGTAGGATGTAGCTTTTCTAGTAGCTTGAGCTACCATTTCTGTATCTACCTGATCCTTCATATATACCATAATCTCAACTAGATCTTTTTCTTCAAGATCTTTTTGCAATTCAATTTCAATCTTCTCTGCAGCTTCTTGTATTAAGTCTACTCTTGCTGAACTTAGTTGGTTGTCTTCTGCATAAACAAATGATGTCATATACCCTAATACCATCACCATTGTAATCAATAAGGATAGTCCTTTGGTAATCTTTTTGTTTCTTAACATTAACATTTACCTCCTTAAGTTTTTTAGCAACACTCTTATGATTTTGCACCTCCTTGTTTTATCTTAAGGCCCCTTAAATAGGGGCCTTATTTAGAACCTACTTTGCAAAATACAATATATCTCCATTTATATCAAAATATCTTACTTCTTCTGGTAATTCGTTTATTGTTATCATTTCACCTTCTCCATTGACTATGGTATTTTCGTTAAGCTTGATATACACTTCTTCTCCAGAATTATAAGCTTCCATAAGTCTAGATTGTGCATATGCATTTGTATTTAAATAATCCATATCAAAGGCTTCGTTTCCTATAATCATAGAATTGACTACTAGATCTACTAAGTTTCCAATTACAGTTACACTTCCTTCTGCAAGCTTGGTAATCTTAAATCCATATTCATTTACATAGACTACTTGAACCTTCAGTCCTGTAGCTACTAAGTTTGCAGGTACAGTCCAAGTTCCACTATATAGTCCATCTACTTCTGTCATTGGGATTCCTAGTTCATCATTTTGTAATCCAAATGGCATTAATATTCTAAAGTATCCATTTCCACCTGTAGGGGCATTAAAGCTAACAGTTAATATATCCCCTTCTCTAAGTTCAACATTTCCAGATGGTTCAATATTTGTGATATCTGGTGCTTCTAATTCTACTAATACTGTTCTTTCAACTATAGTCACATTTCCTGCTCCATCAGTTGCTTTTACAGTAATAATATTTTCTCCTGGATTAA
>CAZIII010000161.1:0-5283 GCA_964539425.1 uncultured Tissierellaceae bacterium | reverse complement strand
GTATTAGATAAGAAATTTGGTGCACCACTTATTACTAATGATGGTGTAACTATAGCTCGTGAAATTGAATTAGAAGATAAATATGAAAATATGGGAGCTCAACTTGTTAAAGAAGTAGCTACTAAAACTAATGATGTAGCAGGAGATGGTACTACTACAGCTACTCTTTTAGCTCAAGCTATTATTAGAGAAGGACTTAAAAATGTAGCTGCTGGCGCAAACCCAATTATTCTACAAAAGGGAATAAGATCAGCTGTAAGTGCAACTGTTGAAGAAATCAAAAGATTCTCAGTAAAAGTAGATTCAAAAGAAGCTATTGCTCAAGTAGCATCAATATCTGCTGGTGAAGAAGAAATTGGAGATTTAATTGCTGCAGCTATGGAGAAAGTTGGCAATGACGGAGTTATAACTGTTGAAGAATCCAGATCCATGGGAACTACATTAGAAGTTGTAGAAGGAATGCAATTTGATAGGGGATATGTTTCTGCTTATATGGTTACAGATACTGAAAAGATGATTGCAGAATTAGACAATCCTTATATTTTAATTACAGATAAGAAAATAAATAGTATACAAGAAATTTTACCTATACTTGAAGAAATAGTTCAACAAGGTAAGCCTCTTCTTATTATTGCTGAAGATATTGAAGGAGAAGCAATGGCTACATTAGTAGTTAATAAATTAAGAGGAACATTTAATTGTATAGCTGTTAAGGCACCAGGATTTGGAGATAGAAGAAAAGAAATGTTACAAGATATTGCAATACTTACTGGTGGTACTGTTATATCAGAAGAGTTAGGATATGATTTAAAAGAAGCTACTATTGATATGTTAGGTAGAGCTGCTAAGGTTAAAGTTGATAAGGAAACAACTGTAATAGTTGATGGAGCAGGAGACCAAGAAGAAATCAAAAACAGGGTAAGACAAATAAGAGTTCAACTTGAAGAAACTGATTCTGAATTTGATGGTGAAAAGCTTCAAGAAAGACTAGCAAAACTATCAGGTGGAGTAGCAGTAATCCAAGTTGGTGCTGCAACTGAAACTGAACTTAAAGAAAGAAAACTTAGGATAGAAGATGCTCTTGCAGCAACACGTGCAGCAGTAGAAGAAGGAATAGTACCAGGTGGTGGAACTGTATTAATAGACTCAATTCCAGCTGTAGCAAAACTAATTGAGAATACTCAAGGTGATGAAAGAACAGGTATCAGCATTATCCTTCGTGCATTAGAAGAACCAGTTAGACAAATCGCAGCTAACGCAGGACTTGAAGGTTCAATTATTGTTGAAAAAGTAAGAGAAGCAGCAGATGGAATTGGATTTGATGCTTTAAATGAAAAATATGTAAATATGATAGAAGAAGGAATAGTAGACCCAACTAAGGTAACTAGATCAGCATTACAAAACGCAGCTTCAGTTGCGGCTATGGTCCTTACTACAGAAGGAGCAGTAGTAGACATAGAGAAGGATGACCCAATGGCAGCTATGGGCGGCATGGGCGGCATGGGTGGAATGGGCGGCATGATGTAGTAAGCTCCCATTGGAAGCCTTTCATAAGTTCACTGAATTTATGAAAGGCTTCTTTTTTATTGTATTTGCAAAAAGACGAAAATATGGGATAATAAAATTGAAATAAGTTTAAATAGATAGATAATGAATATAAAAGGAGCTGAAAAAATGAGATTATCTGATTATTGTGGTAAGAAAGTAAAGATAACCCTAAAAGATGGAGAAATAATGCAAGGTAAATGCACAGACTATATTAAAGCAATAGATAATGATCCAGAGATAGCTAGTATAGACCTTCAAGTTAACAAGAAACTATATGAGATATATGAAAATGAGATTAAAAACATTGAGATAATAAACTAAGAGGGAATCTTGGTTACAATTAGATTACAATTGTTAATATATTGTTTATTATAATAGCATATAGGTATAAAGGACATAGGGAGATTAGTATAATTTCAAAAAGGGGGTTTTTTAATGGATTACATATTTATTGTAGGGGGAATAGTAGGAATTTTACTTATTTTGTTACTTTTCTGGAGAAAAGTACCGGCAGATAAGGCAATGGTAATTACAGGCTTGAAGAAAAGGGTATTGTCTGGTAAAGGTGGACTTATGGTTCCATTTTTAGAGACTTCATGCACTATTTCTTTGGAAAACATTAGCATGACCACAGATGTAAATGAGGCACCTTCTAAGCAGGGAATATTTGTAAATATAGTTGGAACAGCCATAGTAAAAGTAAATAATAATACTGATAGCATACTTAAGGCAGTAGAACAATTTTGTAGTGGTGGGGCACAAAATACAGTATCCGTTATAAGTAGTATGGTAGAACAAATTCTTGAAGGTAAACTAAGGGGAATAATATCAACTCTTACTGTGGAGCAGATAAATGAGGATAGGGCAGCATTTGAGCAGAGAATAGAAGATGATATTAGAGAAGAATTACATTTCATGGGTCTACTTCTTATATCTTATTCAATCCTTAGAATATCAACTCAAGGTGGATATTTGGAAAATAGAGCAATACCTCAAATAGCTTCAGCTAAGTCAGATGCTGATATTGCTACAGCTGAAAGAAAGATGGATACAGAAATACGAAGCGCAAATGCAATTAGAGAAGGGGAAAAAGCTAAACTATTAGCTGAAACTGAAATTGCTGAAGGTCAAAGGAATAAATCAATTAAAGTTGAAAGTTATAGAGCAGAGCAAGATAGGGCTAAGGCAGATGCAGACGTTGCATATAAATTAAAAGAGATTGAAAATGAATCTTTAGTTGCAGAACAGCAAGCTGCGCTAGCTAAGAAAAACGCAATGGTAGTAGAAGAAAGACTTGTAGCTGAGGTCAAAAAACCAGCAGATGCAAAAAAATATGAAACTGAAGTAAATGCAGAAGCAGAAAAAGTAAAAGCTATAAAACTAGCAGAAGCTCAGGCTGAAACCATAAGGATAAAGGCTATAGCAGAGGCAGATGCCCTTAAGATTGCCGCAATAGCAGAAGCAGATGCGATTAGAGCCAAAGGTATAGCAGAAGCAGATGCAATTAAGGCAAAGGGTATAGCAGAAGCTGAGTCCAAGGATAGGTTAGCTGAGGCAATGGCAAAATATGGAGATGCTGCAATAGTTGAATTAGTAGTAGATAGATTACCAGAAATGATGGCCGCAGTAGCAAAACCAATGGAACAAGTGGATAAGATAACTATAATTGATAATGGCGGTAGAGATGGAGCATCAAAACTAACAAAGTTAGTGGCTGATGTCACTACAAATGGATTTCAAACTGTAAAAGATTTAACAGGAATAGATTTAACGGACATGATAACTTCATTCACAAATAAGGAAAAAACCCTTGGACAAAAATCAATTAATATGAAATTAGAAAATGAAAAAAATATGGAAGAAGCACTAGCAGATAATTAGGGAAAATAGATTGCAAAGGAACCATTGAATTGGTTCTTTTGTTTTTTAATTTATTATTTGCAGTAATAATTATATTTCTTTCGTTATATTAATAGAGTGAATATCTACCTATTGATAAAATCCACAAAATGATGTAATATAGTGAAAGGTGATATTTAATTATGCTAGTTCAGGGGAGGCGTTAAGATGAAAAAGCATACAGTTTATATTTTGCTTACTTATAGTGGATCTGCACTTTCTAAGGTTATAAACAAATACACAAAAGAACCATATTCTCATGTATCCATTGCCTTTGATGAAGAGTTGAAGGAATTATATAGCTTCGGAAGATTGAGACCAAGGAACCCAATTTTTGCAGGATTTGTACGAGAAGATATAGAAAATGGAACATATGCCAGGTTTCCACAAACCACTTGTGCATTATATTCTCTGGAAATAAATAATATTCAGTATAGAAGACTAATGAAAGAGTTGGAAAAATTCAAAAAAGATGGAGATAAATATGGATATAATTTAATTGGACTTGTAGGTGTAATGGTAAATTATCCAATAGAAAGAAAATATAATTATTTCTGTTCTCAATTTGTTTCATCATTACTCAATAATAGTGGTATAAAGCTTATAGATAAAAACACAGCCCTTATATCTCCTAGGGATTTCAGGGAATGTAAAGAATTAAACCTTATATACGAAGGGAATTTGCAAAACTATAATTTATCGCAATCATATATTTATTAATAAGCACAATAAGTTTGGAAATCGGTGCCTGGCACCGATTTCCAAACTTATTTTAAATTTTTTGCAGTATTTTGTTTTTTATATGCGTTATAATTAGTGAGAGGAAGGAGGGGAGATATTGAGTAATGAATCAGTACTGATAAAAAAGGCTATAGAAGGAGATCAAGATTCTTTTGCCAAGATAGTTGATCTATATAAGAATTATGTATTTGCTATTATTCTTAATTTTATAAAGGATTATAACGAAGTAGAAAATGTTGCTCAAGAAGTATTTTTACAGATTTATCTCTCTCTCCCAAAGTATCAAGAGGATAATTTTAAGGGTTGGATAGGCAGAATTACATCCAATAAATCTATAGACTGGCTTAGAAAGAAGAAGAGTAAATTTAAAGAAGAAGTATTAGAGCATAGTGAAGAATTAATTAACAATCCTAAATTAAGTCATGTAAATACTCCTGAAGAAATATTTATACAGAATGAAAAGAAGGAGTCAATAGCTAAACTATGTAAATCAGTTCCTCCAATATATGAGGAAGTCATAGTGAAGTTTTATTTACAAGGAAAGTCCTACGAAGAAATTGCTGAGGAAGAGGCAGTATCTGTTAAAACCATAGCGTCAAGGCTTTATCGTGGAAGAAATATGCTAAAAGAGAAATGGAGGGAAGAAAATGAAGCATTATGATTATATTGAATGGGTTTTATATAAAAACGACCTTCTAGATAAGAAAATTCATGATGAAATGGAAGACCACTTACTTCTATGCCATGAATGTATGGATATTTTTCTTTCTCTCATAGATGAATCCGAGATAGAGAGAGCAGAGAATCTAGTACCGAGAAATTTCACTGAGAATGTAATGGATAATATAAAAAATGTTAGGCCTCTTAAAAAGACAGTTAAGAAAAGAACCAAAGTATCCAATGATTTCTTTGTTTATTATGCAGCAGTAGCTTCTGTAGCTATTATTTTAACAGCAAGTGGATTTTTTACAAAGGTAGTAGACACTGTACCTCAGATAAGAGCAAATATATCTCTTCAAGATAAAAGGATTAGGAGTAATGCGATATACGATTTTTCTGAAAAAATAACCAATAAAACATCTCTATTTATAAATA
>CAZIII010000160.1:2771-5306 GCA_964539425.1 uncultured Tissierellaceae bacterium | reverse complement strand
AAAAAAGGCGTAAAAACAATAAATGATTCTGATAAAGAAATAGATAAGAAAAAAGATGAATTATTAGAAATAGTGGAGTCATTATCAGCAATAGCTGAGGAAAATGCAGCAAGTACACAAGAGTCATCTGCAGCAATAGAGGAACAAACTGCAGGAATGGAAGAAATAGCCAGCTCAAGTGGTCAATTAGCTAGGCTTGCAGAAGAATTAAATGGATTGGTTGAAAGGTTTAAGATATAAAATAATGAGCATATCATAAAGATATGCTCATTATTTTTATTTATTTTTCAATAATTTAATTGCCTGTGTAACCTTTATAGGATTACCATACATTAAGGTTCCCAGTCTATATATCTTAGATCCAAAGATCCCAGTAATAACAGTGGAGGCTGCTAATATCAACAATGAAATTACTACTTGAATCGTTGATATATCTCCCATGGATACCCTTACAAACATGGCCATAAAGGATGTAAAAGGTATAAATGAAGCTACTTTCAATACAAACATCTCAGGATTACTAAGGCCTAACATGGATATCATAAAAGCTGCAACAAATACTAAAGTAAGTGGAGTTGAACTTGTACCTACATCTTCAGTTCTAGATACTAGAGCTCCAATTACCCCATAGATAAATAGGTAGAAAAGATATCCCAATATACCAAATACGGAGAAAATAGCTAATACATTTCCAGGTATATTGAAGATGAAATCTAAACTATTGTCCCAAGCAGAGGCATTAAGCTTGTAAGTAATACCTGCCACTAAAATCATGGTTCCAAATTGAAAGATTCCAGCCAAAGCTCCAGCTATGACCTTTCCAAATATAAGGCTTGTGGTACTAGTACTAGTCACTAGAATTTCCATGGTACGATTACTTTTTTCACTGGCAACCGCAGTGGCTATTAATTGGCCATAGAACATTATAACAAAATATAATCCGAAGATTAAAATATAGGTATATAAATAATTTTTCATACTATCCTTCCCCAGGACAGTAGTTTCATATTCTATTGGAACATTATAGATTTCAGCTACTGCATTGGAGTCTATACCTTTTTCTAGCAATGCATTATTTCTATATAGATTTAGCATTACATCCTCAAATCTATATCTATTACTATTATTTGCACTTGTGTTTTTTACTAGATATTCATATTTTGTAGGAGTAGTAATGACAAAGCCTGCCACAATATCATCAGAATTAACCATATTATTTAATTCTTCTCTATTTCCAGCAGAAATTACATCAATATCTGGAAGCATTGATTTAATATCTTCCATATTCACAGACTTATCTTCTACTAAAATACCATAGCTAATATGGACCCCTTCAGATGGTATATTATCTGCCTTATCATCACCAAATAGTGGTTTTCCAAATGCATCCATTATTGTGGGTACAGAAAGCCCTATAATAATTAACAAGCTTAGAATAATAGTAGATATCTTAAATACTTTATTTTTTAGAAAATTAAATAATTCAAATTTAAGTACTATCCATAGATTTTTCATTATTTATCACCTACCTTTTCAACGAATATATCAGTTAAAGTTGGTTCGTAAATGGCAAACTTTTCAACATCAATATCAAGTGATATTAAATCATTAAGGAAATCTTTTTTGCTTTTTCCATTCATTAGTTCTATAAGAAGATGACCTTTTTTTATCTCAGGTGTTTTTATTCCATCTACTCTGCTGGATAAAAGTTTATGGACCTCTTCTAAACTTAGATTAGAGGAACTTAATATCATTCTATTTCTACCATATTCCCTCTTAATGGATTTTAGATTTCCTGTTAATACTATATTTCCCTTATCTATCAAGGCAATTTCTTCGCAGAATTCCTCTACATAGCTCATCTGATGGCTAGAAAAAATAACTAACTTGCCTTTTTCAATTAATTCATTGATTACATCCTTTAATATCTGTGAATTAACTGGGTCTAGTCCACTAAAGGGCTCATCTAAGACGATTATATCTGGATTGCATATTAAGGTTTCAACTATTTGTATTTTTTGTTGATTACCCTTAGAAAGGGTTTCTAGTTTCTTATCTTTATACTCAGATACACCTAGCTTTTCTAACCAATACAATGAATTCTCCCTAGACTCCTTCTTTGAAAGACCTCTTAATTCTCCAAAATAAATAAGTTGGTCTAATATTTTTTGCTTAGGATAGAGACCTCTTTCCTCTGGAAGATATCCTATTGAGTGGTGGATTGGGTTAAACTTCTTTCCATCCAGTAGGATTTCTCCTTTATTAGCATCAAACAAACCCATAAGTATTCTTATGGTAGTAGTCTTGCCAGCACCGTTTCTACCAAGGAACCCAAGTGCTTTACCACTTGTTATAGTAAAAGAAACTCCATGTAATACCTCGGTCCCTGAAAAACTTTTATGTACATCTTTAATCTCAAGTATCAAATTAATCCCCCCTATTAACTCTTTTATTTTAAATTATATTCTACATTTTTTGGTAAATCAAGGATTATACAAACAAAATGAACAATGTCAAATATAATTACTTTGGTCA
>CAZIII010000160.1:0-2671 GCA_964539425.1 uncultured Tissierellaceae bacterium | reverse complement strand
TACATAAACCACGACTCCAATTATCAATCCATAAGGGATGAAATATATAAGCCCGATGATTAAGTTTTGTATATTGTAACTGAAGAAATAAGTTGAATCCTTTATTGCATTTGACACTTTTGTCCAGAATGTAGTCTCTATTGTTTCTCCGCTAGTTAATTTCTCAACTTCTTCCAGACGCAAATATAAAGAGCTATAATTAACCTTATCATCCATATCAAGTATATTTGCACTTAAGTTTTCTTTATCATAGATGATTGAGCTAAGCTGATTTTCCAGAGCTATGATGTCTTCCATCTTTTCTGCTTTACTTAATAGTGCAAGTATTCTCTCCTCTTTAACTTCCAATACCTTTAATCTTGACTCTGTATCTCTATATTGTTTTGTTATATCAACTTTAGAGGTGTTTTCAGAGATTATATTTCCAATTTCTTTTAGATCGAGAGAAAAATGATTTAAGTTTTCTCTTGGAATTCTTATAGTATATTCCGCATATTTTAGGCGAGTAGAATTATAATAATTATTGTGAGAGATATTGGAATTTTCAAGATATCCCTTATATTTTCCAATAAGATTATTGAGTTTTTCAGTAGTATCTATGAATTCTTTTGTTTGCATGGAAATTGAAACTGTTGTGATTATCTTATCAGGCTCAGTCATGTCATAGCCCTTTTCTTCATCTATGATATCTTTTTCTGCCACCCCTCCATAATCATAATCAGCAGAACTATTCATGTCTGCTGGTGAAGTTTGGGGAGCTATATCTTGTGTAGTTTCAGACTTTGCGTCATTTATTGCAGAGCATCCCGAAAATATAATACTAAAGATAATAACCAGAGTTGCCATTAAAAGAAATTTTCTATTCTTCATAACTCTCATCTCCTTTCCTCTATTATACAATAAATAAATAAAGGAGGGGTTACAAAAAACTTACAATAACAAAAAAAAGCAGGGGATTTATCCCCTGCTTTTGAAGTAGTATGAATTAATGGCTACATCCTTGATCTTTACATTCTTTTGCTAAATAGTATAAAGTCTTTACAGGAACTCCTGAAGCTCCCTTTGGTAAATATCCTCTTTCTGCGGAGTTAGATGAAGTACCAGCAATATCTAAATGAACCCAAGGAGTTTTATTTACAAATTCCTCTAAGAAAAGTCCAGCGGTTATAGTACCTGCACCACCAACTGTAGAATTTCTTAAATCTCCCACAGTTCCCTTGATGCTTTCTCTATATTCATCATTACTAGGCATTTGCCATACTGGTTCACCTGCTAATTCTGCAGCATCTTTCACAGAGTTCATTAATGATTCATTGTTTGTCACTGCACCTGTATTTATACCGCCTAAGGCAACAACACATGCCCCAGTAAGTGTGGCAATATCAATTATTTTATCAGCCTTCTCCACAGTTGCTGCATACCATAATGCATCAGCTAAAGTTAATCTTCCTTCTGCATCAGTACTCCATACTTCTATTGTTTTTCCAGCCATAGACCCAATTACATCTCCTGGTTTGTATGCCTCACCTGATATTAAGTTTTCACAAGCAGCTACAATTGCAACAATATTTCTTTTCACATTAGTTTTCGCAATAGACTTCATTACTCCAATAACAGAAGCGGATCCAGCCATATCACCATGCATGCTTACCATACTAGCTCCAGGCTTGATGGAGTACCCACCTGAATCATAAGTTAATCCTTTACCAACTAAAGCTAATTTTTCCTCTGATTCACTATCTCCATTCCATTTCATTACAATAAATTGAGGCTCATTAGCAGATCCTTTAGTAACAGCTAAAAATGCTGTCATTCCCAATTCTTCAATTTTTTCACGACCAAAGATTTCCACTTCAACACCTAGACCTACTAATTCATCCTTAGCACGAGTAGCTAATTCAACAGGAGTTAAGGTTATAGCTGGCTCATTGGCTAAATCCCTAGCTAAGAAAATACCTTCTACAATACTAGTGATTTCTTTAATACCTTCTTCTACTTTTTCTTTTTTATCTTCTAATACATCTAAATAAAATTCTTTAACAGTAGGTTTAACTTTCTTTTCAGACAAATACTTTTCAAATGAGTATTCTGATTGCAATAATCCCTCAGCTATGGCCATATTAGTTTTTCTATAGCAAAGATTTTCAAACTTTGCTACAGTAACCCTAGCAGATTCTATTTTTAATTTCATCAATTCTTTTCCTAACTTAAAAAATGCTTTTCTAAGGGATTCAAGATTTAACTTTTCTTCTTCCCCAAGTCCAAGGATTATAACATCATTACCCCTATAAGAAACATCAGAATAGATTTCACCACAGCCACCTTTAAATAGATCTTTTTCAATTATATAATTATATAACTCAGGTGAACTTTCTAAAGTCTCAGCACCTTTAAATACTGGAATGATTTCCACTTTTCCGCCTTTACCGATTAAAATATTCAATATTAACACCCCTTTTTATTTAGTCCCTCTAATTATATCATAGTATTTATAATACTGGATATCCAAAATATAATTGAATGAAATTTTTTTTATAGAGGGACACAACTCCTGTCCCTCTGTCCCGCATTTTTCTATTGCATAAGTCATCTAATTATAGTATCATACATATATATGGGCGGTTAACTCAGCTGGTAGAGTGTCATCTTGACGTGGTGAAAGTCGTAGGTT
>CAZIII010000159.1:2491-5339 GCA_964539425.1 uncultured Tissierellaceae bacterium | reverse complement strand
ATCCATAAATCTCAACAAATTCTGATAATATACATTGAAATAATTAGGGGGATAAAATGGAGTTAAAACTTAATTTAAAAAACAATTCGTACGATTATCTTATAAACGCAATAGATATATATGAAAAATCTACCAATCATGGAGACCATCACTTAACTACTTATTATCAAAAGTTAAAATTAAAGCTTTCTTTTATATTATTATGTCAATCATATGAATTGTTGTTAAAGTCAATACTGTATGACGAGCAAGAAAATCTTATATATACTAATATAGATTTAGAAGGATTTGGTAATGCAAATACAGTAAGTTTCTTAAATGCCATAAATAGGGTTAATAACTTTACTAACTATAAAATAAATGAAGAAGATAAAAGGATATTAAAAAAATGTAATGACATACGTAATAACTTTATACATTATCAAGTAAATATTCATTTTGCACATTTAAGGCAAGAGTTTTTAAATTTATTTGTATTATATGATAGTCTTCACACTCATTTTTATGGTTCTTATATAAAAATACCATATTTAGAAGATTTCAAACTAGAAAAACAACTAAATATAAAAAAGAAAAGCATACTTAATGATATTAATTTTACAATCTTTAGAGGAAAAGATTTTTTAAAAGAATATTTACCAGAGTATAAGGAAGTAATAAGTAAAAATAAACAATATGACTATTATATTTCAAATGATGATAAAAAACAAAAAAGAGTAAAGATGGGCGAAGAAAATAATTTTTTTAAAAATATAGGTAAATACGATTGTTTATCAGAGCTATATGAAAGAGAATATTGTCATGATTGCTTAGCACAAAAAGGACAATATCATGTATTTGAATATTGTGATTTAGAAGTTTGTCCAGTATGTGGGGGACAAATACTAACATGTGGATGCATCAAGAAGACAAGTAAATAGCTAAATAATTTGAGTTAGGCCCCTTTCTAAATAACCATATTCTATTTAAGACAATAAGATTACATTTGGTTAGGCTACATTAAAAGATAAAGTTATTGTCCGAAAATAATATAATAATCATAGAGGGGAAAGGTGCCTAGAAAATATTCCGATGAGAATATCAACAAGCAAATTTGTTAATATTTAAAATTAATGAAGACACATATATATAAGCTTACGCGAAGAATATTGAGTAGCTATATCCACCATAAGATAGCAATATCAAAGTGTAATTAATTCCGTTGTAATAGATATGCAACATATTGAAAGATAGGTTTAGACTGGTGTGGTGGGGTACATAATATTTATAAAAGAAACATAGGGATTATGAGGTTTCAATAAGATAGGAAATAAGCTATTGTTTTTTACTTTATATTGAATATATAATTAACATAGATTAAGATTTAGATTCAAGGGAGGACATACATGAGTAGAATAGTATATAGGGGACAAATAGATGATGAATTTGAAGGATTCGATGATGAACAAATATTTACAATGAGTAACGGAACCCATTGGATTCAAGCTCGTTATAAATATTGGTACCATTATGCTTATAGACCAAAAGCAATTATTACAGAAGAAGATGGTAGATATTATCTATCTGTAGCTAATGAAAAAGTTGAAGTAAGACAATTGTAACAATTAGCTTTAATTAGTTAAGTTATATAATTAGAAAAGTGTTCATTGGTATATGAATATGAAGTAAAGCAAACCTTATAATATAAAAAGATATTATATAACAGATGGAGTTGAGCTAATGGAAAATCGAAAACATTCTCAAGAGAATATTGATATGTTTTGGAATAGATTCTTGAAGAAGAGTAATAGAATTGAAACGACTAAGTACTTAGATATCTTTAATTTTGAGCTAACAAAAAAATGGGCAATGAATTGCTACACCTCGTTTTAATAAGGTAAAAGAAAACTACATCAAGTAATTTGTGGGGATATGAAATTGAAGGTGAGAATATACCCAAGGTTGGTGATTTAAGTATTGTTACTGATTGGGAAGGTGTACCAAGGTGTGTTATTGAAACAGTTGATGTAACAGTTATTCCATTCTCTGATATGACTTATGATATTTGTAAGCATGAGGGCGAAGATGATACATTGGATTCTTGGCATATAGGCCATATCCGGTTTTTTAAGGAAGAAGGAAATGAATTAGGATATGAGTTCAGTGATGATATGCCAGTGGTTTTTGAATATTTGGAAGTAGTATATCAAATATAAATTTAATATTAAAAATAAGAAGAGTTTATTTTCTATTTAAGGCACCTCCTTATATTAGATTTGGTAAGATATAAAGTTAATACTTTTGAAGGTAGCACAAATATAGTTATTTTTTAAAAAAAGGAGATAAGAATGATAATAATGATTAATGGGGCCTTTGGCTCTGGGAAGACTACTACAGCGAGAAAACTCCAAAAAGTAGTTCCAGGTAGTATGATTTTTGATCCAGAAGAGGTTGGTTATATGCTAAGAAAGCTTATCCCGGAGGAATTAAGATATGATTATGAACTTACAGATGACTTTCAAGATATAGATATGTGGAGAATTCTTACTGTTAATATCGCGAAAGATTTGAAACAGAAATACAATAGACATTTAATTGTACCAATGACAATCTATAAACCAAGTAATTACGAATATATATATAATGGTTTTAAAGACCTTGATGAGGAATTATATCATTTTTGTTTGATTACTTCTGAAGAAACCTTAAGGGAGCGTTTGACTATTCGAGGTGATATAATTGGAGGGTGGCAATTTCAACAGATAGAGAAGTGTGTAAATGCATTTAAGAGCAATAAATTTAAAGAACATATAGTTACAGATAAATTAAATACTGATGAAATTATAAATACAATATTATTGAGGATTGC
>CAZIII010000159.1:0-2391 GCA_964539425.1 uncultured Tissierellaceae bacterium | reverse complement strand
TGATGAAAAAAGAGATGATTTAATTAATTGAGCTAAGAAAAGGGCGAATTGGTTTGATCCAACCATAGTGATAGAGGATAAAGTGCTTGGAAAGAGAGGGCATGGATGGAATGAGGGGCTGAAGGTCTTGAGAAAACCTAGAAATCGTTGGTGGCAATGAATGGAACATAAGAATTTAAAGTGAAATATTGATACATGAAGTCGAAAATATATTTAAATAACAGGAGGTATTTTGTTGATATTTGATTTTAGCACACCCGATCTAGCATATGAATGGTTGCTAGAAATCCTTAGTATTTCAGGGGAAGAACTAATAGATAGTTATATCTTAAAATGCAATAAGAATCTAGATTCCTTTATAGAGAAACATTTAGATGCAATCCAAGGAATTGATATAAATGGTATGGATTTTATTGTTTTTCATGTAACTTCGAATTCAAATCAATGTAGTGAAATAAAAAAACATGGAATAAAAAATTTACAAAAAGTATTAGCGGAACCTTCTGAGCTTAGTTTGTTCTTGGATAATCAAGGTATTAAATTTGATGTTGACAGTAAAAAGATATATTTTAGTGACAAAATATATAATATTGATTATGAAACATATAAAAATCAAAAAGAAAGTTTGACTTTTCAAGAAAAAAGATTGAAGGATATAGCACGGAAGATATATTTCGATCATCAAATCAATGGCTTTTTCTTTAGCGAAGATATATTTAATTATGGAACTGGGATTGATAAAAGTCCTGAATTTTTGTTGACTTTATCAGCCCTGAATTCGACTTCTAACTATCTCGGTGATCAATGGAGTAAAACTAGGAAGGGTTATGTTATTAAATTTAAGGCAAAGTTGAACCAATTTGAAAATTATACTTTTTATGATAATGTTAATGATTATTTGAATGACTCACAATCTGATTGGGAAAAGTTAAAAAGATGGATGATATCTCATGCCATTGACTGTAGTTTTTCAGAACTCTATACTGATGTGTATGCGTATATGAAACCATTAACCGATATCTTTCCAGAGCAAATCATAGAGTGTGTTCCAGTAGAAGAATGGGGTAGCTGAGATACTGAATACAATAAATTATTTTAAATTAATATATTATAGGTAGTAGTTATTTATAAGTAGTATACTAAATAAATTGTGACGAATAAAGCCTTCAAATATAAGAAATCTTTGAGGGTTTTATTGCTTACAATTTTATATTAATTGTATAATATATAGCAGATGTTAAATTGCAGCAAGTATATATGAGTTTTAAATTAGCATGGAAAATATGTTCATTTCAAGGTTTTAAAAGCTAGTATTTAAGCTCTTTTTCAGAAATATAACTTGCCACCAAGAGGGTACTAGATATTTACGACATCTTTATTGACCTCTCAAGGCACGTTGAATGTGTTTGCCTAGTAACAAAATAAATTTGCAGGTATTTTCTATTGCTAGCTCACATAATCCCATTATATAATTAAAATGACTAAAATTAGAATATGCAACCTATAGTTGCGCAGTAGTTGGTTGAATGCAACCATTAAATTATTTATACTATAAACATAAAAGGAGGGATTAATAATGGATTTAGGTATGAATATTAAAAGGTTAAGAGAGATTAAAGGATACTCTCAAGAAATGGTTGCAGAAAAACTTGGGGTTAGCAGGCAGGCAGTTTCAAAATGGGAGAATAATATAAGCGAACCTTCTACCGAAAATTTATTAAGGCTGTCTACTTTATTTAATGTAGAAGTAGATCAACTGATTAATGGAGATGAAGATAATTTGGGAATAGACTTGATGGAAATAGAAACTCCCACAAGATATTACTATAATGAAATTAGAGCTAAGACAATTAGTTATATAGTTTTACTATTTTATTTTCCGCTGAATGTTTACCTTTATAATAGTGGTATTTATGGGGAGGTTTTTATAGAATTAGGTTTTTTGGGGAAGATGTTTTTTAAGGATTTATTGTATGACATACCCTTTATTATTATAATGGCAGGAATGTTGCTAAAATTTATTAAAGATAGAAAGGATCCTAGTAAAAAGAGTGTTTTAATTACTAAAAAAGATAAAATGATAAGTTACCTTTCTTTTTTAGTATTATCTTTAATTTTACTGTTAGTTTATTTCAAGGTACCAGAATTTTCTTCAATTGCATTATTTATAGCTATGTTCGGGCTAGTATATATAACATTGTTTGAAACAATAAGAGAGCTTACGAAGAAAGAATTTGGGATTGAGTGATGATGGATTTTTGAGATAGAAAATAAATAAAGTATATACAAGATTAATTTTTATACCTATATCGGAAAAATATTGACATTATACCGGTATAGGTATAAAATTTTTATGAGGTGATATCTATGGAATATATGGGAATAAGGGAA
>CAZIII010000158.1:0-5372 GCA_964539425.1 uncultured Tissierellaceae bacterium | reverse complement strand
ATTGACTTTGCTTTTTTATTGTGTTAGTATTTATATATGTGAAAATTAAATATCAATATTTTATGAGTGCCTTTTATTAGGAGAATAGGGAAGCTGGGTGAAAATCCCACACGGGCCCGCCACTGTAAATACGGAATTGTTTTTGGATGTATGCCACTGGATCATTTCTGGGAAGGAAAAAAACAATGTTGATGTATAAGTCAGGAGACCTACTCAATAAATAATACTTTTCAAAGCTGTGGGGATATGGCTTTGTTTAGGATTGTGATATATTGTATTAGTGATACTGTAAAAACGGACAGTTTCTTACTATTTTGTAAGAAATTGTTTTTTTTTGCAGAAATTCAAAAATGAGGTATTCAATATGTTTCTTGAAACTAAAAATTTAGCAGTAGGATACTCTGGAAAAATCCTTATAAATCACATTGATATGAGTATCAAAAGAGGAGAGATCACCACCTTGATTGGACCGAATGGTTCAGGTAAGTCAACCATTCTAAAAACCATTACCAATCATTTAGAAAAGATTTCCGGTGTAGTATACATAGGTGGAGAAGATATTAAAAATTTATCTTTCAAAGATATGGCGAAAAAAATGTCAGTTGTTTTAACAGAAAGAATTACAACGGAATATATGACTTGTGAAGATATTGTTGGTCTTGGAAGATACCCTTATACCAATAATTTTGGAAAGATGACTCCGGAAGATTGGGATATTGTTCAAGAATCTTTAAAGCAAGTAGATGCAATTAGTTTAAAAGATAGAGATTTTGCAACTTTAAGTGATGGGCAAAAACAGAGAATTCTATTAGCTAGGGCTCTTTGTCAAGAACCAGAAATTATTGTTTTGGATGAGCCAACTTCTTTTTTAGATATACACCATAAGATTAAGTTATTGAATATTCTAAGAAAAATGGCGAAAGAAAAAAATATATCTGTAATTATGTCGCTACATGAAATTGATCTAGCGCCTAAGGTGTCGGATAAAATTTTATGTGTGAAAGGTAGTAGAATAAAATACTATGGAAGTCCAGATGAAGTTTTTAAAGATGAAATAATTGAAGAATTATACGATCTTGATAAGTATCGATATAATTTACTTTTTGGAAGTACTGAACTTCCTAAGATATTTGGAAATCCCGAGATTTTTGTTGTGGCGGGAAATGGAAAAGGGATCCCTTTTTATAGAGAACTTCAAAAAAATGGATTGTCTTTTGCAACAGGAATACTATATGAAAATGATATAGACTATCAGGTTGCAAGATCCTTAAGTAGTGAAGTATATTCAACCAAAGCCTTTGAGGTTTTAGAACCAAATATATATGAACTAACTTTTGAGCAATTAAAAAAATCGACTTACATCATAGATGCAGGAACAGAGATTGGTGAGTATAACAAGTTTATAAAAGAATTGCTGGATGAAGCTAAGAAACTAAATAAGAGAATATTAAATAATGTGCAGGACATTTCAAATATAAGGATATAGTGGAGCTTATATTTAGTGAAATGCATTTTATTGATATTATAAATCAAAATTAATTATTTTAAGGAGGAAATTTTATGAGAAAATTTTTAAAGCGTAAATTAGTTATGGTTGCAATGGTGATGGTTTTAATTACATCTATGTCAGCAGTTGTATTCGCAGATACAACACTAGAAAATGGAACATATTCAATCGATGTGACTTCAAGTGCAGCAATGTTTAAAGTAATTGATGGGAAGTTAAATGTATTAGATGGAAAAATGTCAGCAGTAATTACACTAAGTGGTACTGGATATGAAAAACTATTTATGGGAACACAAGAAGAGTCAATGGTTTCAAATGAGGCAGATGCAATTCAATATATTGCTAATGAAGAAGGTAAGTATACATTTGCTATTCCTGTAGAAGCCTTAGATACAGAAATCAATGTTGCTGCTCATTCAACCAAAAATGATACATGGTATGGACGTACTCTAACATTCAACTCAGATACAGTAGCAGCTATTGAAGAAGTAAAAGTAGAAGAAGTTGAAGAAGCCACACAAGAAGAAGTAAAAGAAGTAGAAAATGGAGCATATTCAATCGATGTGACTTCAAGTGCAGCAATGTTTAAAGTAATTGATGGGAAGTTAAATGTATTAGATGGAAAAATGTCAGCAGTAATTACACTAAGTGGTACTGGATATGAAAAACTATTTATGGGAACACAAGAAGAGTCAATGGTTTCAAATGAGGCAGATGCAATTCAATATATTGCTAATGAAGAAGGTAAGTATACATTTGCTATTCCTGTAGAAGCCTTAGATACAGAAATCAATGTTGCTGCTCATTCAACCAAAAATGATACATGGTATGGACGTACTCTAACATTCAACTCAGATACAATAGCAGCCATTGAAGAAACAAAAGTAGAAGAAGTTGTAGAAGCAACACAAGAAGAAGTAAATCCTAAAACTGGAGATAACAACATGATTATGATTGCATCAATTGTACTTGTAGGATGTGCAATACTTCTTCTAAAAAACAAATCGGTAACTAAGGAAAACTAATTTTTCTTACTGAAATTTAATGGGTAAGGGGTCTAGAAGGATATGAAAAAATTAAAAAATATATTAACTTATACATTGATGCTGATGATTCTTATGATAAATATGCAGTTTGTTTATGCTGTAGAAATTCCAGCAGATGGTGAATATAAGGTAAATATAAATTTTACTGGTGGAACTGGTAGGGTAACTGCTGAATCTCCTATGGAAATAAATGTTGCCGATGGTAAAATAACAGGAACAATAGTGCTGACAAGTTCAAACTATACATATATGATTGTGGATGGTACGAAGTATAATAATAGTGCTGAATTAGGAAAAAATTCAACCTTTATGATACCAATTCAAGCACTGGATACAGATTTAGATATTGTTGCCTGTACAGAAGCTATGAGTATGCCCCAGGAAATTGAATATGTTATCAATATATCATCTGAGGGAACAAATAGTATAAAAAACACTTCAGAAGATATAAAAGAAGTTGTGACTAAACCTGCCGATGCTAAGGAAAATAACTTCAATGATTCAACCAATGAAAAACCTAATGAGAATTTAGAAACTAAGGTTGATGAGGCTAAGACAGAAGAATTAGAAAAAAAAGAAGAAGTTATAGAGGTATCTAAAGAAGAAGCTCAAGAATCAGAGGAAACTACTGAGAAAGTAGAAAATGAAGATCCTATAAAATCTAATGAAAAAGATGAAACAGCTGGTGAATCTACAGTAGAAACTAAGGAAAAAAGTAATAATACTATATTTGTTTTCTTAGGTGCTGTAATCATTGGTGGTATAGGTGTGATTATATATAAAAAGAGAAACAAGTAAACTATATTTTTCAAAGGAGTATATAATGAAAAAACAAATTATATCATTATGCATGATACTTTCTCTAGGAATTTTAATTTTGGCTGGTTGTTCCTCTAATACAAATACAATAAACAGTGTTGAGGATCAAGTGCCTGTTGTAGACAATCTAAAATATGAGGGTAGTATGGATTTAAAATATGCAAAGAATTTTACAGTGGATTATTTTGAAGGGGAATATGCATTGATCTCTATTAGTAATAATACAAGATTTCTAGTTGTACCTGAAAATATGAAAGTTCCAGAAAATCTTGAAGAAGATATTGATATTATTCAGCAACCTATTTCTAATGTTTATTTATTAGCCACAGCGGCCATGTCTTTTTTTGATGAGTTGGATGCATTAAGTGCAATTCGATTATCTGGAACAAGGGCTGAGGGTTGGGGTGTTGAAAATGTTGTAAAGGCTATGGAATCCGGCGAAATTTTATTTTCAGGAAAGTATAGTGAGCCAGATTATGAACTCATTATGGAAGAAAATGCCAAACTATCCATTCAATCGAATATGATTACTCATTCGCCTGAGATTAAGGATAAGCTTGAAGAGATTGGACTAACGGTTTTAGTTGAGCAATCTAGTTATGAAACTCATGCTCTGGGAAGAACTGAGTGGATTAAGCTATATTCTGTACTATTGGATAAGGAAGAGCTAGGTGAAAAAAAATTTAGTGAGCAGGCAAGTGTAGTTGATGAATTAAAGGATATTGAAAATACAGGAAAGACCATTGCCTTTTTCTATGTGAATTCATCAGGTAATATTGTTGCACGAAATTCTAATGATTATGTATCTGCAATGATTGAAATGGCTGGTGGAAAATATATTTTCGAAAACTTAGGAGACCCTACAAAGGCTACTTCTACAACCACCATAGGTATGGAGCAATTCTATAGCACGGCAAAATATGCAGACTATATTATCTATAATAGTACAATTGTTGGAGGTATGAATTCGATAGATGAGCTGTTAGAAAAGAATGAGCTTTTTGCTAACTTTAAGGCTGTTCAAGATGGGAATGTATGGTGTACAGGTCAGAATTTTTATCAGAAACCAAATGAGTTTGGAAATGTAATAAGAGAACTTCGATTAATTTTAATGGAAGAAGAGATTAAATATCCAAATCTTCAACATTTTTATAAGCTTAATTAGGATTCTTATATCCATTTAAATTATAAAAATCATCATAAATAGGACTTTCGTTATTGTTTAGGCTTAAATAGTATTTTACATTCTTCTGGAAGGTCCTCAGACCAAGGAAATTTTTATTAATAGTATTAATTTCTGGACATTTTATTTTTAGATAATAGCTGATAGATTATCAAATGTTTTATTCCACAAGGAATTATTAAAACTTTATATATAAAATAGGGAGTTAAGTTTAAGCATGCGTAAATCGCTATATAGGCTTAGCTCATTTTTATATTATAATTAGAGAAGTATTAACAGATAATTTTATATAAAAAAGGATTTGTATTTAATGTGTATTACAGAATTGGAGACAACAGTGGGAAATACAATAATAATCTATAATTTAGAGAGAACAGTTTGTGATATTTAAGAAGCAGGAATAGAATAGATATTCAAATATATAGTAATGCTTAAAAAGAGCAGCAAAGAAAAAGGACTTGGACTATATTATGCTTTTAAATTATGCTAGAAAATTTAAGGTGGAAAATTTATTGAATACCTATATGGAGTTACTTCTATGAGTAAAAAGGCCATGAGTTTAAAAGCACAGAAATATAAATCATATTTTGATAATATACTTAATAGGGTAAAAGTTATTGAAACAAGTGAGGTACTGAGAGAGAGATGAAATAAGTATTCAAAAAACTACCCATATGCAGAAGATATTACTTATGAAGATACTATAGACGCTTTAAGAAAATTAATTAGCACATTGGAATAAGTTTTTATATAGTAAAATTATTGTAAATACACCTTACCGCCAAGGGGATAATATCAGCCTATGACATCTTTATTG
>CAZIII010000157.1:0-5381 GCA_964539425.1 uncultured Tissierellaceae bacterium | reverse complement strand
CTGTGTAATAATCACTATAGGGATCTACCGACTGAAGCATTCCCTTTAATGCACCTTCTATTAATTCACTTTCCTCAATTTCAAATGGATAATTTTCTTTTATATAATCTAAAATTTCCAAAAAAAACACTACATCTGCCTTTTGTTCATTTTGTGTTTCTGCAATTGCAAGATTTGGTGCAACTAAAACAAAAATTAAGATAAAAATTATATTCTTAAATTTATTTTTATACATAATATGTCCACTCCTTTTAGTCAAATTTACATCTACGACAACTATCCTACCACATAGGGTAATACCCAAATAAGTTTGGAAATTGGTGCCAGGCACCAAAATCCAAACTTATTGTAAGATAAAAGCAGCTAGGATAATATTCTCCTAGCTGCTTTTATATCTAGTTTTCTATAGATATCTTTAATTTTGTTATATCATAGGTGTTTTTAGATGTTACTTTTTCTACTAAATTAAAATCATTACGTAAATGCTTTACTTCATCATGGACTACTTGAATTTCAGTCTTTAATTCCTCAACTGCCAATTCAAGATCTTCCTTTGTAGCCATGGTATCTCTTAGTTCTTGTATGTCTCCCTTAAGTTCTGTCCTTAGTTCTTGTATGTCTCCCTTAAGTTCTGTCCTTAGTTCTTGTATTTCTGCCTTAAGTTCTGTCCTTGTGGATTGCATTTCAACATATAGTTTTTCCATCAAATCGTAAAACTTTTCATCCATTTTTTCACGCCCCTAATATTATTAAATAAAGTATATCATTTAACCTCTCTCTTGTAAAAAGGAAATTTTCGACAAAGCCCTTTTAAATAAGTTTGGAAATCGGTGCCTGGCACCGATTTCCAAACTTATTGGGTTATTTTTTAAAGTTGTGACTTTGGTAGTGTTCTACATTAAGGTAGTTTTTCCATAGGTCTTTGTTTTCTAGTTCTTTTGTGTATTGTCCATTTTCTTTGTAGAAGTTTACGTTGGTTACGTCTATTGTTTCCTTTAGGTTGCTAATGTATTGCATGTATTGGTTTCCTTCCCAGCCAAGGTATTGGAATAGTTCTGCCATTAGAAAATTAGGTCCTATGGTGTTTCCTTGACCTACAAAGTCCTTGCCAAAGGTTTCCTTTGCTCCATCGTTACCCCAAATTAAATAGGGGGTTTGGAAATAGTTGGTGAATCCTTGTGGTGTACCTAGGTCTATATCAATACCCAACATATTATAGCCTACTCTATCTGTGCCCAACCAAGGGTTGTGGTCACCAAATATTACTATTACTGTTGGCTCTTCTTCATTTCTATAGTAATCGAAGAGTTCCTTTAAGGCCTTATCAGTCCTGCTTATTCCTGATAGATAGTTATTAATGATATTATATGTGCTAGGTTCATAAGAACTATGTTTCTTTAGGTATTCTGTATCTGTATATTCTAGGTCAGGATATGGACCGTGATTTTGGTATGTTACTGAAAAATTGAAATATGGTTCATTGTTTTTCTTGCTATTTTCATATCCTTCAATGATGTAATCAAAGAAATCTATATCGTCCATATATGGTTCTTGTATTGCTTTAAATTTATTTTCATAATAGTAGTATTCATCAAATCCTATATATTCGTTGACATTTCGCCTATTGTAGAATGACCCTGTAATAGGGTGCATGGCTTCTGTTCTATAGCCTTGCTCTTTAAAGTACCATATGTGGGAATTTGTTCTTCTATTATATTTAGGATGGGTATTGAATCCCGTTAGAAATCCTCTTTCTGTATCTATGGTCCCTCCTGCAAATACATTGACAATTAAATTGCCTTGTATGGATTCTTCCTGTAGTTTGTGAAAGTTTTCGTATACTGTCTCATCTACTTCCATACTATCAAATACTGAAAAGTCATTGTAGGCTTCCAGCATTATGGCTATTATGTTTACCTTTTTATCTTGAGGAATATCTTTGTAATTATTTTTACTCAATTCTTCCTTTGCCTTATCTTCATCATATCCTTCTAGGACTACATCCTTTGCATCTGCTATATTGTATATAAATGGATAGATAAATCCTTTTGATTGTAATTGATCTGTTTCTACCCAAATATTTATTATGCTTTTATCCCCTACTTCTGCATAGGTCTTAGGGTTAAAGTAGAATCCTTTGAATATTGTTATACTTACTAGAATTAATGTAATTATTGATATTATTCTCTTCTTTGATTCTATTTTATAATTAAAAAATATTTTTAATAAAATTGCAATTCCTATTAATAATAATATAATCATTATCATCAATGGGGTCAGAGAAATATCATATTTGTCCACCATCATGACTGATTCAGTGACTAATGTTACATCCACAAAGGAAAATGGATCATCTCTATAGGTTAGTTTGAATTTGTTGATTATAGACATGGTTACAAATAATAGACTTGTTATTGAAAAACCTAGCCATAATCTATTGGAGATTAAATATATAAAACCCATCAATAGAAAGATTGGTATGAAATTCATAACCATAAGGACTATATCTGTAAGATAAGATTTCATAAATATTAAATCCACTACTGCTCTTGAAAACATAAAGGTTATTGTCATTATTAAGAAGCTTAGTATTATTATTGCAATGAGAGTAGTTAGAGGATTAGAATATTTATTTATTTTTGATTTTTTCTTGAATATATTAACTTTGGTCGTATTATTCACTGTAAAACCTCCAAATCAGTTCCAACTAAAATCTAAAGTATATAAATGGATTAAATGTTGAATTAATTAAATACATTGTGTTAATTGCTAATAGCCCCATTAAAATTATTGGCTTTCCGTATCTTTGGATTATCTTCTTAGATAAAGAATCTTCACTATTGATTTTCTCAGTAATCATAGGGTAAAGAGGGATTGAAGCTATAAAAGCTAATCCAAGTTCAAATTTATATTCTACTAAATAGTATATAGCTTTTGGACTTATTAAGGATGTATTGTTTTGTCCAATCATTATCTTAAAATATTCAAATGCATAGCTTAGGCTTTCTGATCTAAATAGCAGCCATCCAAGGATTACAAATGCCATGGTATAACTATGTTGAAATATATTAGGTAGTTTTTTTATGTACTTGCCTATGATGAATTTTTCTACTATGAGCAATATACCATAGTATAATCCCCAGGCTACGAAGTTCCAAGCTGCTCCATGCCACAGACCTGTTAAAAACCATACTACTATTATATTTCTAAGAAACTTTATGGAACTAACTCTATTTCCTCCTAGGGGAATATATAAATAATCTCTGAACCAAGTGCTTAAGGAGATATGCCATCGTCTCCAAAATTCAGTAATAGATTTGGAGATATATGGATAGTTGAAGTTTTCCATAAACTTGAAACCAAATATATTTCCTAGTCCTATGGCCATATCTGAATAGCCTGAGAAGTCGAAATATATTTGAAATGTATATGAGAGTATTCCTATCCAAGCAAGTAAAGTAGACATTTCTTTAAGTGGAGAATTAAATATTTCATCAGCTATTAATCCAACACTATTGGCAATTAGGACCTTCTTTGAAAGGCCAAGTATAAATCTTTCTATTCCGTAAGTAAAGTCATCTAATGTTTCTTTTCTATGGTTGATTTGTTCTGCTACTGTTTCATATCTAACAATGGGCCCTGCAATAAGCTGAGGGAATAATGAAATATAGAGGGCTACATTTAAGGGGTTTTTCTGTACTGCTCCTTGTCCCCGATATACATCTATTACATAGCTCATCCCTTGAAATGTAAAGAATGATATTCCAATGGGCATGACAATATTCATGATAGGAATGGACATTCCAAGGCCAGCATTTAGATTGCTTATAACAAAATCTGCATATTTATAGTATCCAATTATTCCAAGATTGAGTATGACTGTTGCAATAAGCACAAGTTTTAATTTGGCTTTACTTCCCCTAAAAATATGAATTAGTATACCTGATAAATAGTTGACTACTATGGAAAATAGCATTACCACTAAATATTTTGGTTCTCCATATCCATAAAAAAATAAACTAAAAACTAATAAAGTAATATTCTTTAATTTTCGGGGAGAAATATAGTAAATTAAAATTGTCGTTGGCAAAAATATAAATAAAAAAATCAGACTGCTAAATAGCATTTATTTCAGTTCTCCTATGGCTTTTTTCAGTTGTAAATCTTCTGTTTCAGTATTTTCTACTTTGATATCTGGTTCTATACCTTTTCCGTGGATGGAGATTTTATTTGGTGTTAGGTATTCTGCAGTTGTTAACTTGACTAAGCTTCCATCTATAACAGGGTTTAAAGATTGGACTATGCCTTTCCCAAATGTTTTAGTGCCTATTAAGATTCCTGCTTTTCTATCTTTTATAGCACCTGCTAGTATTTCAGATGCTGATGCAGAGTTTTCATTGACTAAAACTACTAACCTATATTTTGATTTAACAAGATCTGATGAATGTGTAGTTATTTCATTGTTGCTTTCTCTAATGTGGACTATAGGACCCTTTGATATAAATAGTTTACCTATTGATATTGCTTGATTTAGTAGTCCTCCTGGGTTGTCTCTTAAATCTAAGATTATTTTATTTACCTTTTTATTATCAAAATCAGCTAAGGCTTTTTTCATTTCTATAGTTGCTTGAGAGTTGAAATCTTCTAATTGAATATATCCAATGTTACCCTCTAGTATCTCTGAATATACTGGACTTATAGTAATTGTATCCCTTATTATTGAAAATTTTTGAAGCTTATCTTCCCTTTTAACAGTAATACTTACTGTAGTCCCAGTTGGTCCTTTAATCATAGATGATACTTTTTCTAGCCCTAAGCCTTCTACGTCTATATCGTTTACCATAATAATTAGATCATCTTTTTTAATCCCGGCCTTTTCTGCTGGCTGGCCTTTTATTGTACGATTTACATTTATATATCCATCTTTTTCTTCAATATATACTCCTATCCCACTAAATGTACCCAATAGACTCTTGTACATGCTTGAGGCTTCTTCAGGGGTATAGTAATTGCTATAAGGGTCAACTGATTGTAGCATCCCTTTTAATGCACTTTCGATCAGTGTTCGTTCTTCTATTTCAAATGGATAGTTTTCCTTAATATAGTCTAATACTTCAAGAAAAAGCTCTGCATCAGCCTGTGATTCTTTAACAGTGCCATCTGCCACTGCAAAAGTTGGTGCAATTAATACTAGAATAAGGATAAATATTATACTTTTAAATTTGTTTTTGTACATAATCGCTTCCTCCTTATGATCAAATAATATTGCCCTATTCTTATTATTTTACAGCATTATTGAATATTGGTCAACCGAAGTAACAGGCATAAAAATAAGTTTGGAAATCGGTGCCTGGCACCGAATTCCAAACTTATTGAGAATT
>CAZIII010000156.1:0-5407 GCA_964539425.1 uncultured Tissierellaceae bacterium | reverse complement strand
TCTTTGTTTATTTTTACATTTATATGGTAAAATATGAATACATATATAATAGGAGGTGTTTTTTTGATAAATTGGCTAGACAAATACGATAACAAATATGCAAGATTTTTAAAGCAATTATTATTTAGAATAAAAGATGATAGCGTAACTGCCATAGGCGCACAGCTATCTTATTATATAGTATTATCGATTTTCCCTTTTCTTATATTCTTTTTAAATATATTGAGTTTTACCCCTATCGCTAGGGAAGATGTATTACATAGCATAATTACTATATTACCTCTAGACGCACAAAATATTATTTCTACATTGTTAATTGAAACTATAAATACCAGTAGTGAAACATTGCTTTCCATTGGTGCTATAACAGGTCTATGGGCAGCATCAAAAGGAATAATGTCCCTCATTCGTGTTCTAAATAAAGCCTATGATGTTGAAGAAACAAGGTCTTACCTTGAGCTAAGAGGGTTAGCTATACTGTTTACCTTGGCACTTCTTATATTGTTGACTATTGTACTCCTTACTTTAGTATTTGGTGAAGTACTGGCCAATAGATTATTCGATTTTCTTGGTATGGCTCAAAGCTTTATCATATTTTGGCAGTATTTTAGGGTTGTTTTATCAGTATCTTCCATGATTTTTATATTTTCTTTACTATATAGATTTAGCCCATCCATTAGGAATGGAGAAAAAATCAGCTTTAAGTTTTCTTTACCTGGAGCAATATTTACATCTCTTGGTTGGATATTTATATCCACCATATTTTCCTATTATGTAAATAATTTTGGAAACTATTCAAAGACTTATGGCAGCCTTGGAGGTATAGTAGTCCTCTTAATATGGCTATATATGAGTAGTATTATAATCATCATGGGTGGAGAAATCAACGCAACTATAAAATTCCTCAAAAAGGGACAGTAGTCCTGTCCCTCTGTCCCTATTTTATTACTCTGCCGCCATGGACTACTTTTCCATCTTCCACCTTAAGTTCCCAGAAGACTGGGAATCTTTCAGATATTTCTACCTTGATTATCTCTGGTGCTGCAAAACAAATTAATTGGAAATTAAGTTTGTTGGCTATTTCAAATATTGGATCTAGTACATGCCTAGCCGAGGCCTTGCCAAATGGATTATCTAGTATCAACACTGTCCATGGGTTTTCATTTCCAATATTTTTCTTTTTAAAATTCATAATCATCATAATTACAAAGGTGTTAACAGATAAGGTTTGCCCTCCTGACCCTTCAGGTAAATCCCCTTCTCCTTTGTTGATTGCCTCCCATGTTGTATAATATTCATCCCTAGGCTTTGCATATTTAAACTCATTTTTTTCTGTCATCTTATATACCATCAATGTAGGATATCTTCCCTGCAAAGCCTTAGAAAATATAGTTTTATCTCCCATCAAATTATTGAAAGTTTTATCATCAATATTATCCAAAGTCTCATCTAATTCCAATACTTTGGCTATGGCCTGTATAAAATATTCTCTCAGCAAATAGGAAACATCCGTCTCTTCCTTAGGAAGTTTCTCATCCCCCCTAAGCTTTACTAAGGGAAATATATAACCCTGTTCATTGGAATAGTTCATATTGGACACCATTGTCTTTAAGGCTTCAACCATTCTAATAACATGAATTGATGCTCTCTCTGTCCATTGTTTCATTGCTGTCTCAGCTTTTTCCTTATCCTTGGATAGACTAAGTAGCTCTTTCTCAAAATGACTTTCCATACTCTCAAAGGATATTCTGTTATTCTTAAAGTTTTCTATCTTAGCTTCCTTAACAGCTCCAATTATTTTATCCTTCAGTATATCTTCCTCAAGGTTGAAACCTATGGCCTTTATAAATCTTTCCCTAAGTTTTTCCCCTTCTTCTATGGTTTTGTCAATCTCAAACTTGTTTTTATTAAATTTACTAATCCAAGTTTCTACGATTAAATCTGAATTATCTTCTATCTTAGATCTCAATAAACTATCCATCTTTCCCTTAGTAAAGTCAAGTTCATAGCCATGTTTAATTATAGTCAAATTTAATTGTAATTTACTTCTTCTATCCTGGTATTCTTTTAAATTCTCCTTGCAAAGAACTAAATACTTCTCATTTGATATTATATCTCTTTCCACAATATCCAAATCACTATTGATATTTGTAATATCAAATATAGTTGCAGCCCTATTATGATCTTTGAGTATTCTGTTTTGCATATCATCAATACTCTTCTGCATATTGGCAATATGTCCACTGATATTGTCAAATGAGGTTTTTGCACTGGTTCTTTCTCTCTTAAGCCTTTTTATATTCTTAGCAATTTCATCTATTATCATAAATATTTCATCTAAACTAAGGCCTAAATATTCATATTCCTCCCAATTGCTAGCTTTCCTTTTCAAATCACTGATTGATTTACTAATATTCTCATTCAATCCTTCTATTTTTGAATCCAATACAGCAATACTACTATTTTTACTCCTTATATCTTCCTCTAAAGCCTTTCTCTCCCTAAGTAAAGCTTTTATTGCATCATCAGATATGGAGAAATTTGGGATATTAGCATTCCTATAATTAGTATCCTCTTTAAATCCAAGGCTTGCATGATGGATTACTAGTTTTATATCCGTTAGTAAGGCATCAACTCCGACTTTCCATCTATTGTAATTAGTTCTGCTAGCATACTGTTTATCTAATATTCCTTCATTATCTTCTTCTATATTAGAAATCCTATTGATTATATCATCCAAGTCTTTTCTAATATCTAATATATTTTTTTCTTCTCTTTCGACAACTTCAATCTCAATAATATAGGATTCTAATTCTTTAATCGAATTTAGTATATCTTCCTTTAATTTCTCATTCTCACTTATTTTTGATTCTGCTACGATAATATTCCTATCTATACTTAATTTTTCTTCCTTATTTACTCTAATTCCTTCAGTAATATCCAATATATTCCTTTCTAATTCTCTAAATTTCTCATTGAGAATATATGCAGTCTCACCTTTCTGAATAGATTTAATTTCCCCTTTTAAATCATCAATATTTTTAATATCATCCCTAATACTACTTCCTGTTTGAGATAGCTTTTGAAATTCCCTTTCTAAATTGTCTTTCCAGCTAAGATAATTATCAGCCTCTATCAATAAAGAAGAGCTGCCTTCTATTATCCTAAATCCATTTTCATTTTTTCTGTCCATTTCAGACCTAATATAAATAGGGACCATATTATTTAAAAATATATCTTCCCTGATATTATTTTTTATCAATTCCCATTCTTTCTGATTCCCAATAACTAATGAATATATAAAACCTGGGTAGTACTCTAATAGCTCATCCTTCTTATCCTTGTCTAGATTTTTCAAATATTCAGTACCTGTCTCCACATGGATATCTATTTTTTCTATCTCTTCTTTAATTAAAGCAATATCTTTATTTGGGATAAAATAATCATCCCTATTTAATGATTTATCTATATTCTTCTCCCAAATAGCTCTTTGAACCTCTTCTAGATTATCTCTTTTTTTCTCGCTTAAAATCTCCAGTCCTCGAAGTTTGTTTGCAAACCAAGTATAGTCAAGTAATTCTCCAGCGTAAGGCTCTAATAATTGTGAGGAAATTCTTCGTCCTAATTCCAATTCATACTTTTCCTGCTCAAGTATTTTTTCTTTTAAAAACTTTGATTTTTCCTCTTTATCCTTTAGTTCATATTCAAGTATATTAATAGACTCAGCTAATTTCAATGTCTTTTCCTTATATGAATTATAGTCAATTAATAAATCCTCTAGGGATTTTTCAAGATTTTCCCTTTCAAGGTTTAAATCAGAAATTATCCGCTCTGGAAATGCTAGACTCATGAAGTCATATTTCTCAGCTAAAGCTTCCTTAGTCTTAGCCAAATTATCCTTCTTTAATTGAAATATATTGATTTTATTTTGTAGTTCATCTTTCTTTGTCTCATATATTTTTCTTCTACTCTTATTTTCTTCTATTATTTGATTCGTGTAGTTAATATATCCTTGATATTCATTTTGAGTATTTGACCAAATAGACTTGGTTCTATCCCATTCCAAATCTATTTCATCATCTAATTCATCTATTTTCTCTTTGATATCTACAATATCCAAGCTTTCAACAAGTCTTTCCTTCTCTTTTATCATGTTCTTTAATTTATCTTCAGTTTTGTTTTTCTCATATAAATATTCATTTATCTCATACAATAACAGTTCTTCTTGCTTATCTTCTATTTCATTAGTCTTTTCTTCAACAACTTTAGCAAGTTCCTTTGATTCCCTTAACTTGTCTTCTAGTTCCATTTTCTCCTTATTATAATAAAGATTATCTTTTTTATAGCTTAATTCTTTCTTCTCGACTTTCGCCTTTTCATTTTCACTTTCCCATTTTTCAATTTCTTCATCGACTATATTCTCTTGATTTTTTAAAATATGATAAATATCGTTGCCCTCATCAATTATTCTGTTTTTCTGATCAATAAATCTTGAACCACTATCAGAATTCTGGATTATAGGCTTTATTTCTACTAATAATTCCTTATAATATCCTTCTCGTTTAATCAATACGGGCAAGTCTTTAGTTATGGATAAATTACTCTTAAACATATTGATTAAATTATCTCCATCATCAGAGGCGTAATTTCTAATATTTTCACTAATAGCTGGAATTATTACATTATCAAATATAGCCTTATTATCACTAGCCTTACTGAAATAATCACCAACTCCCCCCTCTGATTTATTTATAGTCTTTAGGGTGAGCCACTCTGACCGGTTTATTCCCTTAGTTTCTAAATATCTATAGTATTCTCCATCACTTCTTCTCACACTGGATTGACTATATTTTACAAAATCCCTTTTATTATCATCAATGAACTTTTCAAACTGGTCTAAATCAATACCCTCACCTGTTTTTTCATCATATAATGGTAGGTTTTCCATATTAAAATAGCTATTGTTGTTATGCTCATAAGTGTATAGAAAAAAAGATAGTCCAGTCTTTTCCTCTTCCTCATCCCCAGTATTCTTCCTTGTGGCCTTCATGCTTATGCCTGTAATAAGTCTTTTTTCTGGCACAGTATCAAGTATCCACTCCAAGGCAACATGGAATGTATATGGATTCAGATTATTTCTTTGATCATAAAACATAGATATGACCTTATTACCATCATTTTTCCCCCACTTAGTACCAGGAAGAAGGATTTGGAATATAAGCTGCATCATAACACCCTTTCCACCACCATTATAAAGGGTAAAAAGCGTATGATCTGCATCTTCATCTTTAGTTAAATCAAATATGGAATTTTCATGTTGCTTTTTAAATCCTTCATATTTACATCCCGTTAGCCTAATCTTCGATAACCTGGGCATGGTCCTTCTCCTCCTTAGTACTCTTAATTA
>CAZIII010000155.1:0-5461 GCA_964539425.1 uncultured Tissierellaceae bacterium | reverse complement strand
CAACTATACCTACAAAGAAATCACAAGTATTTACAACAGCTGCTGATAATCAAACTTCAGTTGATATACATGTGCTTCAAGGTGAAAGACAAATGGCTAATGATAATACAACCTTAGGTAGATTCCAATTAACAGGCTTACCACCTGCACAAAGAGGAATTCCACAAATAGAGGTAACATTTGATATAGATGCTAACGGTATCGTAAATGTAAGTGCTAAAGACCTAGGTACAGGGAAAGAACAAAGAATAACTATTACAGCTTCTACTAAGCTTTCTGATGACGAAATAGAAAGAAAGGTAAAGGAAGCAGAGAAGTTTGCAGAGGAAGATAAGAAGAAAAAAGAAGGTATTGAAATAAGAAACAATGGGGATTCTTTAGTTTATCAAACTGAAAAAACTCTTAAAGAATTAGAAGGAAAAATAACAGAAGATGAAAAATCTAAGGTTGAAGGAAAATTAGAAGAACTTAAAAAGGCCTTAGAAGGAGAAGATAACGAAGAAATTAAAACAAAAACTGAAGAGTTAACCGAAGCTTTCTATGCAATATCACAAAAAATGTATGATCAAAATGCGCAAGGCAATGAGGGAGACGGTGCTTCTCAAGCTAAAGATGATGTAGTAGATGCAGATTACGAAGTAGTAGATGAAGAATAGTATAAAATATAATGAGCTAAATCACTTGATTTAGCTCATAAATTTGGTATAATTGTTATAGCAATTTTAAAGGCTGGTGAAAAGATGTCAAAGAGGGATTATTATGAAGTACTAGGAATAAATAAAAATTCATCTGAGAGCGATATAAAGAAAGCATATAGATCCTTAGCAAAAAAATACCATCCTGATTTAAATCCAGATAATGCAGAGGCTGAAGCAAAGTTTAAAGAAGCAACTGAAGCATATGAAATATTATCTGATACTGATAAAAGATCTAAGTATGATAGATTTGGTCATGCAGGTGTTGATCCACAATCAGGAGGATATGGTCAAGGATTTGGTGGCTTTGGTGATATATTTGAAGATTTATTTGATGTATTTGGTGGAGGATTTAACAGAGGGTCTAGAAGAAATGGTCCAGTAAGAGGTGGGGACTTAAGATATAATATGAATCTAGAGTTTAAAGAAGCAGTTTTTGGTGTTGAAAAGGAAATTCAAATTAGAAGAAATGAAAATTGTGACTCATGCGGTGGAAGTGGAGCCAAGTCAGGAACTAGCAAGGAAACATGTACCACATGTAATGGTAGAGGGGAAGTAAGACATGTACAGCAGTCTCCCTTTGGACAATTTGTTAGAACTTCTACATGTGATGTTTGTAGTGGAACTGGCGAGATAATAAAAGAAAAATGTACTACTTGCCATGGTTCTGGTAAGCAAAATAAGACTAAAAAGATTAAGATAAAAGTTCCAGCAGGAGTGGATTCAGATTCAATCATATCCATGCGAGGAGAAGGAGGAGCGGGAGAAAAAGGAGGACCAAGTGGAGATTTGTATATCTATATAAATGTTCAAGACGATCCAATATTCAAACGTTCTGGCAATAATATATATTTAACAGTACCTATTTCCTTTACAGAAGCAACTTTAGGTTCGGTAATTGAGGTACCTACTTTAGATGGGGTAATTGAATATAATGTTCCTGAAGGGACTCAAACGGGAACAGAATTTAAGCTTAGGGGCAAAGGGGTACCTAATTTGAGGAGTAGTGGAAACGGTGATTTATTCTTCACATTAGAAGTCCAGGTGCCAAAAAAACTAACTGATAAACAGAAACAGTTATTATTAGAATTTGCAAAAGAAACTGGACAAAATTTCAAAGAAAACAAAAAGGGATTCTTTGAGAAAGTTAAGGATGCTTTTAATTAACAATCACTCTTTGGGTGATTGTTTTTTAAAACTGTAGTTTTAACATTATTCTTAGGGTATAATTACTTTATATTAATAAAGGATGTGTAATTATGAATTGGACTGAAGTTCAAATTAAAACAACTTCTGAATTAGAAGATGTGGTATCGGGTATTTTATATGATGTAGGGGCAACTGGTCTTGCTATTGAAGATCCAAAGGATGTAATAGATTTAATGGAATCTAAGAGGGATTGGGATTTCATTGATTCAAGCCTTATTGATCCTGACTTGGATGGAATATTGATTAAAGCATATTTTTCAGAATCAGAGGATTTAGATAGGATAATTAAAGAAATAAAAGACAGAATTGATAGTAATCCTGAATTGAGCAGTGCTGAAGGTATTCTTACAATAAATGTTTTAGATGACAATGATTGGGCTGAATCATGGAAAAAATATTATAAACCAATAAGAATTGGGGAGAATATCATAATTAAACCTTCATGGGAAACCTATGACTTAGCAGAAGATGATATTATGATAGAATTAGATCCAGGTATGGCATTTGGAACTGGAACCCATGAAACTACAATGATGTGTACAGAGGCATTAGAGAAATATCTTAGACAAGATGTTACTGTTTATGATATTGGGTGTGGTAGTGGAATACTTAGCATAGTGGCAGCAAAATTAGGGGCTAAGAAAGTGGTTGGAGTAGACCTAGATGAGTTATGCGTAAATATATCTAATAAAAATATTGTATTAAACCATGTAGAAGATATTGTTGAGATAAAGAATGGGAATCTCTTAGATGTAGTAGAAGGAAAAGCAGATGTAATAGTCTCAAACATTATAGCAGAGGTAATTGCTGGAATGACAAAGGATTTGAAATCATATCTGAATGATGGGGGAATATTCATTACATCAGGTATTATTATAGACAAGATAGAACTAGTAGAAAAGGCTTTATTAGAAAATGAATTTAAAATTTTAGATATAATAAAGAAAAACGAGTGGGCTTGTATTATAGCCACTAATATTTCATAGGAGTTAACCATGCATAGATTTTTTGTAAAAAAAGAACAGGTAATGGATTCAACAATTGAGATTATCGGCAATGATGTAAAGCATATCAAGGATGTAGTAAGAATAAAAATTGGTGAAAACATAGAAATATCTTCAGAGGGAACTACCTATCTTTGTCAGGTAGAATCCATATCAAAGGATAAAATAGTTTCCATTATTCTTGATAAAGAAAAGGGAACTCATGAGTCTCCTGTTGACATAGTACTTTATCAAGGACTTGCTAAGGGTAGCAAAATGGATACAATTATACAAAAATGTACAGAAATTGGGGTAAAGGAATTTTATCCTGTATCAACTTTTAGGTCTATAGTTAAAATTAATGATATTAAAAAAGAGCAATCTAAAGTTGCCAGATGGAACGGTATAGCAGAAGAAGCGGCAAAACAAAGTAAAAGGGATATTTTGCCCAAGGTACAAAGTATAATTTCTTTTAACGAACTTTTAGACTTACTAAAGAATGAAAAAAACATTATCGTTCCATATGAGGATGAAAAAGCAAATACTATGAGATCCAAACTAAAGAGAGTTGAGGATGGTAAGATTCACATTATAATAGGACCTGAGGGTGGATTTGAACCTGATGAGATAGAAAAATTAAAATTAATAGGTGGAGAGATTATAACTTTAGGGCCAAGAATACTTAGGACAGAAACTGCAGGAATTGTAGCAGCCACAATTGTACTTTATGAACTTGAAGATTTAGGAGTGATTTAATGAACACAGTAGCTTTTCATACATTAGGATGTAAAGTAAATCAATATGAAACTGAAGCTATGGAAGAGATTTTTGAAAAAGGTGGCTATACTATAGTTAATGATGATGTTATCGCAGATATTTATGTAATAAATACTTGTACAGTTACAAATTTATCAGATAGAAAATCTAGACAATTTATACGTAGAGCTAAAAAATTAAATGAAGATTCTATTATTGCAGTTGTGGGCTGTTATTCTCAGGTATCACCAGAGGAAGTAGCTGAAATAGAAGGTGTAGATGTAGTAATAGGGACTACAGATAGAAATAGAATCTTAGAATTATGCAAGATTGCCAAGGAAAAAAACGAGAAAATTAATATAGTTAGAAATGTAAAAACTGAGAAAGAGTTTGAAACTATTAATATTGATGATATAAAATCTAAAACTAGAGCTTATATAAAGATACAAGATGGATGTAATCAATTTTGTTCATATTGTATAATTCCTTATGCTAGAGGACCAATAAGAAGTAGAGAAGTAAGCGATGTAATTATGGAATCAACAAAATTAGGTAAAGCAGGATTCAAGGAAATAGTTTTAACAGGAATCCATGTAGCTTCTTATGGTAGGGACATGAACAATATTCCTTTAACTACAGTAATAGATAAAGTATCCAATATAGATGGAATTGAGAGAATTCGACTAAGTTCACTAGAACCTACTTTAATTGATCCTGAGTTTATGAAATCCATTATTGGAACTGGTAAAGTATGTGATCATTTTCATCTTTCATTACAATCAGGTTCTGATACAGTTTTAAAAAGGATGAACAGAAAATATACAAGTAGTGAGTATAAAAATATAGTAAAACTTATAAGAGAATATATGCCTAACGCTGGAATTACAACTGATATCATAGTTGGATTTCCTGGAGAAACTGAAGAAGAATTTAATGAAACATATGAATTTGTTAAGGAAATAGGTTTTTCTAGGATTCATGTATTTAAGTATTCTCCAAGAAGGGGAACTCCAGCAGCTAAATCTAAAGATCAAGTAGATGGCAATATTAAAAATGTTCGATCTGAAAAATTAATCGCCTTAGGTGATGAATTAATGCTAAAGTTTAATAAGGGATTTATTAATTCTAGTTTTTCTGTTTTATTTGAAGAGGAAAGTAAGAATGAAGATGGTATTATAGAGGGATATACAACTAATTATATTAGGGTAAAGTCTAAATTAAATGTAGATAATATTGGAAAAATAGTTAATATAAAAATTAATTCTACAGAAGGTGAATTTTTAGTTGGTGAAATGATTATTTAAGTGAAAATTTAGAATAACTGTAGTATAATATAAATAGTATCTAACAGGAGGTGATTTCATTGACTAATTGTTTATTTTGCAATATAATTAACGGTGATATACCTAGTAGCTTAATATACGAAGATGAAAAAGTTATAGCCTTTGAAGATATTAATCCACAGGCTCCAGTTCACTATCTTGTAATCCCTAGGGAACATATAAAGTCTATGGCTCATACTGATGATAATAATAAAGAACTTTTAGGGCATATTTTATTGGTTGCTGCTAGAATAGCTAAAGATAAAAGGCTAGACTCAGGGTATAGAATAGTTAACAATTGTGGTATAGATGGAGGACAGACTGTAGACCATTTACATTTTCATATTTTAGGTGAAAGGACATTGTTATGGCCGCCAGGTTAAATACTAGTTGTAATATTTTTATTTATAATGTATAATAATCTAGTGTTATACCCCCTTAATAGGGATAGTATAGAAGTACTCTTGCAGTAGAGAGAGGAGGGAGAAATCGATGT
>CAZIII010000154.1:0-5480 GCA_964539425.1 uncultured Tissierellaceae bacterium | reverse complement strand
ATGATAGCACCATTTGTACCATTTATTTCCGAGGAAATATATCAAAATCTGACAGAATCTGAATCAGTACATTTAGAATACTATCCAGATGCTAATCTTGACCTAATATCAGTAGAATTAGAAGAAAAAATGGATTTAGTAAGGAACTTGGTAGGACTTGGGCGTGCATCTCGAGAATCAGTGAGGATAAAGGTTCGTCAACCACTTAAAGAAGTAGTAATAGATGGTAAATACGAAGATCAAATAAAGGATCTAGTACCACTAATAATGGAAGAACTTAATGTGAAGGAAGTAGTATTTGAAAATGATCTATCCCAATTTATGAACTACTCCTTAAAACCAAACTTCAAAGTAGCAGGTTCAATACTTGGAGGAAAGATTAAATCATTTGGAAAAGCTCTAAATGAACTAGATGCCCATGAAACAGTAGATAAACTAGACTCAGGTGAGAAGCTAGTACTAAACTTAGATGGAGAAGATATAGAAATAGAAAAAGACTATGTACTAGTTACTATATCATCTAAGGAAGGCTTTGATGTAGCTATGGAAAACAACCTATTTGTAATCCTAGATACAACTTTGACTCTTGAACTGATTAATGAAGGATATGCAAGAGAGTTTGTATCCAAGATACAACAAATGAGAAAGAGTAACGGATACGAAGTCCTAGATAATATCAATATATTCTATGACGGTAGTGATGAGATAAAGGCAGCTTTAGATGAGTATAAGGAATTTATCAAATCTGAGACTCTAGCTAAATCAATAGAAAGAGTAACAGAAGAAGACTTAGAGAAACAAGATTTAAATGGACAAATGACAGGAATAAGATTAGAAAGAATATAGGGACAGAGGGACATGAGTCTTGTCCCAGATGAAACAAGGTAGATAGCAAGAGCTGTCTACCTTGTTTTTACATATAAAAATAATATATGGAAAAAGAAGGAATTTAGGAAGTTTTGTAGAATAGTATATTGAAGGATTAGTTCATATACCAAGACATTCTTTTGCTACACATCTACTAGAATCTGGAACTGACATTAGATATATCTAAGAGCAACTAGGATATAGTAGTTCAAAAACCACTGAAATATATACTAGTTATGACTTCAGCTCTTTCGAATGAACAAGCACAATTTTTTTATAGGAAGCAAGGATATAAGGATTCAGGTTGCTTGCTACTTGAAGGGGTGTAATCCTAGGGTATGTGGACTACCAATTGGTATTCCTTTAGGGTCTAGTTCAGAGCTGTAAAAAACACTAGGATATTAGGTAAAACTTTTAACTATGGAGGTATAATAAGATGAATTTAAATACAGAGATAATTGAACAATATTTTTCGGATAAATCTATAATCAGCGCAATAGACCATTGGATATTTAAAGCGATAGTTCCTGGAAGACATGTATATGAGGAACCGTCCAAAGAGAATTACCACAGACTCAAAAATGTTTATAAAATGTTATTAAAATCATTAGAAAACTTCAAACCATTAAATGTACAATTATGGAATCAATTTTTTGGAAATTATAACGATTTGTCAGAAGATGTGGCTGTATATATTATAGTTGGTGCGCCAAATCCATATGATGCTATGGTGAGACAAGATAAAGAAGGAAAGAAATGCATAATTTTTGATTTAGAAAGGATATGTTCATATTCTGAAGATGATGACAAAATATCAGAAATCATTATGCAGTTAATTACTCATGAGATAGCCCATATCTATATAGATAAGACCTATAGCAGTCCTAGTGCTAAAGATTCAATCTATGAAAACTTACGCTATATTACTTTTAATGAAGGTGTCGCACATTTCTTATCTTTTGACAAAGATGTTTTATCAATTAATTGGTACTCCAAGGAAATGCTAGAGAGAAAAGAAAAGGCTTATTTGACCTTACTTGATGAAATGAAAAATAATTCTCAAGATAGTAAAGATGAAGTATTAACTAGAGCTAATAGTGGAAGGTATTGGGACAAGTTTGGTGCTATTTCAGGACTTTTTGCGATTGTAGATTACTATAATAGTCATAATAAGGATTTGATATGTTTTAGAGAGATATTTGAAGGTGGTCCTGATATACTTTTAGAAATTATTAATACTAGTGTTAAATAAATTCGGGGGTAATGTATACTTATTAATATTATGAAAATGAGGAAATGAGTAAAATACCTTTATGGGATGCGAAAATAGTTAATCTTGTATTAAAGAGTAAAGACCTCAGTAATACTCAAATATAGAAAATTGCTATACCGCATCCCTTAACCGTAAGAAAAACTCTACTAGATGGGCAATGCTAATAAAGATTATGATACGAGTTATGAGTTTATTGAGAGGAGAGAGAATATAGATATATTTAAATTGGGAGGCAAAATGAAAAATACAGTATATATAATCTCAGGACCTGCTGGTGTTGGAAAGTCAACGACATCTAAAAAGCTCGTTCAAAGATTAGATAGAAGTGCATATATTTCTGGAGATGATGTTAGTCATATTACAGTAAATGGAAGAGGTAAACCATGGCTAGATAAGGATACCTTAGATTTGACTTGGAAGAATATTTTAAGTTTAACCAAGAATTTATTAGACTATGAGTATAATGTAGTAATTGACTATGTAGCATTTCCCAAAGAAGTAAATTGGTTTTCACAAGAGTTATGTAATAGAGAAATAAGAATGGTTTATGTTGTGCTACTGGCGGATAAGGATACTATCATATTTAGGGATAGATTGAGGATAGAAGAGGAACAAATGGGTGAACGAAGTCTGAGACTTCTAGAGGAATTTGAAAATGATTCAGAATTATTGACAAGAAATAAGCTTTACACTCATCAATATAAAGAAGAACAATTGCCTGGAATTATAGAGGAAATCATAAATAACGATAAATATAATTTTAGTTAAATTAAAGAGAGTAAGAATATACTTGTGAAAGTGTGGAGAAATTTATTTTAGGATGTAAAACATTTGAATTTCATAAATATTTATTATAACTTAATATAGAATTGTCCATTGGAACCTATGGTATAATATAGAAAAGATTATCCAATATTTAAATAAAAGGTGAGAATGTATGGACATTAAGTATTTAAAAATAAAGCATATTGATGTTTCTTCCATGATTATTTCAGGATTTCTATATTTAGGGCTAGGGATCTTATTTTTAACTCAAAAAGGTCCCCTTATTTTTGCAGTAAAAGGACTCTTCAACCTATTAGTGGTACTTTTTACTATCGTAGCAATTTTTCAGCTTATAGGTTTTTCACCTCTTAGGAAAAAACGACTTACCTCAATAGCAAGAGTATTTGGATTTGTAGCTAATTTAGTAATGGCTTCAATTATTTACTTTAATCCTGAAAAGGTGATTTCAATCCTTCCTATAACTTTTGGAATTTATGCTTTCTTCAGTGGCATTGTTAGATTTTTAATTTATTTACAATATAAGAAGAATCAAGTTCCAGGAAGGTTGTTTAATATAGTAGGCGCAATTTCTTTGGTTATTTTGGGAATAATGATGGTCACTAAGCCTTTATCTTATCTTTTGCCTCTTTCAAATCTAATAGGAATATTTTTTATATTTTATGGAATCACCTTCCTTGTAGATGGATTATTAGAAGGATTACCCTTGGAAATAAAGAACTCTTTTAAAAGAAGGTTTAGAATAAGCCTTCCTGTTTTCATGGTAGCTCTTATTCCCCATAAGATTTTAATGGAGATAAATAAAGCCTTTGAAATGGAGGAGTTAAGCCAAGAGGATTTAGTTTCTTCCAAAGGAAATACTCCTTGCGATTTAGAGGTTTTCATCCATGTGGGAGAAAAAGGAACATACGCCTTTGGGCATGTTGATATTTGGTTTGAGGGGAAGATTATGACCTATGGCTGCTATGACGAAACTACATTTAAATTTGGTGGTGCCATAGCAGAGGGCGTTTTAATAGAAATTGACCATAAGGAAGAATATATAGCCTTTTGTCAGTCTCAACTAGGAAAGACTATTTTTGGTTTTGGACTTAGACTTACAGAGGAGCAAAGACTTAGGGTCAGAGAAAAAATAAGAGAAGTTCATAAAGATTTATATGAATGGAAGCCTAAATCTAGAATAGATGAGGAACAGGGCATAACTCCACTAAATCACCATAAAGATTACTCTAGTATATTATATAAAAAGCTTAAGGGAAAGTTTTACAAATTCAAAAAAGGTCCTTTTAAAACCTATTTTGTTATGCATACAAATTGCGTTCTTCTAGCAGATACCATAGTTGGTCAAGCGGGAATAGACTTAGTGAAAGTTCAAGGGCTGATTTCTCCTGGAGTATATTTTGAATATTTTAACAGAGAGTTTGCAAGAAAAAATAGTTTTGTAGTATCAAGAACGGTCTATTATGATTTAGAAGGTCAAAAGAAAAAAAAGTAGAATAAGTCAATATTATTTTTGGATGAAAATAAATATAAAATATTCATATTATCCTATTATACTAAAAGGGTAATATACCTAAATTCTGAGGATGTATCAAAAGAATAATTTAATGTAGGAGAAATTAAGCCAATGAAAGTAGACGAATTGAAATACAATATTTGTAGACTAGATGATATAGATGCTATGACCTTTGAACTATTATTATTAGCTGATCCATCTAGAAATGTTGTAGAAGATTATTTACACAGAGGGATTTGTTTTGTATGTAAAGCAGATGAAATAGTTGGAATTTATATATTAATAAAGACTAGACCAAATACTATGGAGATTGTGAATATTGCAGTAAGAGAAAGTATGCAAGGAAAGGGGATTGGCAGAAAGTTGATTTTCCATGCAATATCTGTAGCTAGAGGAGAAGGGATAAAGACTTTAGAAATAGGTACAGGGAATTCAAGTTTACACCAATTGGGGTTATATCAGAAATGTGGATTTCGTATAACGGGTGTGGATAAGGATTTTTTCACGAGACATTATGAGGGAGAAATTGTGGAGAATGGCATTACCTGTAGAGACATGATTAGATTAAGTATGGATTTATAGTTTACTTATAGATTATAGGGACTTATTATATTTCTTAAAACCTAAACATAAGGATTTTCAATCTGTTAAGAGGATAAGCTAGCAATATTTATTTCTAATCGTTTATCAAGCTGTAGATTTAATAGATTTTATAGTAATTTTAAGAGGAGATAAATGATAAGTATAGAATTCAAGTAGAACCCAGAGGAATGAGGTGATTATGTTGATATTACAGGGAGAAAAGGTTGTTTTAATGCCATATACAATAGAAAGGTGTCATTCGTTCTATGAAGAATATGTTGCTGACCCTGCCATGACCTATGATACTTATACATATGATAAAGAGAATGTAGATAGATATTATCAAAATAAAGTTTTAGATATAAGTAGAGTTTTCTTTGCAATATGCTATAAGGACAAAACTATTGGAGAAATCCAAATCAAAAGAATAGACACAGAAAAATCATGTGGTACTCTAAG
>CAZIII010000153.1:0-5487 GCA_964539425.1 uncultured Tissierellaceae bacterium | reverse complement strand
ATAAATACTCAGTAGAAATGCAAAATCCAGATGTTACAAAACCAGCAGGAGCTGGAGATGTTCCAACAGCTAACTATAAAATGATAGCAGCAATAGGAGTAAAAAGAGGCGATTTAGATAAATCAGAAATAAATGCTTTTATAGAGAAACATGGTATGGAAGGTTGGGCACCAACTCAAGGACATATTCCTTCAGGAGCACCATATGTTGGATTTGCTAGAGAAGAGATGTTAGCAGGAAATATTAATAGAGCTATGATTGTTGGTAAAGGTTCTTTATTCTTAGGTAGAATGACTAACTTATTTGACGGTGCATCAATAGTTATGGAAAAAAATACTGGAAAGTTAGATGGTGGCAAGGGTGTATCAGAGGAAGAAGTTAGAGGCCTTGTAGCTGAAGCTATGAGAGATTTTGCTTCTCATCTACTTCAAGGTTAGAGGTGATAATATGACTGATAATAATATAAAAGGCATGATTGGTAAGGTTTTTAACGATATTGCCGATGCTATGCAAACTGGCCAATTTGGTGAAAAAGTAAGAGTTGGAGTTACTGTTGCTGGAAGCGAACTTGGTATTGATAATATTGTTAAAGGAGCAGAACTTGCTCAAGCTAGAGACAATAGCATAGAAGTAGTTTTGATAGGACCAAAAGTAGATTCAAAACTTACTCAATATAATGTAGAAGGCGAAGATGCACAACATAAAAAACTTGAAGAATTACTTGATAGTGGAGAAATTGGTGCTTGTGTTACTATGCATTATAATTTCCCAATAGGAGTATCTACTGTAGGTAGAGTTGTAACACCAGGTAATGGAAAAGAAATGTTCTTAGCTACCACTACTGGAACTTCCTCTCCTCATAGAGTTGAAGCTATGGTTAAGAATGGTATCTATGGTATTATAGCTGCTAAAGCTATGGGTGTTGCTAATCCAACTGTAGGTATTTTAAATGTAGATGGTGCAAGACAAGTTGAAAGAGCATTTAAAGAATTAGCATCTAAAGGTTACCCAATTAATTTTACAGAATCAGGTAGAGCAGATGGTGGTAATGTTATGAGAGGTAATGATCTTTTAACAGGTACACCAGATGTAATGATCAATGATACTTTAACAGGTAATATTTTAATGAAAGTATTTTCATCTTATACAACAGGTGGATCCTATGAATCACAAGGATTTGGGTATGGACCTGGTATTGGAGAAGATTATAATAGAACAATCCTTATTCTTTCTAGAGCATCTGGTACTCCAGTAGTAGCAAATGCCCTTGGATATGCAGCTTCATTAGTTAGAGGAAATGTAGCTAAGATTGCTAAAGAAGAATTTGAGTTAGCAAACAAAGCAGGACTTAAGGATATATTAAAAGGTCTTACAAAGGATACTAAGAAGACAGAAGCAAAAGAAGAAGAAACTGTAGTTGCACCAGAAAAAGAAACTGTAACAGGTACTATAAATGGGATAGATATAATGGAACTTGAAGATGCAGTTCAAGCTCTATGGAAAGCAGGTATCTATGCTGAATCCGGAATGGGATGTACTGGACCTATAGTAATGATAAACGAGGCAAAATTAAATGATGCTATTAGAGCATTAGCAAAAGCTGGATATGATGTAGGAGAAGCTGATCCTTGCTAATATTAAACTCCAAGGAAACTTGGAGTTTTTTAATTGTGACACCTTTATCAGCACATAGCTAATATTCCTTTGTATAATTTATACAAAAAATATAGCTATACCAAAATCAATTATTCAATATAATAGTTGTAATTTTTAAATGTAAAGGTTATAATTAAGTCAAAGACAGTAGTAAAACCAATTAATTAAGGGGGGTCATTAAATGAAAAAAATACTAACCATTGCTTTGGCAATTATGTTGGTAGCTGTGAGCTTAGCAGGATGTAGTAGTAAAAGTGCTGAAATTGTACTTATTACTGACAAAGGTAATATTGATGACAAATCATTCAACCAAGGTTCATGGGAAGGTGTAGTTGAGTTTGCTAAGGCTGAAAAAATTGCTCATAATTATATTAAACCAGAAGGAGCTTCTGATGCTGAGTATTTAGCAGCTATAGAGCTTGCAGTAACAGGTGGAGCAAAAGTTATTGTTACACCAGGATTTTTATTTGAGGTTCCAATTTATGAAGCACAAACAAAGTACCCAGAAGTTAAGTTCATACTTCTTGATGGAACACCTCATACAGCAGATTATTCAACATTCGTAACTGAAAAAAATGTTGCATCAATATTGTATTCCGAAGAAGAATCAGGCTATCTTGCTGGATATGCAGCAGTTAAGGATGGATTGACTAACCTTGGATTCATGGGTGGTATGGCAGTTCCTGCTGTTCAGGCATTTGGCTATGGATATCTTCAAGGAGCTGAAGATGCAGCTGAAGAATTAGGATTAGCTGATGGAGCAATAAAGACTACTTATCATTATACTGGTAACTTCGAAGAAACTGATACAAATAAAGCAACTGCAAAGACCATGTACCAAGAAGGTGTAGAAGTAATATTTGCATGTGGTGGTTCCGTTGGTAAATCTGTAATGTCAGCAGCTAGTGAAGCAGAAGCAAAAGTTATTGGTGTTGACGTAGACCAAAGATACGATAGTGAAACTGTTATGACATCTGCTACAAAGGGTCTTGCAGCTTCTGTAATATCAGTACTTGAATCTATTTACAAAACTAATAGCTGGGATACTTTTGGTGGAAAAACAACATATTTCAACGCAGCTAATGATGGTGTAGGTCTTCCAACTGTAGTAATAGGAGACGACAAGGCAGATGCATTTGATAGATTTAATTCCTTTAACAAGGAAGCATATGATGAAGTATTTGCAAGACTTGCTAGTGGCAGCATTAAACCTATCAGATCAATAGATGTTGAAGATGCTTCAGGATATGCTACTGCTGAAGAACTTGTAAGTTCATTAAATCTTAAAAAAGTTTCAGTTACAACAAGATAGTTAGACAAATTTAATTACCTGCAATATTGGTCTCAACCTTATGCAAGTAAAAATCATACAATGGGGGAAGGCTAAAACTTTCCTCCATTTTCATACTGAAAAATTATATATTAGTTTAGTTGTATAGTGAGAAAAAAATAAAAATAATAAGAAGAGGTTAATGTGGAAAATTATATTGTTGAAATGCTTAATATTACGAAAGAGTTTCCAGGTATTATTGCTAACGATGATATTACCTTAAAATTGAAAAAGGGAGAAATACATGCCCTACTAGGAGAAAATGGTGCAGGAAAATCCACCCTGATGAGTGTACTCTTCGGACTTTATCAACCAGAAAAAGGAGAGATAAGGAAGAACGGAGAGCTAGTAAAGATCAACAATCCTAATGATGCTAATGCATTGGGAATTGGAATGGTTCATCAGCATTTTAAACTAGTAGAGATTTTTACTGTCCTTGAAAATATTATTCTTGGTGTAGAACCTAATACCTTAGGCTTCCTTGAAAAGAAAGAAGCTAGGAAGAAGGTACTTGAGCTAAGTGAGAGATATGGACTCAAAGTAAATCCAGATGCCCATATTGAAAACATTTCAGTAGGGATGCAACAAAGAGTTGAAATTCTAAAAATGCTTTATAGAGATAATGAAATTTTGATTTTTGATGAGCCTACTGCTGTACTTACTCCTCAGGAGATTAAGGAACTTTTACAGATTATGAAGGAATTCGCCAATGAAGGTAAATCAATTCTTTTCATTACGCATAAACTTAATGAAATCATGGATGTTGCAGATAGATGTACAGTTCTACGGAAGGGTAAATTTATAGGAACTGTAGATGTTAAAGATTCATCTAAAGAAGAGCTTTCAAAGATGATGGTAGGTAGAGATATCAACTTTAGTGTAGACAAGAAAGAAATATCAACTGGTGAAGTTGTTCTTTCTGTAAATAACCTTACTGTTGCATCTAAAATTCACAAAAATAATGCAGTCAAAAATGTCTCTTTTGAAGTTAGAGCAGGTGAGATTGTATGCCTAGCAGGAATTGATGGCAATGGACAAACAGAATTTGTTAGTGCCCTGACAGGACTAGATAAAGTCAGTTCAGGCAATATTACCTTATGTGGTAATGATATAAGTAAAGCACCAATTAGAAGGCGTTCCATATTGGGTATGAGCCACATTCCAGAGGATAGACACAAGCATGGTCTTGTTCTAGATTATAAATTAGAAGAAAATTTAATACTTCAGAAATATTGGCAACCTGAATTTCAGAGAAATGGATTTATTAAATTTGATGCGGTTAGAAAATATGCAGAGAATCTTATAGAAAAATTTGACATTAGATCTGGTCAAGGACCAGTTACTATAGCAAGAAGCATGTCTGGTGGAAATCAACAAAAAGCAATTATTGCAAGGGAAATTGATAAGGAACACGAATTGCTAGTGGCTGTACAGCCTACAAGGGGTCTAGATGTAGGGGCTATAGAATATGTCCACAAACAACTTGTAGCGAGAAGAGATGCAGGCAAGGCAGTATTTTTAGTGTCTCTGGAGTTGGATGAAGTAATGAATGTATCTGATCGTATTTTGGTTATATATGAAGGGGAAATTGTAGGAGAACTTGATCCAAAGACAACTACTGTACAAGAGCTTGGACTTTACATGTCAGGAGCAAAACGCGATACCGTAAAGGAGATTAACGATGCAGGATAAAAACAATTCAATTAATAAAAATAAATTTAATCTAAAAAATATAACACACAGCGTTGGATTTTCTTCCTTAACATCTGCACTAATGGCGATTTTCCTTGGGCTAATTTTTGGTTTTTTTGTTATGCTAGTTGCAATACCAGGAAATGCTTTAGCTGGGTTTCAGTTTATACTCTTAGGAGGATTTAATCGAATAGGTGATGTTTTTTATTATGCAACTCCAATATTAATGACAGGTTTAGCAGTTGGTTTTGCATTTAAAATGGGCTTATTTAATATAGGTGCTTCAGGACAATATACAATGGGGATGTTTTTTGCCCTATATGTAGGTTTTATGTGGGACTTACCTAATGGTTTACATTGGATAGTAGCTATTTTAGCCGGAATGCTGGGAGGAATGCTTTGGGGCTTCATACCTGGTTTTTTCAAAGCCTTTCTAAATGTAAATGAAGTAATTACATCAATTATGTTCAACTACATTGGTATGTATTTAGTCGATATGTTTGTTCAGGGGAATTCAATTATGTATAATTCTACTATGACTAGAACCAACTATTTGCCAGCAAGTGTTCAAATTCCTTCTCTGGGTGTTGTTGGCTCCAATGTAAATCTAGGAATTATATTTGCTATAATTATTGGATTCATTTTGTATATTGTTTTACAAAAAACCACTTTTGGATATGAATTAAAAGCAACAGGATTTAATAAGTTTGCTAGTGAATATGCTGGGATGAAGGGAAAAACAAATATTATAATAACAATGGTAATAGCTGGAGGCCTAGCAGGTCTGGGAGGAGCATTTGCCATACTTG
>CAZIII010000152.1:4004-5582 GCA_964539425.1 uncultured Tissierellaceae bacterium | reverse complement strand
TTTAAGGAATTAATCTGATCTCTATATTTAGCTGCTAATTCAAAATCAAGATTTTTAGAGGATTCCTTCATTTTACTCTCTATTATATCTGCTAATTTATCCTCCTTGCCATTTAAAAACAAAAGTATCTCATCAATCATCTCCATATACTTTGATTCATCTACATTACCTTGGCAAGGACCTAAACATCTACCTATATAAAAGTTTAGGCATGGTCTAGTTTTACCAACATCCTTTTCTAGATTACGATTGCATGTTCTTAGGGGATATAGATTTCTAATAATCTCTATGGCGTCATTTACTGCATATACACTTGGATAGGGTCCGAAATATCTAGCTCCATCTTTTATTATCTGTCTAGTTTTCATAACTCTAGGATATTTCTCATTTGTAGTCACTTTTATATAAGGATACTGTTTGTCATCCCTTAATAAAATATTATATTTTGGCTTATGTTTCTTTATTAAATTAGCTTCAAGTATTAAAGCCTCTATTTCATTGTCTACTATTATATATTCAAATTCCACTATGTTTTTAACCATAGCACTGACTTTAGGATGAGTGTTTTTCACAGATTGAAAATACTGTCGCACCCTCTTTTTTAATGATATGGCTTTACCAACATAAATTATCTCATCATTTTTATCCTTCATTATATAAACTCCTGGTTTGTCAGGAAGCTTTTTTAACTCTTCTTCTATATTGAACATTTAATCACCCTTTAGGCTTACGCCAATTATAATATATACCATATTTATATTATATCAAATATATGGAGTATTAGTTATGAAAAATGCGATACTAATTGTTAGCATCGCATTTAATCATTAATAAAATCCTTCACTAGGCTTTTGATGACAAGCCTTCTACTACTGCTTCTCTTACTTTACCTACTAATTCCTTAACTCTATCTTCTATTAATTTAAAATCCTCTTCTCTTGGATTTCCCTTAAACTCCACTGCTTCTATGAAATCCCAATTCATCTTGCACTCTGTTATTATTCTATCTAAATGTTTTTGTGCTCCACCAGACCATCCGTAGGATCCAAGTCTAAATGCTTTTCTTCCATAGACCTTCTTATTCCCTAATTCTTCCAATACAGCTGCCATTGGTGGAAACATTTTATATTCGTAGGTTGGCATAGCAAGTATTATTCCTGTTGATGTCCAAGCTGATGCTAATACTGTTCCCCAAGATGTCTCTGGGACATTATGCACATGTACTTTTATATTTTCTCCTTCTAATACCTTAATTGCATGCTTTACTGCTTTTTCTGTCATTCCATACATGGATCCCCAAATAAGTGTTATTTCTTCTTTTGCAGGCCCATTTTGATATGAAGCATATCTGCAATAATCTTCAATTATTTTGTTTGGATTTTTTCTCCAGACAATACCATGTCCCGGAGCTATAATTTTAATAGGCAATGTAGAGCATTTTTCTATAGCTTTTTTTACAGGATTAGAAAATGCTGCTACAATATTTGCATAGTATCTTACTGCTTCCTTTTCATAGAAATCTATTTCCTCATCATTTAGCATATCATCATAATTTAATTCTGTAGCTTTTCCAAAGGA
>CAZIII010000152.1:0-3904 GCA_964539425.1 uncultured Tissierellaceae bacterium | reverse complement strand
GCAGTTTTTTCACCTTTTATAATGTAAGAGTTTATTGCAACTCCATCTGGCATTTCCCATAATCCCTCAAATAATATGTCTTCTACATTAACTGATAACTTAAAAATTCCCTCTCCTACTTTTGTTGGGTTCATTTAATCACTCCTACTTTCCTATATACTTCTTGTTTCTTCTTTTAGCCATAATTTCTCTTCATCATTTAAATATGGTGAGAGTTTATTATATACTTCTTTATGATAATCGTTTATCCATTGTCTTTCTCTATTCAACAGTAAATCTGCATCAATAGCCTCTATATCTATAGGGACAAAGGACAAGGTTTCAAACTTCATGAATTGACCTGAATCAGTTTTTATATCTTCCTCTACTACTACTATATTTTCTATTCTTATTCCATGGCTACCTGCTTTATATACCCCTGGTTCTATACTTACTATCATGCCTTTTTCTAATACTACAGAATTTACTACAGTTGCAATTCTATGTGGACCTTCGTGCACATTCAATAAAAATCCTATGCCGTGACCAGTACCACATTTGTAGTCTATTCCTTCTTGCCATAATGGATATCTTGCCAATACATCAAGGCTATGTCCTGTAGCACCATAAAGGAATCTTGCATTACTTAAATTAATATGACCCTTTAGTGTCAGAGTAAAATCCTTCTTCTCTTCTTCTGTTATAGGACCCATAGCTACGGTTCTAGTAATATCAGTTGTTCCATCAAAATACTGTCCTCCTGAATCAACCAAGTATAGACCCTCTTTTTTAATTTCTGCATTAGAAGATTCACTAGCTGAATAATGCATCATAGCTGCATTTCCTTTATATGCAGATATAGTCCCAAAGCTTGGTTCTATAAATCCATCTTGCTCTTTTCTAAACTCTAGAAGTCTTTCTTGAGCTGACATCTCTGTTATGCTAATATTCCCTACTGATTTATCTAGCCAATGAAGGAATTTCACCAATGCAACTCCATCCTTAATATAGGCATTTCTTTGGTTTTCAATTTCAGTAGAATTTTTTATTGCTTTTAATTTTGTAGTTATATTCGTACCATTAATTATCTTACATTCTGTTGGAATTGCTTTATATAGCCATCTATTAGTTCGATCTTTATCTATATATATTCTCGAATTTTTATCCACTGCTTTTATGCAATCTATTATTTCTTCATATTCACCTAGCTCTACTCCATTTTCACGTAGGAAACCTTCTACCTCTTCATTTATCTTTACTTTATCTGTAAATAAATATGCCTTATCCATTGAAATCAAAGCATAGGAAATAACAACAGGATTGTTTGATACATCATATCCTCTTATGTTATATAACCAAGCAATATCATCTAAGCTGCCTAGAATAAAATATCTTACATCATGCTTTTTCATTTCTTCTCTTACTTTAGCTATCTTTTCTTTAGTAGTTTTTCCAGTGTATTTGAGTTCATGAATGAAAGCTTTTTCTGTTGATAACTTTGGTCTATCTTCCCATACTTCTCCAACTAAATCAAACTCATCTATAAAGCCTATCTTCTTTCCTTTAAATTCTTTTTCAAGATTTTCTACTGAAGACTGAGCAAATACCTTACCATCAAATCCTATATTATTTCCATCCTTTAGATTAGACTTCAACCATTCAGTATAAGTTGGAAATCCTGGAATTGCGATTTTAAATAATTTATATTCACTAGCTGCTAATTCCTTTTCAGCTTGAATAAAATACCTACCATCTGTCCATAGAATTGCTTCATCTTGAGTAATTACCGCAGTACCAGCTGAACCTGTAAATCCCGATATCCACACTCTTCCTTTGTAATGATCTGCCACATATTCAGATTGATGAGGATCAGAAGTATTTACTATATATGCATCTATGCCTCTTTCTCTCATCAAATCTCTTAATCTCTTTACTCTTTCATTTATCATTTAACTTAACCTCCTTAGGCTTTTCTAACTTTATTAACAAAATTGCTACAAAAATAGCAGAAATTCCTGCTACAAGTTTACTCACTATAAATGGATTAACTGCATCTGGTGAAACTGATGATATATATCCTAGCTGCCCACCAAAAGCAAATGCACCAGATACTGCAAAAGCAGCATTTAATATCTTTCCCTTTTCATTCATTTTATCATAAATTCCTAGCATAGGTATACAGTTTGCTAAAGAAGAAAAGATTCCGAGTATAGAATATTGATCAAGTTCTGTTTTTTCCCCAATTCTAGATAAATATTTATGCAGCTTTCTTGATAAAAAATAAAACATTGGATAAGCTCCTGAAAGGATAATACCTATCTTAACTATTAATATAGATCCTTCTTCTAATGGGATCATACCCTCAAATATTTCTATTCCTGACATAAAATTAACAATGCTCATAATTAATCCCAATGTACTTATGCTTATAATAATCTTACCTAGTACATTAAATACTTTAATCATACTATCTGATGACTTAATCAACCCGAAGATTACTAGTATGGAAAACATTACCACTGGTATTAAACTAGTCATTATTCCTATGAAACTTATATCCATCATAATACCACCTACTACCATTCCCAAAGGTATTGTCATTATACCTGCTAACACGCCCTTAGCAAAATAACTAAAATCTTCCTTAGATATTAATCCTACTGCCACTGGAATTGTAAATGATATTGTAGTTCCTAGCATTGATGATAATATTGCACCATTAAAATTCCCAATAGCCCTTGTGTTAGCTATTCCCATACTTGTTGGATAGCCTCCTAAATCTGGAGCTAACAAACTACCTATGAATACAGATGGATCCGTACCAACTAAATTAGCTAGTGGATATAGTATAGGTGTCAAACTTTTTGCAATAATAGGGGACATGCTATATATTCCAATTACTGTTAAAGCCAGTCCACCTAATCCTTTAAATCCCTCGTCAAATTTCTCACCTAAGCCAAATCTATTATTTAATATCTTGTCTATTCCACCTATAATTGAAAAAACAACCATTATATAAAGCATTTCTCACCTCATAATTATAATAACAATATTATACTATATTTACCTCTTTAATAAAAGAAAAATCCCTTAATATAGAGGATTTAGGGTTGAAACTTTTAATATTATATTTGAATAAGATTAATTTAATTGGAGATATTAATTATACAAAATATAAGGAGGAATACAATGGATAAACTAGCTTTAATACTTATAATTGTTGGTGCTGTAAACTGGGGACTAATTGCATTATTTCAACTTGATTTGGTAGCAACCTTATTCGGAGGATCTACTTCTGTACTAAGTAGAATTGTATATGGATTAGTTGGCCTTGCAGGAATTTATTCAATTAAATTCTTAGTTAATGATAGAACTAGAGAAAGGATAGATTAATCTATCCTTTCTCTTCTTATATTATCCTATTTTTATTCTCCTGCTACTGAAAGTGACTTTATCTTTATTGATGGAGAGCCTATATATCCAGCTCCAGGTAAACCAAATTTTAAATCATCTCCAATAGCTTCTATATTATTGAGTACTTCATATAGATTACCAGCTATTGTTATTAAATCTACTGGTCTCTTTATTTTACCATTTTCTATTTCATATCCATAAGCAGACAATGAAAAATCACCTGATACAGTGTTTAATCCTGAATGTAATCCTGCTACATCTATTATTATCAAGCCTTTATCTATACTAGCTACTAACTCATCGTAAGTATTGCTTCCTTTTTCAATATAAAGATTAGAAGGTGAAATAGATAATGAGCCTTTATATGAGGATCTTGTTCCATTTCCTGTGGATTCAATTTTATCCTTTTCAGCTGTTTTCCAATTGTGTAAATGAGTCTTTAGAACCCCTTTATCTATGATTTTATTTACTCTAGTAGCTGTCCCTTCATCATCAAAGGATCTAGTTGCAA
>CAZIII010000151.1:0-5609 GCA_964539425.1 uncultured Tissierellaceae bacterium | reverse complement strand
TATCTCCATTTTTTATAGAAGTATCATTAACTTTGATATTCCATCTAGCAATGGGAATATCAGTCATTTGTTGTGCTGAGGTTACATATTTAGCAAATGTATTAATAACAGCAAAAATTGATATAATTGCAGAAAACAAAGCTAATAATAAAATATATTTTCTAAATAGTTTCATAAAAACACCTACTTTATAAATTAAATTTTATCATATAAGAAAACTTAAATCAATAAAAAGGAAAAATAAAATGGGTAAAAAAGAAATCAAATTAAATTCAGAAAAAGTTAATAAAAGAGAACAAAAAATAAAGGCATTAAAATTAGGACTTTTAATAAGTGCATTATTTTTGATGATTATATATGTAATATTAAGAATAATATACGAACAAGGAGGCTTTACTGTATCGTTAGATCAAAAGTTTGCAAAAAAAAGTGGAATAATAATGTATGAAAATCCAGAAACGAAAGAAAGTCGTAGAATATTAAAAGCTGAAAAAAAGGAATATTTAGTTAAACACATGGACTATATTAGGACTGCTATAATGCATGAGCCAAGAGGACATAATGATATGTTCGGTTCTATTATAACTGCTCCAACATTGCCAGAGGCTGATATAGGTATAATATTCATGGATGGTGGAGGATATCTAAATATGTGTGGACATGGCAGTATTGGTGCAGCAACAGTGGTAGTTGAAACAGGAATGGTAGAAGTGAAAGAACCAACGACTGAGATAGTATTAGAAGCTCCAGCTGGATTAGTTAAGGCCAGAGTAAGAGTTGAAAAAGGAAAGGCTAAGGAAGTTTCAGTAGTCAATGTCCCCTCATTTTTATATAAAAGAGATATTCAAGTGGAAGTACCTGATTTAGGTATAGTGAAGTTTGATATTTCTTTTGGAGGTAGTTTTTTTGCCATAGTAAGAGATACTGAATTGAAAGTAAACATTGATACAAAAAACTTGAATACAATAATCGAAAGAGCTATGAAATTAAGAGAGATCATCAACAAGGAAATTCCAGTACAACATCCAACTCAACCACATATCAATACCGTTGATTTAGTAGAAATCTACGGTAATCCTAAGAGTGATGATGCAGATTATCGAAATGTAGTCATTTTTGGAGATGGTCAAGCTGATAGATCTCCTTGCGGAACAGGTACAAGTGCAAAGATGGCAACATTGTATGCTAAAGGTGAGTTAGGTATTGGTGAACTATTCGTATATGAAAGTATTATCAATACAAGATTCAAGGGAAGAGTCCTAGAAGAAACCATGGTAGGTGAATTTAAAGCCATTATCCCTGAAATAACAGGCTCAGCTTTTATAACGGGCTTCAACCATTTTGTAATAGATGAAGAAGACCCAGTGAAATATGGTTTTGTTTTGAAATAATAATCAAGCCCCAAATTTATAAGTAAGATATAAATTTTAATGCATGCCATGGGACCAATTGTTGCAAGTACTATAGGCTCTGCCATAGTAGCAGGTCTTTTCATTAATTTCTTTGGAGTTGATGAGGATTGTAATTAAAAACTGTTCATTCACAAAAATGGACAGTTTTTTAATATACAACCTATCTTTAACTATTCTTTATCCTTTGAGATTTGCCAAGTACCATCCTCTGTACAAGTATATGTCCTACCATCTTCATTTTTGATAACGGAACCAACTCCATGATTTTTACCCCCATAGATGCAGGACGAATCATTGTTTGAGATTGATGCTTTATTACTAGAAATCACATTGCCTGGTGCAGAAATAATATTTACAGAACGGGTCTTTTCCATTTCTTTATCTTTCATTTCATCATTCCTTTCACTTCAATTTTATTTAACATTATAAATATGCTCAATATCTCTTGAAAAAATTCATATCCCATTCATCAATATTAACCCTATGATTTCTCACGCATATTATATATTAAAAGGATATGGGTGGGGATAAAATGTATTGTATAAATAGATAAGAATTAGATAAAAGTGTTTTTATATTTTTTTATATCCCAAGGATAGCAGTTGACCCCATACTAAACAATTAGTTGTTTTACAGGAAGTCTATATACTGATATATTTGAAGTAGATAGACTTTATCTGAATAAAATGAAAAGGAGAGTACTAATGGATATAAAAAAGTTTGGCGAAATTTTATCTAAATTTAGGCAGAATAAAAATATGACGCAGGATGAATTTGCATCAAGACTGGGGGTTACTCCACAGGCAGTTTCAAAATGGGAAAGGGGCTTAGGACTGCCTGATATTAGTCTTGTAGGATGTATATGTACTATTTTAGGAGTAAACTCCAATGATCTTTTGGGAATACCAGAGATTAGTAAAGTTGTAGAGAATGGTAATGTAATGGAGCAAAGAGAAATTTTGATGAATGCTTGCGCGGAGCCTTTACTTATTATTTTTGGTGAAGAACTTATCCCTATATTTGTTGAAGGACTTAAAACTAATATTATCAATGAAAAACGTAAACAACTAGTTATGGATACTGGGATTTTGGTTCCTATAACAAGAATCAAGGATGATATAAATCTTAAAGGGAATGAATATTGCATAATGTCATATGATAAGATACTGATACAAAGCGAGTTGGATGAGATAAATGAAAATACATACGAGTTTCTAATAAATAGATTATTTGAAGTATGTAAAGTAAATTATTCAACAATTTTAAATAAACAGATAGTCAAGATAATGGTAGATAATGCAAAGAATTTGTATCCAGGAGTAGCTGATGATATAATTCCCGAAAAGATATCCTATTTAATGTATCAGAAGATTTTAGCTAGATTAGTAGAAGAAAGTGGAAATATTAGAAATCAAATTAGAATTATTGAACTATTGGAAGATGAAGTAATAATAAAAGGTAACAAGGATATCAATTCAATTGCAAAAGCTATTGCAACTGCAATGAAGTAGATATTATAAAAATGGGACAAGGGGTACCTCAGAGACACGGGTGCAGGCAGTTTTCTTGTCGCAAATTTAATAAACTTAGCTTCTAGAAAAAGACCTTGAGGAAAAGAAGAAATTCTTAGTCTAAGGTCTTTTTCTCCTTTCAAGGTCATTTCCATATGGAATTCAAAGAAAATAGGGTATAATAATAGTAATAAAGATAAGGACGTGATAAAAATGGAAGGTAGACTATTAAAGCCATTAAATGACTTAGTATTTAAAGCTCTATTCGGAAGAGAAGAAAAAGAGAGTAAAATAATTTTAGTAGATTTTCTAAATGAATTGCTAAAATTAGAAGGTGAGAATAGAATAAAGAAAATAGTATATTTAAATCCATTTAATTTGCAGGAGTTTGATGGTGATAAAGGCTCAATATTGGACTTGAAGGTAAAAACAGAAAGTGGGGAAAGAATAAATATAGAGGTACAGCTAAACAATGTAGATGATTTTAGAAAAAGAAGTCTATACTATTGGTCCAAAATGTATGCTGAAACAATCCAAGAAGGGGAGACTTATACAAATCTAAGAAAAAGCATAGTAATCAATCTTATCGACTTTAATCTAATAAATGAAACAGAAAAATATCATACAATATATAAGATAATGGAAAAAGAAGAAAGATTTGAGCTAACCGATGATTTGGAAATACATTATATAGAACTGAAGAAATTTGAAGAATTAATGGAAGAAGAAATAAATAATAGGGAATTAGAAGGAATAGAACTATGGCTGACTTTCATAAAGAAGACAGGAGAAGAAGGAACAGAAGTTCTCTTAGAAAATCTTGTGGAAAGGAGTGAAACAATAAAAATGGCAAAGGAAATGTTAAAGAAGATAAGTGCAGATGAAATGTTAAGACAAAAATATTATGCAAGAGAAAAAGCAAAATTAGACGAACTCTCAAGGATAAAATATGCAGAGATAAAAGGAATAGAACAAGGTATAGAGCAAGGTATAGAACAAGGAATAGAGCAAGGTATAGAGCAAGGTATAGAACAAGGAATAGAACAAGGAATAGAACAAGGAATAGAACAAGGAGCGAAGCAAAGTAAGCTAGAAATGGCTAGAGCTTCAATAGAAGAGGGAATAGAAATAAAACTTATTGCAAAGTTAACAGGATTAACAATAGAAGAAATAGAAAGACTGAAGTAGAATAAGGGACAATTTTATTGTCCCTTATTACTTTTTAGCGAAATTGTGCATATTCCCTAGCAGAACTTTTTAAATCCCTTATTAAATAGGGTTAATAAACTTGATAATATAAGGGTAAACATTCAAGGGAAAGAAGGCAAAACAGTTCTTCTTGATTTACTAAATAAGTCGCTAAAATTAGATGTTGAGGATAAAATAATTGTATTATTAGATTTATAAATATATAATTATATGAAGTAATGGTAAAAAATGAATTTATTCAGATATCAGAGTGAATAAGGTGAGAAGATGGAAAGAGACATATTTAGAAGAAAACGACCAAAAAAAGAAAAGATTGAAAACCTATATAAGATATTGGGAACTAGATCGAATATCAGTCAAGACAGAATTAAGGAAAAATATATAGAGAAATTAAGGGAGTTTCCTCCTGAAACTAACCCCGAAGAGTTTCAAGAAATTAGAAGAGCTTATGAAACCCTTAAAGATACTAAAAAGCGCAAGCAATATGATATGATGCGAAAATATGGGGATAAAATTGAAAAAACAATGGAAGATGTAATGTATTTAATGTCAAATGGAAATTGGAAACAAGCTAAAGCACTACTAACGTCTATATTGGATATAGATCCAGATAATACGGTTATTAGCTTATCACTTGCCGAGATCCTACTGGAATTAGAGGAATTTGAAGAGTTTAACTCTATTATAGATAATGTATTAGAAATGGCTGATGGTGACGAGAAAGAGTTAATCATATTCATTAAATTTGGAATGCTCAATTCAAGAGGATATGGAGAGGAAGGATTAAAAGCCCTTAACAAGGGAATGGTATATATAACAGACATGGCCGAATACCATAGGCTACGAATAATAGCGTTTACAGAGAATGATGATTATATGAAAGCATGGGAAGAATTTAAATTTATTATATCTCCTTCACAAACCCTAACTATAGAGGACTTTGATATTCTTACATTATGGTTATCCACAGCAATGCAACTAGAGAAATGGGGAGAATTGACAAAAATTCAAAATCAATTTAAAAGACTCTTTAAAACAATTGAAGATGAAGAAGAGCTATTTATGATGAAATCACAATTATGGGAAGAAGCGGAAGCTTATGTTGAAGCAACTCGTTATAGAGAAGCTGATATTTTCATGCAATTATTATCTCAGTTGGATAGAAAAGATGTAGAAATAGAAGCACGTAAAATAGAAATCCAGGCAATTGCAAAAATAGATATGGATTTATCTCGTATTATGAAGGATTCTGAAATTATTCCATATGTTACTGTGAAGATCCTAGACCTATACTATTCTAGATACGCCTGTGAGGAATACTATGAAGAATTCAAGAGGGATTATCCTTATGATATGATGAATGAAATGGAAGGGATGAATTTAGAAATAGGCTACGGAATTTCACGAGTAAAGAAAAAATGTCCTTCTTTATACAGAGAATTTAATGATGAATTAGGAACTTTATTTGATGACGTTA
>CAZIII010000150.1:0-5619 GCA_964539425.1 uncultured Tissierellaceae bacterium | reverse complement strand
GAAAAAGCTGCAGAAGCTCACCCTGAAAGAATGAATTACATGAAATCAATGACACCTGCAGGTAGAAATGGAAGACCTGAAGATATTTCACGTGTTGTTAGTTTCTTAGTTGATGAAAAATCATCTTTTATAACAGGTACAGACATTACTGTAGATGGTGGCCTTACAGTAAATATGCCTACAATTATTGCGGAATACAGAAAACAACAATAGAACTTTAAATATATATAAATTATAAAGAGGCAGATATCTGCCTCTTTTGTATTTTAGTATTAAGTTGATTTAAGCAATTACATTTACTACTCCATGACTTAATAACATAACTATTATCCCAGCAATTAAATTACCTATCATAATAGCTGGAAAAGCATATATAAATCTCATATTAAGAAAAGCTGCTGCTAGACTTCCACTCCATACCCCTGTGCCAGGAATGGGTATGGAAACAAACATTAATAATCCTAAATATCCATATCTTTCTATCCAAATCCTCTTGTTAACAGACTTATTAATTAATTTGTTGACCAAGCTTTTAAAAGTCCTAGTAGTCTTTAGATAAGTAAATATTGGTCTAATGGTAAATAAGATAAAGGGTACAGGTATCATACTGCCTATAAAGCTTAAGATAGCTGAATGAATGGGACTCAATCCTAGAGATATACCCACTGGGATTGCCCCCCTTAATTCTATTATTGGCAATGCAGCTATTAAGAGTACTTTGATTTCTATTGATAAAAACTTAAGTAATTCATTCACTATGCCGATCATTAAATACACCCCTACAAGTTTGATTTCTCTTTTAAACTATTATACCATAGATTAACTTTCCATTACTGTCTTATTTTCATTTAAAAAAGGAGCTTGAATATATTTCAAGCTCCTAAAATTTCAAAGTTGTAATTAAAGATTGTTTTTTATTTTACATAATTACTTGGATTTTGATTTACTCCATTTTTTAATATTTCTAAATGTAGATGTGGTCCTGTAGATCTTCCCGTATTTCCTATGTTAGCAATATGTTGACCTTTGTAGACCTTATCTCCTGGCTTTACTAGTATCTTACTACAGTGAGCATATCTTGTTTTAAATCCATTTCCATGGTCTATTTCAACAAGATTACCATAAGCTCCTCGATACCCAGCAAATACTACTTTTCCACCATCAGCTGCTTTTATTGCCGTTCCTGTGCTAGCTGCAATATCTAAGCCTCTGTGCATGCTTCCATTTCTCATACCATATCTAGATGATATCCTACCTCTAGTTGGCATTAAAAATGCACCTGTAGCAGCAGTTTTTGGTACTTCTTTTGTTCCTTTAACCACTATTTCATCTATGGGACTTTCTAAGATTTCTTCTTTAAGTACTTCTTTTTCAACTACTATTCCATTGTGCTTTATTTCATTGGCAAGAATTTTTGCCAAACCACTTTCACCTTTTACTTTAGTTTTCTTCTCATTTGCATACATACTATTATTATACTCAATTTCTGATTCAAATTTTATCTCTTCTGTATATTCTACTTCAGCTACAGTAGCCACAGTTATCATTGTTTTTGGTACAAGTAATTTAATTTGGTCTCCAATCTGAATTCTAGATGGATCCTTGTCTGGATTTGCCTTTATTAAATCATCAACATCAAGACCATATATTATGGCAATAGTCCAAAGACTTTCTCCAACTTCAACCTCATGGATCTTTATTTCTTCTGAACTTGTTAATAAATGATTATATATCTTTTCTTCATTTCCTATTTCATTTATAGGCATTTCTTTTTTAACTATTTCTATATTTTCCAATATTTTTATTTCTTTAAATTTTATACCTTCACCTTGACTAAGTTGATATGGTTCTTTTATCTTTTCAATTAAGGCTTCAACTTCCTCCTTTTTAGCTAAGGCACCAACTTCTACACCATCTACCTTTAATGCATATCCCTGAACTAAGAAACTCATTTTTGATTTGATTTCACTTTTAATTTCGTCATTAGGCGTAATCAAATTATCTTTTACATTAGTTTCTTCAAATTCAATATCCTTCTGTAATACAACTTCCATATTATATGTATTTGATAATTCTTTCTGCAAATTATTTACTACTTCTGATACATCTTCTTCGGATCTTACAACACCTATCTTGTCCTCTCCAAGGTAAACGTTAAAAGCATGGGTTCTGATTTTATTTATCTTATATCCCGTATAAGATAAACCAATAATAGAAATTATCATTAGTCCTGTCAAAGCGACTCTTAAATTTGTATTTTTAAAATCTATAGTTTTAAATTTTTCAATATCTATTTTATCAAATCTTTTCTTTATATTCATCATAGAGTGTTTTAATTTGTTTTTTAGTTTATTTAGATTAGTTCCAATATCTTTTGGATTATCCATAGTATCTAGTACCTCCTAGTAAACTCCTTATTTTATGCAAAATTCGCATTTGTAACTATTCTGTAATAATTATACCATAAGGGTTTATTATTTCAAGTTTATTCTTTCTCAATTTTTTACATATAGTTATAGTTTATTATATTCTATTTCCGTCTTTTTATTCCTTATTTATTAATAAAGTATTTTAATTTAAATCTTGGTAATACTTCTAATATGGTTTTGTCTTTAATATTAATAAAAAGGGCTTGTAAAGAAATATTTAGAGGTAGGCTTTTAGAGATAAATTTATAGGGGGGATTTAATGGAGGTTAATGTTAGAAAAAATTATATCAATTCATCTTCTCCTTTTGCAGTTACAGAATTCTCTAATTTAGTATTTGATTATGTTTTAGAAGAGTTCAAAAAAAAGGAAAATTTGATAATATTATGTATAGGCACTGATAGGTCTACAGGTGACAGTTTAGGCCCCTTAGTGGGACATAAATTAGAAGCTAGTATGAAAAGTTTTAGAAATGCACATATAGTAGGTACCCTAGACAATCCAGTCCATGCTCAAAATCTTGAATCCAATATTAGTAGAATCCATGAAGATTATCATAATCCTTTTATTATAGCTATTGATTCTTCTCTAGGCAATAGAAATAAGGTTGGATTATTATCCATAAAGAATATTCCCTTGAAACCAGGATCTGGTGTTAATAAGGTTTTACCCGCAGTTGGTGATGTCTCAATTACAGGAATTGTTAACATTGGTGGAATGATGGAGTTTATGGTTCTCCAAAATACTAGGTTATCCCTTGTTATGAATATGGCAGATATAATATCTCGAAGTATTTATCTGGCCTTAATTAAACTTTACAAAGAAAAACACAAAGAAAATATGTGAAGAATGCCATAATTTAGTATTCTTCACATATTACCTTTAGCTTCTTATCATCTAATCTAAATTGGATTTCCTTTTCTTTCGGAAAACTATCTCCATCTATATTTATAAATATTTCCTCTTTTGATCTTACTTTAATGTTTTTTGCCTTATATATCTTTACATATTTTTTATAATTAATATGATGTCCTTTAAATATTGTTGGAAAAAGAAATAAAGTCATTATCTTACCTATACCTGATATTATACATATGTGTAAATATCCATCATTAACATTTGCAGAAGGTAATATTTGCATTCCACCACCATAATACCTTCCATTTCCCACTGCTAAAAGTAAAATCTCTTCTTCTAGTTTTTCACCATCTATATCAATTTCTAATTTTTTGTTTTTATAACTAAATAAAGTATAAATAACACTTAAAATATAAACCAATTTACCTTTTACCTTGCCTTTAAATTTATCATGGTTTACTATTACCTCTGCATCAAATCCTACACTGGCTATGTTTAAAAAACTATCATTAATAACTTTGCCTATATCTATTTCCTTTTTAAAGCCTTTAGCAATCGTTTCTAGGCTTTCTTCAGGATTAGCAGATATACCTAAGGATTTGACCACATCGTTTCCTGTACCCCCAGGTACAATGCCTAGGGCTCCCTTCCCCCCTATAATAATACCCTTTGCAACTTCATTAATTGTTCCATCTCCACCGACTGCTACTATTATTTCATAATTATCTACATTATCTTTTGCTATGTCTATGGCTTCTTTGGGTTTTGTTGTCAATATTATGTCATAGTTTCTTTTGTGCTTGTCCATAGAATTTTGAATCAAAGGAATTAAGTTTTCAGCCTTCCCACCTCCAGCAATAGGGTTTATTATAAATAAGATATTATCCATTCTCAATGTTCCTCCTGCTATAGTCTTTTTTCATCGTATTCGCCCATTATTGCCCTATCAATAGCCTGTATCTCTTCTACTGATAGCGGATATACGGACTTTCCAAACTTTAATGGTTTAGCATAACTAGTTGTATGATCTCTTCCATATATACTGGTTAATACAAACCCATTTCTAAAACTATCTAATAATGCTATAGAGAAACTTAGTTGGTTCCCCATTTCTGCAAAGGCATCATATCTTATGAATCCAACTTTTTGAATAGCAAAAGCTAATTTTGTTTCTATCTCTTTTATATTCTTTTCAAAGTTATTCATATTTATATTCATGCTATTAATCTCTTTGCCCGTTCTAATTAAAAGTTCTTCAACATTAACTCCTTCTATTCCTCTCACTATTTGATTATACTTTGCTCTTATTTTTGATATCCTTATTTCAGCTATTATATATAATATTAGTAATAAAATAAAACCTACCATAAGTGATAAGATTATTTCTATATTATAAAGTGTGACAACTTCCCTTAGTCCTTCCACAAGATTCTCCTCCTATACTTCCTTGGCAATATCTTTTAATGCCTTTATAGCCAGTTCTATTTCATCATGAGTGTTTTCAAATCCAAAACTAAACCTTACTACTCCTTGCTTAAAAGTACCAATAGTTTTATGTGCAAGTGGTGCACAATGTAGTCCTGGCCTTACCCCTATATTATATTCTTCGTCTAAGATATAGGCTATTTCGGAAGAATCTGCATCACCTATGTTTAGCGCAACTACTGGTGCATGTTGTCCCAAAGTTAAAGGTCCATATAGTTTTATCTTTTCTATCTTTTGTACCTCTTCAATAAAATGTTGTGTTAACTCTTCTTCTTTTTTCCTAATATTATCCATACCTACTTCTACTATATACTTTATGCCTGCACCTAAGCCAATTATTCCCGGTGCATTTGGTGTACCAGATTCAAATTTATCTGGCATCATATCTGGTTGTTCTAGGGAATTTGATATACTACCTGTTCCACCCTGAAACAATTCTATCATATCTAATCCTTCTCTAATATATAGGCCACCTGTTCCTTGAGGCCCTAGCAAGCTTTTATGTCCCGGAAAAGCTAACATATCAATATTCATTTTTTCCACATCAATAGGGTATACCCCTGCAGATTGGGCACCATCAACAAGGTATACTATATTATGAGCTTTTGCAATTATTCCAATAGCTTCTATATCCATTATAGTTCCAGTTAAATTAGAAATATGAGTTGTTACTATCATCTTTGTTTCTGGCCTAATACTTTTTTCTATATCCTTTGGATCTATTCTACCCTTTAAGTCTCCTTGTACTATTGTATTAGTTACTCCTATTTTTTCTAAGGAAATAATGGGTCTTAAAACAGAATTATGTTCCATAGATGTTGTTATAACATGGTCTCCAGGTTTTAAGAA
>CAZIII010000149.1:0-5664 GCA_964539425.1 uncultured Tissierellaceae bacterium | reverse complement strand
AAGAAAGGGTTAGAAGTAGAAATATATAAATAAAGGGGACTAAGGGGGATATTAATATGCAAAATCCCTGATTTTTGCATATTAATATCATACCTTTGCCCCAACCCATGTTGAGTGTGTTGTGTTGATAGAGAAGGAATAGGTTGAAATAGCTGGGTTGAAGGTATTTAAGTGAATATGTAGGTGTGTTTTATTTCCCCTGGACTGAGGTTTAGGGGATATTTTTGTTAGGGGGTCTATTGTGTATGCAAAAAGGATACTAATATGCAGAAATAAAAATGCTATTTAGATTATGGAATCCGAACAGCATTTAAAGGTTCTTACCAACTTTATTCTTATTTTTAACCCCTTAAATTAATATCTAATATTTCTTTACAATTATTAATTATAGTCTTTTTCAGATTGTCTTGTCCAAAGGCTTCACTCAAAGATATAGACAGATTTAAGGATTTTAAATGTTCAGATTTTCCAAGATAATATTCAGCAAAGCCTTTTCCATAGTACAAAATATTTAAGCCGGTGAAGCTTCTGTTTTTTTGACAGGATTTAATACCCATATTAGAAAAATCTAAAGCCTTTTGGTACTCCTTATTTCTAGTATAAGCACCGGCTAAGTTGTGACATAGCTTAGGATATAATTCATCATCAGTATCGACTGCGTTTACACAGAATTCCATTATCTCTAGATATATTTCCTTATTATTTAATCTATTCAATACAAAAGCTATATTCATTAATATTCTTAATTCCATAGAAGAATATACAAATGAAGTATAATTATCTAAACTAAATGTAGGAGTAGTTATTTTAATAGCTTTTAATAATTTAGTAAGTGCTGTATTATTATTATTGTTATCTTTGTATATAATAGTAGCCTCAGTAAATAGGAGCAATTGATTAATAAGATTTTTGTAATATGAATTTTCTGTAGAAGATAGCAAAATATTTAACCCTTTAAATTCACTATGTAAAGTATGCTGTTCTCCATTATCTAATTTAAATTCTATTTTATTTTTGATTTTACAGAAGACTGAATAGTCATCAAATCTACATTTAATGAGTAGGGAAATTAAATCATATTTATAAATAGGAGATAAAATTTCCAAAGTATCTAATTGAGGCAGTACTTTACCATTTTCGATTCTTCTAATGGTTGATTCATTTATATTTGTTGCTTCGGATATCTCTTTTTGATTAAGCTTTAAAGCTTTCCTAATTTCTTTTAAATTTTCACCAAACAACTCAAGATTATAAAACAAAACAACACCTCCAAAGTATTTAGTTCCAACAGCTTAATTAAAAACATTCAAAAACGGGCATCGATGCCTGTTGAAATAGACATCCATATCTTATAGTATATGGTTAATAGCTAATAAAGTAAAGGGAGATGGGGAATATGAGAAAGAAGCTAGTAATTGTAATGTTATTTGCCATGATTTCAGTGTTTATATTAAACTCTGGACAAACTATTAAGTATATAGCAGAAAATGATGGAGTAATTGAGTGGCAGAGTTATGGTGAAAAGGAAAAAGTTTAAGATGAGAATCATTAATTGAAGTTATGTATATTACTATTCTGTAATAATCCAAGAGGTATATAACTTCCTGAGAGAGGGATAGTAATATTCACATAGATCATTAGTCACTAGAAGTAATTAGTATACCCTGATGCTAATATTTTTAATGTTCTCTACAGGGGAGGAGGACTAGTTTAAATGTTTATCTAGGTGTTGACTAATGCATGTAGGAAATATAAAATAAAGGGGAGTTTGGAAAGTATGAAAAAGTTACTTGTTGTTTTAACAATTGCATTATTAATTGCTACACCAATGACTACCTATGCATCTAATCCAAATGGAGTTAGTGACATATTTGAAATATCTAAAGAAGAGATAGAAAGTTCATTAAAACAAAGAGCTAAGGTTCTGAATGGAATTTCATCTAAAAATTCATTTTATAATTTACCCTATTACTACAAGGTATTAAATGTTCCTGTTTTTGAACAACCTAAAGACTATTATTGTGGGCCAGCTACTACAAAACAAATTGTACACTATTTAAACGGGTCATCTCCCAACATGGAAACTATTGCAAAAAGCTTAAATACAGAAGCAACGGGTAATACACTTATTGGTAATATTAGAAAATACTTAAACTTAAATACGACAAAATCATACGAAATCGAGTGGGATACTAGAGATTATTATACCTGGGAAAATCAAATTAAGTATGGGATGGAAAATAATAAGCCTGCAGTATTACTAGTTAAACCAAGTACAAGTTTAGGGTTTCCATATAATTCAAATGGACATTATGTAAATTCCAGTGGTTTAGAAATAAATACAGGTGGCTTAACTCCTGATTCTATTACTCAAAATACATCTTCTTCTATTAAGCAAAATGCAATTTATACGAAAGTTAGAGTTACAGATCCATGGGGACCTGGCTTAGGAAATAGATGGTATGATGCACGAAATGTTTGGCAAGCAATAAGAAATCACGAACATAAGGCAATGTTATATTAAAACGAAGCTTACTTCCAATTCTAACTTAAGATTTTGTCGTATCATTTGATATTAATTAAGGCATCGTATTTATGGGGTTTTTATTAAATCAACAGTATATTTAAACCTTATTATATGATGCCTTTAATAAAATGGTTTGCATACAAGTATGATTTTTACTGTTTCTTGATAGTCTGATGGATTATGGGAATAGTTTTAGGATATTCAAAATTTACATATGCAATGGGGGTAATTTCTTGAAGAAGAAAATAATTATGATAATATTTGTTTTATTTATAAACATGATACCGAATTTAGGATATTGCAATTCTGATAATAATATAATTCATAAAAAAAGACAATTTTTATTTAGCGAAAATGAATTATATCAAAATATAGAAGCATCTGAATTAGTTGGTGTAGCTGGGAATACAATGTATTGGATAAGTGATAACAAATTAATAGCATATGACATGTCTACTAAAGAATTTAATAACATTTATTCAATTGAAGATAACATTATGTATAATGTATACTGTACTGAAGATAATTTGATTTTAGTGTTATTGGATTATAATCATAATGCTAGCATTGTTTATTTCCATAAATTTAAAATAATAGACTCGCTAATTAATAAAGAAGTTGTAAGAATGCCTTCTTGCTTTACAACAAAAGATAATAAATTTTATTATAACATAGAATATGCTATGGGTAAAACAAATAAATACGATATTTTTGAACAAGAATTTTCTGAATTAGATTTGTCCACCAACAAATGGAGGCTCATTAAACGGCTTCGATATGCAAGTATAGAAGGAAAAACATTTGGACGTTCAATAAATAGTGTGGGTGGGAATTCTGAAAGTGTTTTTTTCCAAGTTATCAAATCAATTAATGGGGCATTTGAAAACGCTGCTAATGCTATATTATACAAATATGAACTTTGTGATTCTAATGAAAAGTTTAAACATATATTTAAGCAAGAGGTTCCATTTTTATCCATTCATATAGGTGGTGGAGGCGATTATGTATTATTAAACAAGTATAATCATTTAATTCCACTAGATGGCGTTGGAAAACTTTATAGATTTAACGATGAGGAGTTTAAACTTCTTTATAGTTTCGATAAAATAAATTCGGGGTCTGATATTATAAACAGCTCGTATGTTGATGGATATATTTTCTTCAATAATCAAATCAAATTGTATGTAGTTAATATTGATGAAGAAATAGTTATTGTTAATAAATATGATTTTGAACAAAATTTAGTAACTACTCCAGTAGGTGCTTATTTCATCAACAAAGAAGAAGATAGCTATTATTTAAATCACATTTTTATTAAATGAAATTAGAGGTGAAGGATGAAGAAAGAAAGAAATATAAAATATAATTTATTGACTTTTAGTTTAATCATACTTGCTCTAGCTATTATTTATTATATTAATTTAGACAATCCTATGGGGATTATAACTTATGAAAGATTGGAGGATTCTGAAATGTTCGACTTTATTTTAGAACACTTAGACGAATATAAATCAAAATTTAATCTTGCAAATGAAGGTGTTTTGGAGAAAATAGAAATACTCGACTACAAGCGATATGAATCAATTGAAGATGTATTAATTGATGATTTAGAACTTTCCAACAGAATTATTGAATTTTATAAAGATGGAAATGCAGGAGAAACGGAGATAATTTTTTTACTTATTGATTTTAGTTATACTGATAATGCTAAAGAGAAAGGACCAGAATTTGCCAGCGATGGAGTCCGTGGAACTTATGTAATTGTTAAGCAAAATAATGAGACCATTAGTGTTGTTCATGAAGAACCTTGGCTCCAGTAAAATTTATATATACATTGATTCTAATGCAATTTAATATTTGTTAAGTGAAATATAGTTTTAAACAAGGTGATAGTAAAGTGATGATATACAAATATGACTAAAAAAACTATATTTACAATTTTATTGTAATACTGACCTGGTCAAGCAAAATTGTAACACTAAGTTAAATTGATTTTATAGATATCTCTTCTCAAAAGGTGTTAATCCATCTAAAGCACTATTTGGCCTTTTATGATGATAATATCTTAAAATATAGTCATTTGTTAATTCATTTAAATGTGAAATATTTTTAATTTTATAATATTGAATGGAAGTATGAGGGATATGAAGGCACAGAACATTTTAAAGAATATGAAAGAGTACACAAAGACCTGTAGGTAGTAAAGTAAAAAGTGTGAACAAAGTTGCAAAAAGGATTGAATATAGGCTTGAAAACTTAGAACAAGTAAATCCGACAATAACGGAAAGAAAGGTAGTATTTAGACAAAGTAAAGCTATTAAGTTATACAACAACTATCCTATAATGGGAGATAATATTAATAAAAAATTAGGAGATAACTACCTATTTGAGAATGCAGATATCACCATTCCATTAGCAAAAAAAGTTACAATAACTGGTGATAACGGTGCGAGCAAAACGACTCTCCTAAGGATGATTTTTTCAAATGACAAGGCCTTTACAATTGCCAAAAAAGCAAGAATTGGGTATTTTGAACAACAAAACTATGTGTCAGCTAGTAAAGAAACCTTATTAGAATTTTTGCTAGAAGATTCCGAATATAAACCAAATGAATTAATTGCAATGCTGGTTCAGATTGGTTTTGAAAAAGATGACATTGAAAAATCCTTGTTTTAATTTAGTGGAGGAGAGTTAACGAAGTTAATGTTACTAAAAGTATTATCTGGAGAATATAATATAATTTTGATGGATGAACCCTCTACTTTTCTAGATACCTATACCGTTGGTGCATTAGAAATAATGATGGTAGATTATAAAGGGACCATAATATTTGTAACCCATGATAAGACTTTAATTAACAATGTAGCAGATATTGTTTATGAAATAAGAGATAGAAAGATAAATAGGATTAAGGGATAAGTGCAATATATACTAATTTTCTATTGTATAGATTATTACAATGCTTTGATAAAGCTTGGATTTTTGTGACTGATCGTAATTGGTAGGGGGGTCTAAGGGGGTTCACCTTTACGCAAAACCCCCTATTTATGCATATTATTATCATCTCCTCGCCCCAACCCATGTTGAAGCAATCGTGAAGATAGTAAAACTATAAAACATAGTAATAGCAAGGGTTT
>CAZIII010000148.1:0-5667 GCA_964539425.1 uncultured Tissierellaceae bacterium | reverse complement strand
TTATCTGCTATAACTGCTGGGTTTCTTGGGTCATCTTCTGGAATTCCTGCTTCTACTTTACCTACTAAGTCTGCTCCTACGTCAGCTGCCTTAGTGTAGATTCCTCCACCTACTCTAGCAAATAATGCTATTGATGAAGCACCTAATCCAAAGCCTGTTATAATATTTGCATCCTCAAATATTATGTAAAGTACTCCTACTCCTAAAATTCCCAAACCTACTACTGTCATTCCCATTACTGCTCCACCTGAGAAAGCTACATTTAACGCTTTTGTCATCCCTGACTCCATTGCAGCATTTGCAGTTCTTACATTTGCCTTTGTAGCTACTGTCATACCAAAATATCCTGCACCTATTGAGAATAGTGCTCCAAGTAAGAAACATATAGCTGTCTTAAATCCAAGACCTGGTACAAAAGTTAAAACTAAGAACAATACAACGATAAAAATTGCTAAGGATCTATATTGCCTACTTAAGAAAGCCATTGAGCCTTCATGAATATATTTCGCAATTTCTTTCATCCTGTCATTTCCTGGGTTAACCTTACTAACGCTACTTGCTTTATATAAAGCAAATAATAACGCCAATATACCAACTACTGGCGCTGTAATTAATGCGATATTCATTTTTTTACTCCTCCTTTGTTATTTAGCTGCTAATAATAAAGCTGATATTAAAAAGATAACAGCTGATATTACTGTTACTCTTTTAAGCATGTCTTGACGGCTTGAACCCCTTGATTTCCCCCATAATGAATCTGATGAATTTCCACCTACTGTTCCTAGGCCACCTTCGCTACCTTCTTGTAATACTACAGAAACTATCAATGATAAACTTGATACAAGAATTAAAACTGAAAATAATGTTGTCATATTTACACCTCCTGGAAATAAAGTAGATATAATCTATACCCCATAAACATTACTATTTTAACATAGAAGGAGCATAAAATCAATAGATAGATTACCTCTATTCAAGAATGAATAATCGATTTATGCCCCTTTTTATACTATTTTTTTAAATTGTAAAATGTATTTTTTCCTCTATATACAGCACTATTACCTAGCATATCTTCTATTCTAAGCAATTGATTGTACTTTGCAACCCTGTCAGTTCTAGAAGGTGCCCCAGTCTTTATTTGGCCTGCATTTGTTGCTACTACTAGATCTGCTATTGTAGTATCTTCTGTTTCACCTGACCTATGAGATACAACAGCAGTATATCCGTTTATTCTTGCCATCTCTATAGTATCAAGAGTTTCAGTCAATGTTCCAATTTGATTTAATTTAACCAATACAGAGTTTGAAATATTTAAATTTATACCTTTTTCAAGTCTTTCAGTGTTAGTTACAAATAAATCATCACCTACTAATTGGATCTTATTTCCAAGTCTTTCAGTTAGCAATTTCCATCCATCCCAATCATCTTCAGCTAGACCATCTTCTATGGAGATTATAGGGTATTTATCTACTAATTCTGCATAATAATCTATCATTTGTTCTACTGTAAGAGTTCTACCTTCTCCAGCAAGGTTATAAACCTTTTTATCTTCATCATACATTCCTGAGGCAGCCACATCTAATGCTAGCATTATCTCTTCGCCAGGTTTGTATCCAGATTTTTCAATAGCTTCTACTATGGTCTTTAAAGCTTCTTCATTGCTAGATAAATTAGGCGCAAATCCTCCCTCATCTCCTACAGCTGTATTTAATCCTTTTGATTTCAAAACAATTCTTAGATTGTGAAATATTTCTGCTCCCATTCTCAATGCTTCTCTAAAATTAGCTGCTCCTACAGGCATTACCATAAATTCTTGGATATCTACATTATTATCAGCATGCTCTCCACCATTTAAAATATTCATCATAGGAACTGGGAGTACCTTTGCATTTATTCCACCAATATATTGATATAATGGCATATTTAACTCATCTGCTGCTGCTCTTGCTACTGCTAATGACACTCCAAGGACAGCATTTGCTCCTAATTTTCCCTTGTTTGGTGTTCCATCTAATTCAATCATAATTTTATCTATTTCTGATTGTTCAAATACATTCATGCCAATTATTTCTTCTGCAATAATATTATTAACATTATCTACTGCTTTCATAACACCTTTTCCTAAATATCTACTTTTATCTCCATCTCTCAATTCAACTGCTTCAAATATGCCTGTGGAAGCTCCTGATGGAACTAAAGCCCTACCGTGTGCATCATTTTCAGTCCATACCTCTACCTCAACTGTAGGATTTCCCCTTGAGTCAAGTACCTCTCTTGCGTAAATATCTGTTATTATACTCAAATTAATTCCTCCTCTTTATTAATGAATTTCCTGTCATTTCCTTTGGCTTTTCCAATCCTAGTAACTCTAATAATGTTGGTGCTATATCTGCTAATATACCTTCTGATAATTTTGCATCCTTATCTCCTACTAAAATCAAAGGTACCTTATTATTTGTATGTGATGTGACTGGACTACCATCTTTTTCATCTATTAATATTTCTGCATTTCCATGATCTGAAGTAATTAATGCCTTACCACCTTTATCTACTAAAAGTTCTATTATTTCACCTAAACAGCTATCTACAGTTTCTATTGCTTTTACTGTAGCTGGCACTATACCCGTATGTCCAACCATATCAGCATTAGCAAAGTTTAATATGATTAAGTCATACTTATCCATATTTAGCTTATTTAATACCTCTTCCTTAACTAAATTAGCACTCATCTCAGGTTGTAAGTCGTAGGTTGCAACCTTTGGAGATGGAATTAATACCCTATCCTCATTTAAATAAGGCTCCTCTATTCCCCCATTGAAGAAGAATGTTACATGGGCATACTTTTCGGTTTCAGCAATTCGAAGTTGATTTAAACCGCTTTGACTAATATATTCTCCAAGAGTATTAATTGGTGCTTCGTCTGTATAGGCAACATGAACATCTTTAATTGTGCTATCGTATTCTGTCATTGTTACATAAAATGTATTGACCTTTTTTTCTCTATGAAAACCTTCAAACTCTTCATCTACAAAAGCCCTAGTAATTTGCCTTGCTCTATCAGGTCTAAAATTAAAGAATATTATTGAATCATTATTATCTATAGTAGCTACAGGCTCATTATTCTCCACTATGACAGTTGGAATAAAAAACTCATCTGTAATCTTTTCACCATAAGATTTTTCTATTACTTCTATTGGAGCACTAGCTTCTTTACCTTTCCCAAGGACAAAAGCATCGTAGGCTAATTTTGTTCTTTCCCATCTTTTATCCCTATCCATAGTATAGTATCTACCTGATATACTAGCAATATTACCAACTCCGATTTCATCTATTTTATCCATTAATTCTTTGATATCTTCTTTACCTATTGTTGGTGGTACATCTCTACCATCTAATATTGCATGTATATATACATTATGAAAATCTTGTTTTTTCATTAACTCAAGCAATGCATATAAATGTGTATTATGACTATGGACTCCCCCACTGGATACTAATCCCAATAGATGAATTTTTGTATTATTGAGTTTAGCATTCTCAATAGCACTTAAAAATTCATTTTTATTGAAGAAATCTCCATCTTTTATATCTTTAGATATCTTTGTTAAATCTTGATATATTATTCTACCTGATCCAATATTTAAATGGCCTACCTCAGAATTACCCATCTGACCCGGTGGTAGTCCAACATCCTCTCCACTTGCTACTAAGCTAGTGCTTGGACATTCTAGAAATAGTCTGTCGATATTAGGAGTTTTAGCCAATTTCACAGCATTCCCAGCATATTCTTTACCTATGCCAAATCCATCAAGTATTATTAGCATAACTGGTTTTTTTGCCATATTATCCTCCAATTAAAAATTTATTAAACTTACAAAATCCTCAGCCTTTAGACTAGCCCCTCCTACTAAGGCGCCATCTATTTCCTGCTTGCTCATTAGTTCTTTAATGGTACTTGGTTTCACTGAACCACCATATTGTAATCTAATAGTATTTTTCTTTTCACCATACTTATCACCAATAATTTGGCGGATAAAACCTAACATATTGTCAGCATCATCTGATGAAGCAGTTTTTCCAGTTCCTATTGCCCAAATTGGCTCATATGCTATTACAATATGGTCTAGATCCTTTTTCTCTACTCCATCAAATGCCTTTAGGACCTGGGATTTCACTATGTCTTTTTCAATATTGCTTTCTCTTTGTTCTAATGTTTCACCTACACAAACAATTGGTTTAATTCCATGTGAAAGAGCAGCTTTTACCTTTTTGTTTACACTAGTATCTGATTCATTAAAGTATTCTCGTCTCTCGGAATGTCCTATTATTACATAATCTACACCTAATTCCTTCAGCATCAACGGAGAAACTTCTCCTGTATATGCACCATTTTCTTCCCAATGCATGTTTTGTGCTCCAAGCTTAATATTAGTATTCTCTATGGCTTTTTTTACATCTTTTATTACTGTAAAAGGTACACATAGTACTGCTTCTACCCCTTGATTAAATTCTCGAGACTTAATGTCTTTTACTAATTGTAATCCTTCTTCTATTGTATTATTCATTTTCCAATTTCCCGCTATTATGGGAGTTCGCATATATTTCACCTCTTTATTTATTACTTATTGCCTCAATTCCTGGCAGAATCTTTCCTTCTAATAATTCTAAGGAAGCTCCCCCACCTGTGGATATATGAGTCATCTTTTCTCCATAGCCTGCTTTTTCCACTGCTGATGCAGAATCTCCACCACCAACTATTGTAATTCCATCTGCTTGTGACATTGCTTTTGCAATTGCATTTGTCCCTTTAGCAAAATTCTCCATCTCAAATACTCCCATAGGCCCATTCCATATTATTGTCTTTGCTTTTACTATTTCACCAGAGAAAAGTTTTATGGATTCTTCCCCAATGTCTAAACCCATCATATCTTCTGGGATTTGATCTATATTAACTGTTTTATGTTCAGCATCATTTTTGAATTCCTTTGTAACTATAGTATCCACTGGTAAGATTAACTGTACATTTTTCTCTTTTGCCTTTTCTAACAGAGTTTTTGCCAACTCTATTTTATCTTCTTCTAGTAGAGATTTACCTATTTCGTAACCCTGTGCCTTTAAGAATGTATAAGCCATTCCTCCACCAACTATTATTGTATCTATTTTATTTATAAGGTTTTCTATTACCCCTATTTTATCAGATACTTTGGCACCTCCTAAAATAGCTACAAAAGGCCTTTCAGGAGCTTCAAGTGCTTTACCCATGATAGATATCTCTTTCTCAACTAAATACCCTACAGCTGAAGGTAAGTGTGTAGAAACCCCTACATTAGATGCATGAGCCCTGTGAGAAGTCCCAAATGCATCATTAACATATATTTCAGCAAGGGAAGCTAATTCTTTTGAAAAGTTCTCTTCATTTTTTTCTTCTTCTTTTCTAAATCTAGTATTCTCAAGTAGAGCAACATCTCCGTCCTTCATAGCTTCTACCTGTTTTTTTATAGCATCACTAACTACATTATCATCTTGAGCAAATATTACTTCTTTCTTTAGTAGCTCTGTAAGTCTAATTGCTACAGCTTTAAGAGTATATTTCTTGTTTGGTTCTCCCTTTGGTCTCCCTAGATGGGACATAAGTATTACCTTAGCACCTTTTTCTATTAAATAATT
>CAZIII010000147.1:0-5678 GCA_964539425.1 uncultured Tissierellaceae bacterium | reverse complement strand
CAAATGAAAAAATGGTTATTTACTTCTGAATCAGTTACAGAAGGACATCCGGACAAGGTATGTGATCAGATATCTGATTCAATACTTGATGCAATCCTTGAAAAAGATCCATTAGCAAGGGTAGCATGTGAAACAACAGTGACAACAGGAATGGTACTAGTAGTGGGTGAAATCACAACGAAATGCTATGTGGATATTCAAAAAATTGCAAGAAAAACCATAGAGGATATAGGATATACAAGAGCAAAATACGGATTTGATTCCGATACTTGTGCAGTTCTTACTTCCATAAATGAGCAATCACCAGATATAGCCATGGGAGTGGATAAAGCCTTAGAACAAAAAACTGATTCAGATGATGCATTGGACCAAATAGGTGCAGGAGACCAGGGTATGATGTTTGGTTTTGCATGTAATGAAACAAAAGAGCTAATGCCATTACCAATATCCTTAGCTCATAAACTAGCTAAAAGATTAGCTGATGTAAGAAAAGATGAAACATTAGAATATTTAAGACCAGATGGAAAAACTCAAGTAACTATAGAATATCTTGATGACAAGCCAGTTAGAATAGAAAATATTGTAGTATCTACTCAACATAGTCCAGATGTTGAATTATCCACCATAAGAGAGGACATAATAAAACATGTAATAATGGAAATAGTTCCTCATGATATGCTTGATGAAAATACTAAATACTATGTAAATCCAACAGGTAGATTTGTAGTCGGTGGACCTATGGGAGATGCAGGATTAACAGGAAGAAAGATAATCGTTGACACCTATGGAGGGTATGCAAGACATGGTGGAGGAGCATTCTCAGGAAAAGATTCAACTAAAGTAGATAGATCAGCGGCATACGCAGCAAGATATGTAGCAAAAAATATTGTAGCAGCAGGCTTAGCAGATAAATGTGAAGTAGGACTTGCTTATGCAATAGGAGTAGCAAGACCAGTATCCATATATGTGGACACCTTCGGCACAGGAAAGAAATCCGATGAAGAAATTCAACAACTAGTAAACAAACATTTTGACCTTAGACCAGCAGCTATTATTAGGGACCTAGATCTTAGACGTCCAATCTACAGACAAATAGCAGCCTACGGACATTTTGGCAGGGAAGATTTAGATTTACCATGGGAGAAAACAGATAAAGTTGAATTATTGAGAGGGTAATCTTCTCAATAATTCTTTAACAGGGGTGAAATGGAAGATGATTCTAGAGGGCATAATAGAAGATATTAGATTTAGAAACGAATCTAATGGCTATACTGTGGCTAAATTGAATACAGAAGATGGACCTATGACCATAGTTGGCTATGCGCCTTTTATAAGCTTAGAAGAGATGGTAAAGGTGGAGGGAGACATGATTTATCATCCTAGCTATGGAGAACAATTTTCCTTCACTAGTATGACCACACTTGTACCCTCTACTTCCAAGGGGATAGAAAATTATCTTTCATCAGGGTTAATCCCTCATATTGGTCCTAAAACAGCTAAGAAAATTGTAGAGAGATTTGGATTAGAATCCCTAGATATCATACAATATAATCCTGAAAGACTGAAGGAAATAGGAGGAATAGGGGATAAGAAGCTTGAGAGGATAATTGAAGCCTATGCTGAACAAAGGGGACTAAGGGATATAATGGTATTTCTCCAGCAGTATGGGATTAGCGTTAATTATGGTATAAAGATATATAAAAAATATGGAAATAATACAATAAATATTCTCAAAGAAAACCCATATAAATTATCTGAAGATATAATAGGTATAGGATTTAAGACTGCAGATACCATAGCAGAGAAAATGGGTATAAATAAAGAGTCCCCATATAGAGTAGAAGCAGGAATAAAATATATTATAATGGAATTCGCAGGAAATGGTCATTGTTATGTACCAAAGGATGAACTAATAGCAAAAGCAGAAAAAATGCTAGGTGTAGATAGAAAGCAAATAGAAGATGGAATGCGAACTTTAGCCCTAAGGGGAAATATTCACCTGATACCAGATGGAGAAGATATATTAGTATATTATACACCTTTTCATATGGCAGAAAACAATGTAAGCAGAAAGCTTACTGAGCTTTCCCAAGTTAAATTAGAAGAATTGGATATAGATATAGAAAAGGAAATAAAAAGAATAGAAAAAGAGGAAGGCATTAGCTTTGCAAGCAAACAAATCCTAGCCATAAAGGAATCCCTGGATAATGGATTAGTTGTAATCACAGGAGGACCAGGTACGGGAAAAACAACCACTATAAATGCCATAATTAAAATATGCGAAGATCTAAAACTGTCAGTACTCCTAACTGCTCCAACAGGCAGAGCTGCAAAGCGGATGACAGAAACAACAGGAAGAGAATCAAAGACCATCCATAGATTATTAGAATATTCTTTTATGGAAGAGGAATCCATGGCCTTTGGCAAAGATGAAGATAGCCCCATTGACACAGATATCATAATCATAGACGAAGCTTCTATGATAGATATCTTGCTAATGAACTCCTTGGTAAAAGCATTAAAACCAGGCACCAGAGTGATCTTAGTAGGAGATGTGGACCAGTTACCATCTGTAGGTGCTGGAAATGTACTAAAGGATATAATATCATCAGGAGTAGTGAAAGTGGTTACCTTAGATGAGATATTCAGGCAATCAGGAGAGAGTATGATAATAGTCAATGCCCACAAGATAAATAAGGGTGAAGATCCTATTCTAAATGAAAAGGATAAGGATTTTTATTTTATGACCATGCCTAATACTAATCAGATATTAGATACAATACTGCAACTCTGTAAAGAGCGATTACCTACTTTCTATGGAGTAGATAGTTTAAAGGATATCCAAGTTCTAACTCCTATGAAAAAAGGAGAAGTAGGTATAAATTCATTAAACAAACATTTGCAATCAGTACTAAATCCTAAGGATAAAAATAAAGATGAGAAGCAAATTGGGGATGACTTATTTAGAGTTGGGGATAAAGTCATGCAAACAAAAAACAATTACACAATTGAGTGGAAACTAATAAGAAATGGAATAGAAGTAGAATCAGGAGAAGGTGTATTTAACGGAGATTTTGGCTATATCACAGAGATAGATGAAGACACTAGGACATTAACGGTTGTATTTGATGAAGAAAAAGAAGTAGAATACGAATTTAACCAATTAGATGAACTAAAACTAGCCTATGCAACAACAGTCCACAAATCACAGGGCTCAGAGTTTCCAGTAGTTGTAATGCCAATTACCTGGGGACCACCAATGCTTCTGACACGAAACTTACTATATACAGCTATTACAAGGGCGAAAAAACTAGTAGTATTAGTAGGGGAAGAAAGATATTTAAATATGATGATAAACAATAATAGAATTGCAAAAAGATACTCAGCATTAGATAAAAAGATTAGAAATTATATATCTATATTTATGGGGTGATTATAATGTTAGAAGCGTTAAATAATTTACTTTTTCATAAAAAACATATATGCTTAATCTGTAGGGAAAACAATGCTAATCTAAAGAACTACATATGCAAGGATTGCTATGAAAACTTAGACATCCTAGACAAAGAAATAGAATTGGATTCATCTTATATTAAAAAAGCCTATTATTCCTTGTCCTACAATAGATTTATTAGGGAGAAAATGAAGGATTATAAATTTAATGGAATGAATTTTTTGTACAAGCCCTTCGGGGAAATCATCCTAGATACAATAAGAAAAAAGGGATTAGATAAAAGAATTGATATAATTACATACATACCTACACACAGAAGGAAAGAAGCATTAAGAGGATATAATCAAGCAGAGCTTTTGGCAAATTATATATCAGAGAATATAGACAAACCCTTGCTAGGTGATAATTTGATAAAGATAAAATGGACAAAAGACCAAAGCCACCTAACCAAGATTGACAGAATCATAAATTTACAAGATTCATTTAAGTTAAAGGAAGCTGGAGAAGTAAAAAACAAAAGAATTCTTTTAATAGATGATATAATAACAACAGGTGCCACAATGGAAGAATGTAGTAAAGTATTAAGTGAAAATGGTGCAAAGGAAGTAATTGGAATAGCACTTACATCAAGCAAAACAAATTAAGGAGGACGAAAAGATGAATTTAAAGAATTGTAGTCGCTGTGGAAAAATATACAACTATGATGGTTTTAAAATTTGCTATAACTGTAGAAAGTCAGATGAAAAAGATTTTAAAATCATTAAAGAATATCTACACGAATATCCTGGGGCAAATATTTCTGAAGTAAGTGAAGGAACAGGAGTTGATTCTAAGAAAATCATAGAATTCCTAAGAGATGGAAGGCTTGAAATAGCAGAAGGTGGAAACTTAATACTTGAATGCGAAAAATGTGGAGCAAGTATTAGAACAGGAAGATTTTGTGACAAATGTGCAAATAGCATTCAGAGAGAATTAGGAAGTGTTGTAAATACAGAAATGGCAAGGAGAAATTCTGTAAAGAGAGTGGAAGAAAAATTTAGAGTAGCGGATAGGCATGACCGTAGAAAATAAAAAGCTAAAGAAACATCCCATCTTACCGATAATAATATTGAATACGGGAAGCGGGGTGTTTTTTAATGAGAATAAATAAACTTGATAGTGTATTTCAAGTGTATAACAAAAATGCAAATGTAAAAAATGCAAAATCAGATAAGATAAATCAAGAAAAGGATCAAATTAGAATATCTGAAAAAGCAGTAGAATTTCAATTTGCATTGCAAAAGATTAAAGATGTGGAAGAAATCCGTATGGATAAAGTAGAATCCATTAAGAACCAAATCAAATCAGGGACCTATGAAATTGATGGGCAGAAAATTGCTGAGAAAATGTTAGCAAGTATTAATTTTGATAAAAAAATATAGTGGTTGGTGATAACTATGACTTTTAAGGAAGAACTTGAGATAATATTGGGAAAAGAATTGACTGTTTTAGCAGACCTAAAGGAGCTTTCATTTGAAAAAACAGATATGATCATCAACCATCGAATCCAAGACTTAGAAAAGACAACAAAAAAAGAAGAGAGCCTAGTTAATGAGATGGCTCTACTTGAAGAAGCGAGAGAAAGATTATTAGATACCTGGGGGGTAGCGATAGATACCCCTATTTCTAATGTCATTGAAAGGATTCCAGAGGACAATAAGGGACTAATAGATTTAAAGGATAAAATGACATTGGTCTTTGAAGAGTTATATGTAAGAAATACATTAAACAATGATCTAATAAAAGAGAATCTTGATTGGATTGATTTTAATATAAATTTAATTACTAATACAGATAATAATCCAAGCTATGGAAATTCAAGTAAGAAATCCAGTGGAAATAGTATCTTTGATAGGAAGGTGTAAATATGAGTTTCGGTGGTTTATATATATCAATATCTGGGCTTCAAGCCACAAGGCAGTCATTAAATACTGTATCACATAATATATCAAATGCTAACAATCCAAATTATGTGAGGCAATCAGCAATTCACACTAACAATCCATATACGAAGTCAGTAGATGGTAGACTGGAAACGGGAACAGGTGTTAATGTTGTGCAAGTTAGACAAGTTAGAGATGAATTCCTGGACTTAAAGCTTCGCCGTGAGATGGCTAGTTTTGGATATCATTATTCAAAATCAAAAATACTTGAAGATGTAGAAGGAGTATTTAATGAGATAACA
>CAZIII010000146.1:0-5730 GCA_964539425.1 uncultured Tissierellaceae bacterium | reverse complement strand
AAAAATAAGTTTGGAAATCGGTGCCTGGCACCGAATTCCAAACTTATTGAGAATTATACTAAATTTCTGTTTACCATTTCTGTTACTACAAATGTTGCTATGTCTTCTGCATAGGAACCTGTGCCGAAGCCTGCATCGTAGCCTAGTTCTTTTGCTAGTTCGTGGCTGATTCTTGGGCCTCCACATGCTAATACTACTTTATCTCTTAATCCTTCTGCTTCTAGTAATTCTACTAATTGAGTAAGGTTTGGTATATGAACATCTTTTTGTGTTACTACTTGGGATACTATTATTGCATCGGCATTTAATTCTATTGCCTTTGCTACTAATTCTTCATTTGGTACTTGAGAGCCTAGGTTGTATGCTTCTATTCCTTCATATCTTTCTAGACCATAATGTCCTGCGTAGCCCTTCATGTTCATAATAGCGTCTATTCCTACTGTATGTGCATCTGTACCTGTACAAGCTCCTACTATAACTACTTTTCTCTTAATATTATCTTTAATATATTCTTCTACGCCTTCTTTAGTCAGTACATCTACATCTACCTTTGGTACTTCTATCTTTGTATAGTCTACTGTATGAGTACATTTACCATATACTACAAAGTAAGTATATCCTAGACCTAAGTCCTTGGAGTATACTACTGCTGGTTCATCAAATCCCATTTTTCTAGCTAGTTGACGAGCTGCTTCTGAAGCCTCGTCTCCTGCTGGTACTGGAAGTGTGAATCCTAGCTGTACCATACCGTCATTCATTGTATCTCCATAAGGTTTTACTTTTGTTAAATCTACTTTTGCAATTTCAACCATTATTTGTCACCTCCAAGCATTAATTCAATAAATGGATTAAAGTATCCTGAGTCTTTTTTAGCTACTCCGTCTAATCCTTTTCCGCCTGTACGTGATCTCTTTACTCCACCAAATTTTCCTTGCTCTATTGTTTGGAATAATCCTTCTTTTTCTATTTGAGTAAGAAGAGCTTCTGCATCTTTTAGAACTTCTTGTGCTCTTGATTGAATCATTCCGCCTTCTTTAAACTCTATCTCATCACCTAAGTTTCTAGCATTATTAAAGATATATTGAGCATTTTCAATTGATAGGTATCTATCATGTAAATGAGGTGTATGGATTGCTTCTGTTAACATTCCTAGTAATTGAATTCCTTGGTTTGTCATTATGGATACCATATTAAATAAGGCATTTTGTACATGTCCTTTAAATATGTTTCCTGTCATGAATTTTGTTGGAGGCATGTATTTTAGTGGTGCCTTAGGGAATATTTCTCTTGCCATTTGAGCTTGAGATAATTCAAGTAAGAATCCATTTTCTACTCCTGGCTCCATTTCAAATGCATGGCCAAGTCCCATTTGTTCTTCTGGTATTCCAGCTTTTATTGCGAATTGCTCATTGATGAATTGTGATGCTAATACTGTATGTGCTGCTTCAACTGCATCATCTGTAGTTAAATAGTTATCTTCACCAGTATTGATGATGATTCCAGCGTAGCCATTGATTATTCTTGAGAAATATTGGTCTACTAATGTTCTTTGCATATTGATATCTCTAAATAGGATACCGTATAATGCATCGTTTAACATCATGTCTAATCTTTCAGATGCTCCCATTGCAGCTATTTCAGGCATACAAAGTCCTGAACAATAGTTACATAATCTAATATATCTGCCTACTTCTTCTCCTACTTCGTCTAATGCAGCTCTCATTAATCTGAAGTTTTCTTGAGTTGCATAAGTTCCACCAAATCCTTCTGTTGTTGCACCATATGGTACATAGTCTAGTAGGGATTGTCCTGTGGTTCTAATAACTGCTATAACATCTGCTCCTTGATGAGCTGCTGCTTGAGCTTGGACTATATCTTCGTGGATGTTTCCTGTAGCTACTATTACATAAAGATAAGGCTTTGCACCTTCACCTATTGTGTTTAGATATTCTTCTCTTTTTTCTCTGTTTGCTTTGATTTTAGCTACTGTTTTTTCTGCCATTGCATAAATAGTTTCTTTGATTTTTCCTTCATCTTGAGCTGGGAGTCTTGTAATATCTATTTCACCTGCTGCTATTTTTTCTGCGATTTCTTGAGGTTTAAGTCCTGTGTTCACTACTGCATTTCCTATCCAATATGCAGCACCTCTTTCAAGTCCTCCACCCTCTTTGATGTTGTCTACAACCACATTTGGAAGAGGTTTTTCGATTTCATCTACTCCGTCTACTCCTAGAAGTCTTACTATTGTTCTTTCTGTTGCAACTGTAGTATGGCCATCTATAAATGTTTGTACTTCGTTTGCTATATTTTTAGCTGCATTTCTTGAGCTATTTATTAGATTTTGATCAAGATTTAATTTACTCAAATTATTCACTCCTTTTTCATTTAATCTGAAGCAGTAGGGACAGTCCCGCTTAAATAGCCTTCTGCTATTTTAAGTACTTCTTCTTTCAATCCCATTATTCTTGCTATGTTTAGGGCGTCTTTTGGGACTTCTGTATGTTTTTCTACTACTTTTAATCGATAATCCATATATTTGTTGATTATCTCCATTTTTTCCTCTGTGTCTATTTTTTCTGCTAGATCAAATATATCTACTTTGGATAATCCCACTACTTGAAGATGGACCACATCATCTAGATTTGATACATTATCATAGTGTGTTGTTAGCAGTGTTATGGAATTCTTTTCCTTTAGGTATGCTACTATTGCCTTTGATATAGCATATCCTTCCTCTGGGTTTGTACCCCTTGCCAGTTCATCTATTAAAATTATGCCCTCTTTATCCGCCATCGAGATGGCTTCTTGAACTATTTTGATCTCTCCCCCAAAGGTGGAAAGTCCTGAGTCAGTTGATTGCATATCTCCTATGGAAGATTTAATAAAATGATTTAGACCTAATTTCATGGACTTAGCTGGTACAAAAAATCCATATTGTGCCATTGCTGATAATAGGCCTACTAGCTTTAAGCTAATAGTTTTTCCTCCCATATTAGCCCCTGTAATACAGGCTACTCCTTCCTTCAGACCTATGGATATTGGTGTAAAACTTAATCCTTTAGTCTTTAAGAAATCTGCTACCTTGGGATGGATTCCTTCTTGAATTTCTACAGAATGTTCTTCAGTTATTGTTGGTTTTATTCCATCTATGTCTATGGCAAACTTTGCTTTGCCGAATATTAAATCAAGCTTTCCTATATGAGACATATTTCTAAAGATTGCTTTCCTTCTCTTATTTACTTCCTTGGATAGTTCTTCTCTTATTCTTAATTCTTCTTTTTCTTCCTTATCCTTTAAGATGAGAATTTGTCTCTCAAGTAAAGTCATTTTTTCCGAAGGTTTAATTGCAAATTTTATATTCATATAGGTTTCTGATATATAGGTAAGATAAGGATATGTTTCTACTTTTTCGATTAGATCCTTTCTATCCTTTGGTATAACAAGGGAAGAGTCAGGTCTTAGGTCAATATTTAGTTCATTCTTTATCTTTTCCTTGATTTCTTTTTTCTCTAATTTTATTTCTTTATCAGCTTTTCTTTTTTTATCTCGTATATCTCTTAATTCATCTGAATATGCATCATATATATAAAATGTTGATATCCCTGTACTTTCAGGGTCTAAAGCTTTCTCTAGAGATAGTATTGGGATTATTTCTGTATCGTTGAATACAGGAATATTATTTTTCTCTATTAATAATGCTAAATCCCTAATTAAAAAAAGAAAGTTTTTAATCTCAAATAACTCAACTTCAGTAAGGATAAAACCCTCCATTGTTCGTTTAACTGAGGTTCTTAAATCCTTTATATGAGCGAAGATATTGTTAAACTCCCTTCTTATGTCCTTATTCTCAACTGATGGAATAAATGCTTCAAGCTTATCTAATTCCTCCATCAATTCTTCTTTTTCATTAACTTCAAAGGCCTTTAGTCTACCTTTATACATCATTCCGTAGGGTGTAAGGGTAGATATACTATTTAATATATATTGAAAATCTAAGGATTCCTTTGTGCTTTCATCCATAAATTTCATATTATTCACCACCTAATATCAAATCCATTACTGGAACAGTATTAATATAGGATTTCATTTTTGCTAAAAATTCTGCAGGCTCAAAGTAATATCCCTGTGGTGCATAAGGATTTAGTGTTATCCCAACTAAATTAATTGGATCTAATACCTTTATTCTAACCCCTTGTCTCATGAATTTCAGCCAATCTCTAGGTTCCACAAATATCCTTGTTCCATCGCGGATTACAATATCTATATTCTTATATTTCCTTGTTGATCTGGTCAAATCCTCTAATGTACCATTGACTAAAGAACCTGGAATAACTAAATATCTTGAGTTATCCTTTAAGTGATCTCCAATTATATGTCCTGCATTTAAGGCTGTCTTCAATTGGATTTTATCTACATTGTTATTTTCATCTATTACTGCCAATTGATTATCCTCTATTAATTCTCTCATGATATTCCTTGCGACCTGATCTTCTATAGTAGAAAGTCCCAAGGTATTTACCACATGGATTGTTTCCTCTATTACCTTATTTACATCCCTAGATAATACGGCACCTGTGGCTAAAATAGTAGCCTCTGATATTGCTGGAGCTGCTTGAGATATTCTATCCAAGGCTCCGTCTATTATTGCAAATTCCGCTCCTAGACTTAGCATCATATCACAGACTTCCTTTATTTCAGATAGGCGCTGGGGGCCTGCTATTTGCACATAGCCCCCATCCTTTACCTTGCCTATTATTATATCCCCCAGGGGAGTCCTATAATCTGTTACTTTTAGTATTTCTATATTTGCATCTCCTAGTTCTAGCATCCCTGTTGCTGTTGCAATAAAGGATCCTTCTTCTAGAAATATGCGGGGTTTTTCTGTATCAGTTACAATGTCTAAGGATTCTCCATCACGACCAATGGAAGTAATTCCAATAGATATGCCTTCATCAATGGCTTCGCCTATTAAATGGTTTAGAGCTACGGTCTTTCCACTATTCTTAGACATTCCTACTATAGATATTGTTTTGTACTTACCATTTATTAGTTCCAGCATGATGAACGCTCCTTTTTTGAAGCAGTGGGGACAGTCCCCTTTGCTTCACAATTATTATTTATGTCTCTTATGTCTGTCTAGATCATTTGGTTCCATTGATTTTACTTCTGGTCCTTGTAGTAATTCTGCTACACCAGTGATCAATGGTTTTTTCTTACCTGTACAGATATCACATTTACATGGTTCTTCTAATATTTGTGGTTCAGTGTAAGTTGTAATTACACCTTCAAAGTTTCTTAGAACTACCTTAGTAGGTGATTGTGAAATTACATATTGAGGCATTACTGGAGTTTTCCCTCCTCCACCAGGTGCGTCAACTACAAATGTTGGTACAGCATATCCTGATGTATGTCCTCTTAAAGCTTCTATTATTTCAATTCCTTTTGATACTTTTGTTCTAAAGTGTTCAATTCCCATTGAAAGGTCACATTGATAGATGTAGTAAGGTCTTACTCTCATCTTAACTAATCCATGTACTAAGTCCTTCATTATATGTGGACAGTCATTGATTCCTCTAAGAAGTACTGATTGGTTTCCTAGTGGAATACCAGCATCTGCTAATTTCGCACAAGCTGCTGCTGATTCAGGAGTAATTTCTTTTGGATGATTAAAGTGAGTATTTAACCAAATTGGATGATATTTCTTTAGCATATTTACTAAATCATCTGTAA
>CAZIII010000145.1:0-5783 GCA_964539425.1 uncultured Tissierellaceae bacterium | reverse complement strand
TATCAAAATTAAAATATGGAACAATAGTTGAACTTGAGAGAAAACTTCAAGAAGCCAATGAGAAAAATGAAAAAGGCGAAAAAATGCTAAAAGAAGAAGTAACTGAAGAAGAAATAGCAGAAGTAGTAGCTAAATGGACTGGAATACCAGTATCTAAGCTAGTTGAAACAGAAAGAGAAAAACTCTTAACTTTAGGGGATATCCTCCATGAAAAGGTAATAGGACAAGAAGAAGCAGTAGAATCTGTGGTAGATGCTGTAATAAGGGCGAGATCAGGCATGAAACAGTTGAATCGACCAATAGGTTCATTTATATTCTTAGGACCTACAGGAGTAGGAAAGACAGAATTATCCAAGGCGTTAACTTCATCTTTATTTGATGATGAAAGAAACATGATAAGAATAGATATGTCTGAATATATGGAGAAACATTCAGTATCAAGGTTAATAGGTGCACCTCCAGGATATGTAGGATTTGATGAAGGTGGTCAATTGACAGAGGCTGTAAGGAGAAAACCATATTCAGTAATACTATTTGATGAAATAGAAAAAGCCCATCCAGATGTATTTAATATATTACTCCAAGTACTAGATGATGGTAGACTTACAGATAATCAAGGTAGAACAGTGGATTTTAAAAATACAGTAATAATAATGACTTCAAATATAGGTTCATCATATTTACTTGAAGGTGTTAGACCAGACGGAACTATAGATGAACTAGCAAAAGACAAAGTAATGAATGAAATGAGAAGGACATTTAGACCTGAATTTTTAAATAGAATAGATGAAATAGTAATGTTCAAGCCATTACAAAAGGGTGAGATATTTAAGATAATAGATCTACAAATTGAAGAAATCAGTTCTAGATTAGAAGATAGACAAATAACAATTGAACTCACTGAAGAAGCAAAAGAGCTTGTCCTAAACAGGGCCTATTCAATTCAATATGGGGCTAGACCAGTTAAGAGATTCTTACAAAAACATCTAGAAACTGAAATAGGTAGGATGATCATTAGGGGTAGCTTGAAGGATAAGGATAATATATTGATATCCAGTGATGGTGAGGATTTAAAGTTAAGTATAAAATAATATTAGATAATAAAAACTTGGTACAATTTTATAGTTGTACCAAGTTTTTTTAAAGAAAAGGAAGTGCGAGCTATTTAACTATTTGATGTTAATTTTATGTTTAGTACAAAACTTTAGAAGCATTTCCTTTAGGTTATTTCGTTCAGTTATATCATAAATTGATAGGGCTTTAGATAGTGAATTTATGTAATTGCTATCTTTAAGGAAATATTCGGCAACGCCTTTTCTTGTATATAATAGACCAAGGGCATTTAAACTATTGTTACTAATACACAGATTTATTCCCTCATTTGCATAGTACAAGGCTTCGGTATGAATATCATTTCTATGATAAGAATAAGATAAATTGTATAATATCTTTATTTTAAAATCTATATCATCTGAGTTCAAAGATTTTAAAATGAATTTAAGCATATCTAAACTTTTCTTTTTTGATTCTAGGATATTTATTAAAAGAGCAATACTCATCAATATTCTAAGTTCTTCCTTACTATATACATAGCTATTATATTTAGCTAGGTCAAATTCTGCATTAGTAACTTTCATTGCATCAATAAGTTTCAATAGAGAATTCTTATAATCCTGATGGCTTATTTTTAGTATTATTGATTCTACTAACAAACTTAGTTGCAGAATCAACTTATATATGTAGTTATTATCATCATTAATATCTTTTAATATTTCAATTAGCCTATCCTTATCCTCAATTAATTTTTCATATGAGCCAGTTTCCAATCGAATCTCTATTTTATCTTTCACGTCATAAAACTTTTTATAATCAGAAATCCTAAAATTAAGGAGAAGCTGATTCGTATCCTCTTTTAATACAGAAGAGAGTAATTCCAAGGTTATCTGATTTGGTATTACTTTTCCATTTTCTATTTTTCTCATAGTTTCTGTAGTAATGGCAGTCATTTCAGAAATATCTTTTTGTGTATATTTATATATACTTCTAATTTCACGAATCTTTTTTCCAAACAACTCAAGATCATAGTACATATTATATCCCCCTGAACCCAACTCGAATTGGGTTTATTATTGTCTGTCCATATTATATCATATTCTTAGAGGAAGTTAATACATAGGAATAGGGGGTATTATTTTGAAAAAAGCTTTATGTTTTATAGCAATTATTTTGCTACTGGTTGTTCAAGTGCTTACACCTAGAAATGAAGGGTCTTTAATTGCTGAAGAGGATGATATGATAGATTTGCATATATATTCAATTATAGGGGAAGAAGCGTAATTGAATAAGATTTAAATTAGAAATTGTGGACAATCTATTAAGTATATAGCAGAAAGAGATGAAGAATTTGAGTGGCAGAGTTATAGTTTGGAAGAATTAATTTAATGTAGTAATTAATTATGAGGTGAAAATATGGTTATTTATTCAAGAAATATATCATGGCAGGATATCAACAATGTTATATATATATTCAATGAGATTAACAATAAAATGTGCTATTTAGAAGATGTTTCAAGACAAATATGGTTGATGATTAACAGAAAAATGTCTATTGAAAGTATGATAAATAATTTAAGTGAGACATATAATCAAAGTTTAGATTTAATTCAAGAGGATTTGTTATTATTTCTGCAAGAGTTAAAAGAAATGGAGCTGATAAATTATGGCTTTTCCAAATGAAAATGTTGATATTAATTCACTATATTATGAAGGATATTATAATAACATTTTATTATCAGTTACAATAGAATTATTGACAGAATGTAATTGGAGATGTAAACATTGTTATATACCGCAGCATGATAATTATGGTATGACAAAAGAAGTCATTTTTAAACTGTTTAAAGATTTAAGAAATATGGGAACTATGAATATAACTTTCACAGGAGGAGAAATATTTTTAAGAAAAGATATATTTGAAATAATTGAAAAAGCAAGAGATATGCATTTTAGAGTTTATTTATTTAGTAATGCCTCTTTGCTTAATGAAGAAATCATAAGAAGACTATCAGAATTATATATTTCACAATACTCTATGACAGTATTTTCATTAGAAGCTGAAATCCATGATTTTATAACAGGTATAAAGGGTTCTTTAGAAAAAACTTTATCAAATATTGAGTTGTTACAGAAATATAAAATTCCATTAGAGATAAAAACCCCATTAATGGATGTAAACAAATATAGTTTTATACATTTAAAAGAATTTTGTGATAAAAGAAATATTACATATGGTGCAACAACAAATATCTTTTCAAAAAGTGATGGAGATCAAGGTCCTAAAGAATTGAGTATTGCTGAGGATGATTTGGTAAAAGTTCTAAAAGAATTAAATAAGATAGAAGATAACAGCAGAATTTTAGGGGAGGAAACTACAAATGAATGCTGTCCTCTGTTAAAATTTATACTGTCAATTGATAGCAATGGAGATGTTTTTCCATGTAAATCACTGTACTATAAGGTAGGCAATGTATTAGAACAATCTGTAAATGATATTTGGAATTTTTCAACTGATTTAAAAAATGTAAAAAATATGACTAAAGAATGTCTCGATGAGTGTAATAAGTGTGATTTGTTGGAATTTTGTCATCATTGTCCGGGTTCAGCATTACTTGAAAATGAAGCTATGAATAGATGTGATTTATTAGCTAGAAGAAATGCTAAAGCACAAAAAATATTGCTCAATATGAAAAACTAAATTAAAATATTATAAATCATAATCAGATAAACTATTTATAATTTAATTTGATTAAATTTATTATATATTTTTACACATAACTTGTGTAATTATCATAAATAGGGAGGTGAAACAATGACATATAAAAAACCAACTTTAAAAATTGCAAAAGATATAGCTATATATGCATGCAAACAAGGAACTTGCAATGGACCTAACTCAGTTATTAACTTTAAACCGGAAAAGACTAAGATAAACAAAGTAGCATAAAGTATATATAGGATAAAATAGAATCTATTTTATCCTATATATTTTATGTGCAATTATAAATTTATGCTTAATAATTATGCGATTATGATACTTTTATCATTTATATCTATATCAATTGAAATTAGGGAGAAAAAATGGAAAAATATATTTTAAAAATCAAGTCTATAATAGCAATGAACCTCATATTCTCAATATTATTTTCTATAACTATAGCAATGTTTCCATATTTATCAAAGTTGCTGTTTGATTATGAGTTTAACAAAGGGTTTTCAGGTGTATGGTATATTATTATTGCTTATGCAGTATGTATTATATTAACTGCCGTAACACAGTATATAGCACAAAAATATGAGTGGAAAATATTAATAAAATTTAATATTATGATTAAAAGTCATTTTATGAGAGCCATATTTGAAAGGGGATATATTGATTATTCGAAAAAAACTAATAGTGAATATATATCAATGCTTGAAAATGATATTAAGGCACTAGAATCTAGTTATGTCAGCGTAATAATAGATGTTATAAGACAAGTTATAAATCTTTTGGTTTATGGTGTGTTTATGTTTGTGTTTATTGATATTAGAATTGCAATAGTTATATTAATTGCATCAATAATAACAATTATTGTTCCTAAATTTACATCCAATGAATTATCAAACAAGAGAAAACTTGCACTTGAAGAAAGAGGCAGATATTTAAGCAGAGTAAATGACTTGTTAAGCGGATATAAATTTATAAATAAAAATACAGTTAATCAAATCAGTGCTAAGCATGAGAACTGTTTAACAAATACCGAAAATGAGTTGTATAACTTTGGAATATTTAACACATTTGTAAATATATTAAACGCTTTTGTATTAAATATTTTGAGTATATCTGTATTTTCAACGGTTGGATATCTGCTTTTAAAAGGTCAGATTACTATAGGTACAGGCGTTGCTACTTTAGGCTATGTCGAAAGCTTTCTATATCCTATGGAATATATATTAAATGACATAAGCAGTATTAATTCCGCAAAAGGTGCTAAGGAAAGAGTTATGAAATTTTTGAACACACAAAATGAAGAAAAAGAAAATATGTCTATTTTTAAAGAAAACATTGAATTTAAAAATGTTTCTGTGAAATATGATAATGTAGTGTTAGATAAATTCAGTTACGTATTTGAAAAAAACAAAAAATATGCTATATTAGGTCACAATGGATCGGGAAAATCAACAATATTAAATGCCCTTATGAACTATATAGAGATATCAGAGGGTGAAATTAAAATAGATAAAAAAAACATAGCAAATTGTGACACAAGTGATGTTATTACATGTGTAAATCAATCAGAGCATGTATTTGATGCAAATTATGCAGACAATATAAGATTATTTAATTCTTATGATAAAAATATAGCTGATGTTGAAAAACTACTAAAAATAGATATAGTTGATATAATAAAGAGCAAAGGCAGTTGTCAAGAATTAAGCGGTGGAGAAAAACAGGTTTTAAATATTTTAAGAATGTTACTGACTGATACACCTATATTTTTATTGGACGAGCCATTTTCCGCAGTAGATGTAAATGCTACAAAGATATTGGAAAAAGCCATATTCTCCATACCAGATAAAACTATGATTGTTGTCACCCATAAAATTATGGAGGAAAATTTAAAATATTTTGATGAAATACTAACAATGGAAAAGGGTCAACTTATAAAGGTAGTGCGTAATTAGAAAGTATTCAAAGTTTGTGTAACTTTCAGTATAATAAAAGCTCGGTACAATTTTATAGT
>CAZIII010000144.1:0-5832 GCA_964539425.1 uncultured Tissierellaceae bacterium | reverse complement strand
GATAATAATAGATAATAAAACTACTATGGGATGTATACCAGTTGTATCTCCTATTATCTTAGGCGCTAATATATTATTTTCTACCCATTGAATGGATAGGAAAAACAAGCTCACCCATATTGCTTTCAATGGACTGGACAAGTAAGCAAAAAAAACTGCAGGTGCAAAACCTAAAAACGGACCAATATATGGTATTATATCTGCAATACCTGTAATAAATCCAATAACTATAGCGAAATCAACCCCAATAATCAGCAATACTATAGAAGTGGCTATACCTACATATACTGCCATGATTATCTTTCCTCTAACAAATTTAGAGAGAGAATAATCCATTTCATTAAATAATCTCTTATAGTCTTTTCTTCGCTTTTCAGGAATCAATCCCATAATTTTATCTTTGAAATGATCTTTATCTACTAAGAAGTATAATGTCAATATAGGAGTTAGTACAATACTCACAACTTTTGAGAAAGTATTTATAATGCCTCCAATAAATGATTTAAGACCATTTACAACTATACTTTCTAACCCTACTATATTTTCCATAACTACTTGTTGAACACCTTGGAAAATTGGTGGTAAATCACCTAAGGTAGAATAATATTTATTATACATTTTATCCATTAGGCTTGAAACCTGTTCAAAATATTTAGGCATATCAGATACTAATCTTTTAATTTCCGTCGTAGATCTTGGAACTATTAAAAAGAAAAAAACTATTACAATTAAAATGACACATAGATATAATAACAATACTCCAAATACTCTCCTTATACCTTTTTTTTCCAGACGATTTATTAAGGGATTAAAGAGATATGCTATTATTGCAGAAAATATTATAGTATAGAATGTGTCTGATAAAATTGTGTATTTTTTCAAAAGAGTATAAAATACAAAAATGAAAATTAAGCCTAATAATATTGGCATAACCTTTTTCCAATTGATTTTTATCTTTCTTTTGTTTTCCACATAATTATTACCGATATTTACGAGATAATAAATAACTAATCCTAATAAAAGAATCGATAGTATCCAAATTACTTTAAGTAAAAAAACAGGTGGATTATATTCAATCATATGTATCTCCCCTTATATTTGGAAAAGGCAGCTAATGCCGCCTAATTCCACAGTGAATTCATACCATCTTTTAAACTAGATTTTACTTTTCTAGCAGATTTCATCATTCGTTTTCTACTCATAGGGGTCACTTTTGAAGTAAGTATAATACCTACAGATGTACCAATGACAGTTCCCCAAAATGCTCCATTTTTATATCTACTATTAAACATACTGACCATCTCCTCTTCTAGGACTTTATTTAGTATAGATAAGAAAAAGTAAATTGTTTGAAAATACATTTTCTCTACCCTATAAATATATATTGTGCTAAAAGAAGATTAAAATTCTATCAATAATATCAAGAAATGAGATATTTTACAAATATTGAATCCATTAAAAATTAATCCTATTCCTCTATATGGTCATGATGATCATCATCAAAGTTTATGTCTTCTAATCCTTCAATACTAACATTATTTTTTTTTGAATAATCAAGAAGTGCAGATTTAATAGCTTGCTCTGCTAAAACTGAACAATGCATTTTCACTGGCGGTAGTCCATCAAGTGCTTCTGCAACAGCTTTATTAGTTAGTTTCATTGCGTCTTCTATTGTTTTTCCTTTTATCAATTCTGTTGCCATGCTAGATGATGCTATTGCAGAACCACATCCAAAGGTTTTAAATTTAACATCTTCTATAATTCCATCTTCTATTTTTAGGTACATTTTCATTATATCCCCACATCTTGCATTACCTACTTCACCTATACCATCTGCGTCTATTAGTTCCCCTACATTTTTAGGATTTTGAAAATGCTCCATTACTTTTTCTGAGTACATTTATTTTTCCTCCTTATTTTTGTCATATAGTGGAGACATCATTCTTAATCTCTCAACTATTTTAACTAGTTTTTCTACTACAAAATCTATCTCTTCTTCAGTATTAAAATCTCCTAAAGATAATCTAAGAGAACCATGAGCAATTTCATGAGGCAATCCTATTGCTAATAACACATGAGAAGGGTCTAGAGAACCCGAAGTACAAGCAGAACCACTTGAGCCCGCTATTCCTTCCATATCTAAACTAAGCAATAGCGATTCTCCTTCTATAAATTTAAAACACATATTTACATTACCTGGTAGTCGATGTATTGGATGTCCGTTTAACCTTACATTTTCAATATTAGATTGAATCTTTTCAATTAAATAATTTCTAAGCTTACTTAATTTTTCATTATGCTCGTCTAAGTTTTCGTAGGCTAACTCTATAGCTTTTCCCATTCCTACTATTGCTGGGACATTTTCTGTTCCAGCTCTTTTATTTCTTTCTTGCCCTCCTCCTGATATAAGAGAGTCTATTTTTACACCCTGTTTTATATATAAAACACCAATTCCCTTAGGTCCATAAAATTTGTGAGCAGACATGGATAAGGCATCAATATTAAGATCCTTAACATCTACCTTAATATTTCCTATTGCTTGAACAGCATCTGTGTGGAAATATATTTTATTTGATTTTGCTAGTTCTCCTATTTCTTTAATAGGTTGTATTGTCCCAATTTCATTATTCGCGTACATTATTGATATAAGTATAGTTTTATCTGTTATAGCATTTTTCAATTGCTCTAAATCAATTAACCCATATTCATCAACATCTAAGTAAGTAATATCAAATCCATTTTTCCCTAAATATTCACAAGTGTGTAATACTGCATGATGCTCAATTTTAGTAGTAATAATATGATTCCCTTTATGTTTGTTTCCATAAGCTATTCCTTTTATAGCCCAGTTATCTGCTTCTGAACCTCCTGCAGTAAAATATATTTCTCTCTTATCTGCATTAATTACACTTGCTATTTTTTCTCTTGCTTCTTCAATAGCTCTTTTGGACATGCTACTTAAGGAATATACTGATGAAGGATTCCCATATTTTTCTGTGAAATATGGTAGCATTTCATCCAAGACTTCTTGTTTTACTGGAGTTGTCGCTGCGTTATCCATGTATATATATTTTTTCATCTTATTTTCCTCCTAAGATTATTGTTTATTAATCAAATTTATTTTATCATCTACCATATCCTGTAATGTGATAGAATCAATTACTTCATCTATGCTATCCTTAATTTTTACCCAAACTAACCTTGTTGCGCAGCAATCTTCATTTTTACAATCATTATTATCATCCATCACACAATCAGATGGCGCCATATTCCCCTCAAGTGCCCTAAGAATCGAACCCACTGTTATGCTTTCCGGACTATCTGATAACATATACCCACCTTGGGCTCCTCTAACACTATTTAATAACCCTTCTTTTCTTAAAGTGGAAAATAATTGTTCTAAATAGTTCTCAGATAGATTTTGTTTTTCAGCAATTTGATTTAGAGAGATAGGTCCTTCTCCATAGTGTAAAGCTAGCTGAAACATTGCTTTCAGGCCATATCTTCCCCTCGTAGATAATTTCATTTTTTCACCTCTTTTAATCCCAACCAATTCACTTGGATATCCCTTATAAGTATATTATACCCTAGTATTTTTGTCAACATTCATTTACTTTAAATTTCATATAAAAAAAAGAAGAGCTATTAGCTCTTCCTCATATTACTATTCCTAAATACTGGTTGTAAGCAATCTTCATCTGTATCGTTTATCTGACATGGGAAAAATCTTGGAAATGTTGCACATTCTATGAAATCTTCGCATATATCTTGTGGGCTAAATTCTTCACAGAATGGTGGCTCTGGACAATATCCGAATGTTGGTATCATAAGCTGTACTGTTCCTACTACTTTAATTATTATAAAAACTCCTGCTGTGAAAACTAATGTATCTCCTGTTTGCACTGGTGGTAATAAAACTTCTGAACTAGTTTCTATTACAATTCTAAAATCAAACTCATCCCTAGCATCAGGAATGTATAATATTATGTCCTTAAATATATCTGGTAAGAATCCCTCTTCTATTATGTTTCCGTTAGTATCAAGTGCTTGAAAAGGAATCTTTATCGTAAATCTAACTCTTCTAAAGTTTGGAGTATCCGTATCAGTTACAATCAAAGTATTAGGTACTATAAAACCTGGTCTAAATCTTATCCTATCAAAGTTTTTATCGCATACTTCTACTTCCACTTCAGGGAAGCATTCTCTTTGTTGACAGCTTGCGAAAACCTTATCAACAATAACACAATCACAGTCTAGTTCTGGAAATACTTCCATCATTTTTTCGCTCATATTGAATTCAGCCATGCTTTTCACTCCTTTTATTTAATAAATTCGTATCCACTAACATATTATGTATAGATATCCTAATGTGCTACTAATTAATTGTGGAGGTGAATTAAATGTTTGAGCCTAATATTAATATTCTTTTTAATTCTCAAAATAAAGTATATGTATTTCAATTACAAGCTGGCGGAAAAATTTCTTATACAATTTTTAATTCATGGTTGGAATCTATAGAATCAAACTTTCTAGATGATCAAGATATATTAAAATACTCAACTCTTATTGATGCAGATGATGTAATACATCTGGTTGCATTGATAAATACAGGAGATTTAAATTACTATAAGTATAGTGCAAATCAATGGTCTAAATCAACTATTGCAAAATTCGATACAAAATCTAATATATATAATCAAATAGAAATCTTAAAAATTAATAGTAAACTTCATATTATTTATAACTATTCTAACTTAGTTAACTCTAATATATGGACTATTCAACATGTAGTTTATGATAGTGAAGAAAAGCATAATGCTATTAGGTATATATCAAAAAAAACAACAGATCCTTTTGTCTTAAGCTACGATACTCAAGGTACTATTCACATATTATATAGAAACAATATTAATAACCCTCAAATATACCATTGTTTTTATAGCCCTTATAGTAAAACATGGAGCTCATTACCAAAACAAATATCTTCCGATAGCAGTAATACCTCATTACCCTTCTTGTTCATAGATTCAAAGGATAATTTGCATGGGCTATGGATAGAAGCATTAGATGGAAAATATCAACTAAAATATCTGAGAATGAGCTCTAAAGGTAAAGAAAAATATATATGGAAAGAGGTCATACTTCCAAATATACAATTTTCCAAATATCCCCCAATAATATTTGAGGAGGAAAATATCCTAAAATTAATATTTATATCTAATAGTGAAATTGATTATGTTTATTCACATGACCATGGCTGCACATGGTCAAGGGGTGGAAATAGCCAAAGTATTGATCAAAATATTGTATTAGCTAGAGTTAAAACAAGTTCAAATAATATTAATTACCTATACTGTTATCCTTTTAATGATCTTCATTTTTATTTTTTAGACTCCTTTAACTCTAGAAAACCTACAAATGTAAATAAAGAATTATCCATAAAAATTGAAGATAAGAATAATTCTTTAGATATTACTAATTCTGAAGATATTATACTTAATGAATTAAAAAACAATCTAGACAAATTATTATCTAATTGTAATAGTTTTGAGTCTCAATTAAACAAATTATTGATTAATCAGGAAAATCTAGAAGATCAATTAAATAAAATCCAAAAATCTATTGAATCTAAAAAAACATCTATTTTTGGTAGATTGTTTAGCTAATTAAATATAAATTCTCTTGTATTTATATTTGCCGTCTTTCCTTTCAGCAAAGTATATATCAGGAGCTTCCATGCCTAAGTCATTTGCCTCTTTTTTTATAATATCTGTATATTTTAAGTTGTTGAATTTTATTGAATAATTACACCCAGCCTTTATCGTGCAAGGA
>CAZIII010000143.1:0-5863 GCA_964539425.1 uncultured Tissierellaceae bacterium | reverse complement strand
GAGTAGCTAATTCAGTAATTCATACTATCACTCGTGATAGTGATAATGAAAGGCAGAGAATAGATCAGATAACACTTCTAGATATGTCTCTTCGTTTCAATCCTGACATTATTGTTGTAGGAGAAATGCGTGGAGCAGAGGCCAATGCAGCACAAGAAGCAGCTAGAACTGGAGTAGCAGTCCTTACAACTATACACTCAAATTCCTGTGAAGCAACTTATAGAAGAATGGTGTCTCTTTGCAAAAGAGCAGTAGATATGACAGATGAAACATTAATGGGATATGTAACTGAAGCCTATCCCATAGTTGTATTCTGTAAGCAATTAGAAAACAAAGAAAGAAAAATGATGGAGATTATGGAGTGCGAAGTCTTACCTGATGGCACAAGAAACTATAGACCATTATTCCAATATATTATTAGTGAAAACAGAATGGAAGATGGGGAGTTTGTAATTAAAGGAAACCATAAACAAATTAATTCTATATCTGAAAGCTTATCTAAAAGATTCTTAGAAAATGGAATGCCCATTGATACAATAGAAAAACTTAAGAAGAAGGAGGTATAAAGTGAATGAGTAGCATCTTATTAATCGCCTGTGTCGGAATGATTACAGGCTTTTTTATATTATTCAATATCTCACCAATGGACTTTACTGATAGCATTTTTAAAGGACTAACTAGTAAACCAAAAAGTATCAAAGATGAAATAAATGAAACTACAAAGAGAAAGAAAATATCTATTCTACGAAAAGAAATAATAGAAGTACAAGAGATTTTAAAAATAACTGGAAGAGAAAAGATGTTCCCAATGCTTTGTGCATTATCACTTTTACTCTTTTCAATAGGGGCATCTATTTCCATTATAATTAATAACTATTTTTTACTACCAGTAATGGCAATAGGCTTTATGTTTATACCCTTTTGGTATGTAAGACTTACTCAAACTCATTTTAAAAAGGCTATTTCAGCAGAATTAGAAACAGCACTTAGTATAATTACAACTGCATATTTAAGAAATGAAGATATTGTAACTGCAGTAGAAGAAAATATAGATTATTTAAATCCACCGGTATTGTCTGTATTTAAGGAGTTTATTTCCCGAGTTAGACTGATAAACCCAGACATTACAGCATCTTTACAAGATATGAAAGCGAGGATTGATAATGCTGTCTTTCATGAATGGTGTGATGCTCTAATTGCTTGTCAATTTGATAGAAGTTTAAAAACCACATTAACACCTATTGTAAGTAAACTATCTGATATGAGAGTAGTAAATGGAGAACTTGAAAACATGGTATTTGAGCCAAGAAAAGAATTTATCACTATGCAGATTCTAGTCCTTGGTAATATTCCACTTTTGTATTTTCTAAATAAAGATTGGTATCACACATTGATGCATACCATAATGGGTCAGATAGTCCTTGCCATATGTTTTGTAGCTATATTTATATCAACTGCCTTTGTAATTAAATTAACTCAGCCAATAGAGTATAGGAGGTAGATAGAATGATATTTTTAATCTTTATTTTTGGAATACTCCTTGCTCTTGGTTTGTTCTTTATTATCTCTGATTTACTTAAACTTCCAAGATTAGCTACACAAAAAGCTATGCAGTCAGCAGGAAGAGAAGGGAAACAAAAATCAAAGAATATAGACATATTACTTTTGGGATGGGCAGTAAGACTTTCAAAATATATCCCTATGGATGAATATAAAAAAGCTAGAATGAGAAATACATTAAATGCATCTGGAATAAATATGACACCTGAAGAATATATGGCATCTGCCATTGTAAAGGCAGGTTTAATTGGAATAGGAATAATTCCGTCACTAATAATACTTCCTCTATTGGCGCCTATAATTTTATTCCTCAGTATAATGACATATTTCAAGGAAATAAAGAAGGCTGATGAGGAATTAAAGGATAAAAGAGAAAAGATAGAAAAAGAACTTCCAAGATTTGTAGCAACTATAACCCAAGAGTTAAAGGCAAGTAGGGATGTTTTGTCTATGTTAGAAAATTTTAAGAAAAATGCAGGAGAGGACTTCACAAAGGAACTAGATATACTAACAGCAGATATGAGATCTTCATCTTATGAAGCAGCCCTTACAAGATTTGAGGCAAGAATAAATTCGCCAATGTTATCAGATATAACTAGAGGTCTAATAGGTGTTCTTCGTGGAGATGATGGAACAATGTATTTTCAAATGCTTTCCCATGATATGAAACAATTAGAACTTCAAAGACTAAAGGCAGAGGCTATGAAGATTCCTCCAAAAATAAGAGTATTCTCTTTTATAATGCTAATGTGCTTTATGGGTGTTTATCTATCAATAATTATTTATGAAATTATCCGTTCCTTTAGTGGATTGTTTTAGGAGGTGCTTATATGTTTAAGATACTAAGATCTAATAAAGGAGAAGGATATATAGATGTAGCCATTTTAATCCTTTGTGTAATGCTTGTTATTGCTCTTGCAGTAAAGGTATTTCCAGTTTATATTCTAAAGCAGCAAATAGATACCTTTGCAACAGAACTCGTTAGAGAAGCAGAAATTGCAGGGAGAGTAGGAACTGAGACCACAAATAGGGAAACTTTATTGAAAGATAAAATGGGAATTAATCCAACTGTAAGATGGTCAAAGTCAGGAAGAATACAATTAAATGAAGAAATAACTGTAACTATAACCTACGAAACTAATATAGGTTTATTTGCAGGATTTGGTTCCTTTCCAGTAACCTTAAGAGCTGATGCAGCAGGTAAATCAGAAGTATATTGGAAGTAGGTGAAATGATGATAAAATTACTAAATAAATTAAAACTAATATTAAGAGATAAAAGAGGCAGTTCGTTTCCATTAATAATTGCAGTTACTCTGGCTTTGATAATAATATTTACTGGTATATCAGAATATTTTAGGCTTATGATTATAGCACAGGGTGTTCGTGATGCAGTACAAGATGCAGTGATTTCTACAGTAAATGATAACTATGATGATGTTTATCATGGAGTTAGGGAAGGATATTCAGGGGGATATCAGCCAGTAGCAGATGATTTTCAAGAATCCCTTGATTATGGAGATATTTATGGCAGATTAGATAATATATTAGGATTAAATCAAAGTGGAGGATACCATATAAAAACTACAACTGATAATAAAATGGAGTTTAGAATTTGGGATTTAGATGTAGTAATAAGAAATGCTCCTATAGCATCAGGAGATATATCAAATTCAAGGTTTAAAATAGACAGTACTATTATGCTGGAGGTCCCAGTATCCTTTGGAGGCAAACTACTTCCAAGTATGAAAATCAGGATAAAGACAAGTGCTGGTTATACTCCTAAGTTTTAGTAGATGAAAATATTAATAGACTTTTAAAATATCTTGTGGTAGGGTTGGAATTAATAGTAGGGTAGTGGAAAAGATGAAAATAGATGTAGGAAAAGGAGGCAGAAATCTATGAAAGTATTTAATGATAGAAGTAAAAAGTGGCTTGTAGTTGCAAGTGGTTTGTTAATCTGTGCAGTACTAGTATTTATGATAAGTTCAAAGTTTCAGAAAGAACCAGTAGAGGAAGTAGCACTGCCCAGTGGAGAAGATACTATTAATGATGTAATTGGAGAAAAGAATAATGAAATTAATATAGATAAGGGAAATTTAGAAAAGATAGATGATGATACTATAGGCAATGCAGAAAAAGAAAATGAAGGAAAAGTAGAGGCTAGTGAAAAAGAGATTAATGTACCACCTATAAAAGTCCCTGATACAGAAAACAATAAAAATGGAGTAGATAAAGGTACAAATCAAACTATTCAAGTGGATGTAAAGAAACCAAAAGAACCTACAAAGGAAGAGTTAACAGATCCAACTAAAAAACCTGATGGAGAAAAGGTTGAGGAACCACCTAAGAATATAGATCATGATAAGGTAGAAAAGCCTGAAGAACCTCCCAAGAAAAAAGATGAACCACAGGGTGGAGACAAAAACAATAAAGGACAAACTTATTTACCTGGCTTTGGGTGGGTAGAAAATAGTGGTGAGAACCAAGGGACAAAAGCAGAAGATATGTATGAGAATGGCAATAAAATAGGAAATATGGATTAATTAAAAAAGGTAATGAAAGCACTGCAGAGATGCAGTGTTTTTTGCTGCCAAAAGGAGGTATTTATGAAGAAAAGAATAATATATTTTATTTTAATTGCGATGCTACTGAATTCAGTATTGTCTTTTTCTGTATTTGCAGTTGGAGATGGAAATATAGATTCAGGTGGAGGTGACATGGGAAGTGGAACCAGTCAAAATAAATGGTCTCCCGGTAATGATGGGGTAAGAGTCAGTATAGTAAGAGCCAATGATCATTCAGTAGTAACTACCTCTATTGATTTAACTAATAAACAGCCACCATCAACTATGTTTCATTTTGGGAAGGTATCTAAACTTCAATACAATAATGGAAGAGACTTATCACCAATACAAGGGTCATATTCTTATATTAATCCATCTCAATCAATACCAAGGATAGTAAGTACGGATGGTAGGAATAACATTGAAGCTCTAAAAAGTTATTTTACTGATGAACAAGTTATTAGGTCTATATCATCTAATACTGGAATGAATTATGATGTTTTAATCAATGGAGAATACAAGTTACTTCTTGAACCTATAGCATATTATACATTTCAAGGAGTAATGATAGCCACAACTGCAACGGAAGCAGCCATGTATGATGAGAAATTAAGTGGTGGACTTAGAAGTAAAATGGTATCTTTAAGTCATAAAAATCTTCCTCTTTCTATGTTTTTAGAGGTAGGAGATTTAGGATATCATGCATGGAGTGGGAGTACATCAACCCCTGCTTCAAACTCGGATATTAAGAATTATTTAGGTCTTGGAATTGTTAGGTTTAAAGAAAAACCTGAAGAACCAATTATCAGCACATATGATTATGAATACAGAGTAAATACAGAAGTAATCACATCAGTAATGGTGAGTGGAGGACAATCAGATCCTGACAATCCAACTTATGTGAGCTTTAGTATTGGTGGAAGAACATATGATGTGGGAAATGTCTACTATCCAAGAGGAGATTCACAACTAGCTTGGGTAAAGTGGACAACCCCAAGTACAGAGCAAAATATGACTATATATGTTAATGTTGATGGGCCTGGAGGGACTGCTAAATCAACTATAAATATTAAAATTGTTGATTTAGATAAAAATCCTCCACCAAATCCAGTGGCAAATGATAGAAATGATTCTTTCTCTTATGCATCTATTCCAAGAAGAGAAGAAAACACAAATGCTAATTGGTCTATATGGAGTCCATGGTGGTATTCATATTGGGTGTGGCATAGCACTGGAGAAGATTCAGGGTATTGGTGTGATCATGGATGGTGGGAATTTGATCTTGAACAATATAGTGCAAGGCTTTCTGCTGATATGAGAATTATGAATGATAATAAAAATCCTACTGGAAATGGAAGTACTTTTAAAAGTGGATACGGTATTAATCAATTAGTAAATGCAAGTATTAGCAGTAATCAAAGTTCAGCAATCACTTATCCCCAAAATGCTATATCATATTTTCCAGAATTTAGATATGAAACTTATTGGAGATTACTTGATCGTACATCTAATGGTTCAAGTCCAAAATTTGAATTTAAGAAAAATAATTATTCAACCTATAAGAATCGTACTCATTTCAGTCCAATATGGATGCCTGATGGAGCATATACAGTAAATACTTGGCTTATAGATGCATGGACTCCAGTGGGAATGCTTTCTATGAATTTAACAGATGCATTAATAATAAGGGGAAACCTATGGCAAGATTGGCATATTGCTCCCCTAAAACCTTAAATA
>CAZIII010000142.1:0-5886 GCA_964539425.1 uncultured Tissierellaceae bacterium | reverse complement strand
TACCATCATGACCTACAGCCAAGACATCTATTCCGCTGGCATTTACAATTGTCTTTAAAGAATTCACTACTAGATAATCATCATCTACAATTATAACTTTCACTTTTATCACCCTTTCATTAAAGTCATATGTATCTTAAATCCATCGTTAAATTCATAATTTAAAAATCCATTATATTTACTAGCTATTTCATTCATAGAGAGAAGGCCGATGCCCTTAGACGAGAGATTATCAGTCCTATTAAATTTGCTTCCATTATCCTTTATTATGATGGAGTAAAACTTAGGCTGAGTTAAAATACTGATTTTAAGTTCTGTTGCATTAGAGTGCTTGACACAATTGGTAAGAGCTTCTCTCACTACAGACAAAATATCAAATTTTATATCATAAGACAATTCATCTTCTATTTTATAAACAAGCTCTATATCAATATTAGCTATTTCACTACAGAGGTTTTCGATTCTGCTTTCCAAATCAAGGGATTCCTTATATAAATTGTGGATACTATTTCTGATATCACTCATTCCATTGTCCAAGGTTTTTTGGAGCAAATTTAATCCTTCCATCATATTTTTGTCAGAAATAGTCTTTAAGGCCCCAACTTGCAAAATACTACTACTTATGGCATGGCCTATTGAATCGTGGAGTTCCCTTGCAATTCTATTTCTTTCTGTAAGTATGGCAATATGGATATTTTTCTCCTTATCTATTTTCAATTGTTCGTTATACTTCTTTAAATAAATAGCATCTTCTTTTAATTCATCTCTAACTATTTTATTTTCATTTAAAAATATATTATACTTTTCCCTTATAAAAGAAAGATAAAGAGATATTATAGCGACTATTGTGTTTAATATAGAAAACTCCATTAGAATCAATGGTATAGCAAAAATTACGTAAAAGCCAAGGTCTAAATACATATTGTATAAAATTAAAGGCAAGTAGTAGATGAATAAGGGATCATATAAGCAAAGACCTATAAATATAAAGCTTATAAATATCCTTTTTTTCTTATGTGAAAACAAATCTAGGGATAGAGAAATAATTAAAGATACAAGGAAATAGAAAACTAAATCCACTGTAGAGCTTACCTTATAAGTATTATATAGGCAAAAAAGAATAACAAATGACTTTTCAATAAATTTTCTCATGGAAACTCCCCCTGATTAAAGCTTAGAAACAAACAATATATGGAATTGATAATATTAAATTAATTATACTAGTATTAATTACAAAATACAATTTTTATGTGACAAATGTCATACTATATTGTGACTCTGCACACTGTAAGAAAAAGTATGATTCCCATATAATGATATTAAGATAAAAATTGGGAGTGATATCAATGGTAGTAAAGGTAAAAAATTTAGTAAAAAGATATAAAGAATTAATAGCCCTTGACCATTTCAATATGGAAGTTGAAGAGGGGGAGATATTAGGCCTCTTAGGTCCTAATGGATGTGGTAAAACTACGGCAATAAATTGTATTCTTTCCTTATTAAGTTTTGACAAGGGTGAAATAGAAATATTTGGGAAGGAAATGACACCAAATTCCTATGACCTGAAAAAGCAAATAGGAATGGTACCTCAAGAGGTTTCAGTATTTGAAAATCTTACAGTAGAGGAAAATATAGATTATTTTTGTGGACTTTATGTAGAAGATAGAATCTTGAGAAAGCAATATGTGGAAGATGCCATAGACTTTGTAGGACTAAAGGAATATGTTAAGTTCTATCCTAAAAAACTTAGTGGAGGACTAAAGAGGAGATTAAATATTGCTTGTGGTATAGCCCATAAACCTAAGTTAATTTTTCTAGACGAACCTACTGTTGCAGTAGATGCCCAAAGTAGAAACTTTATTTTGGATGGAATTAAAAAATTAAATAAAGAAGGTAGTACCATTATCTATACTACACATTATCTCGAGGAAGCAGAGATGCTTTGCAAGAGAATTATCATTATGGATAATGGAAAAAATCTTGTTTCTGGAACTAATGAAGAATTAAAAGCTATGATCGCTACAACTGAAAAGATAGTAGTTGGATTCTCCACTATAGGGGATGAAACCATTCAAAAGATGAACAAATTACCCCATGTAATAGATATAGAAAAAAGAGAAGATGATTATATTATTAAATTTGAAAATGGTATAAATAATTTGTCTAATCTATTGGACTTTATAAAAGAAAATAACCTATCCTATACAAAGTTATACAGTCAATTACCTACTTTAAACGATGTATTCTTAGAATTAACAGGGAAGGAGCTTAGGGATTGATATGAAAAAACTATTTAGAAATTGTATATATCAAGGTAAAAACTTATTTAGAGATAAGGGATTTTTTTTCTGGAGTTTGTTATATCCATTGATAATGGCAGTTTTTTTCTATACAGCCTTTAATGGAATGATCAATATGGAATTAGAGAATATTGATGTAGGAATAAGGTCAGATAGTCCTATTGGATTTATATTGGAGGAAATTGAATTTATAAATCTTCATAAAGTCTCTGAAAATGAAATAAATGAAAAACTAGAAAATGAAGAAATCCAAGGGTTTATTGATAATGACTTAAATCTATTAGTTGCTAAATCTGGAACAAATCAGACTATAATTAAGGAAATCTTAGATCAAATAAAGCAAATGGAAAAATTGAATGTACCAATGGAAAACTTTGATTTTACAGTGGAATATATTTCAAAAACAAATCAAAAGGCAGATAGTATAATAGTAGTATTTTATTCACTAATCGCCATGGTTTCTGCATACGGAATTTTCCCTGGAATTTCAACAGTAAGTTTAATTCAAGCAAATTTGACTAATTTAGGGAAGAGAATAAATATAACACCTCTAAAGAAGAATGAATTTCTATTGGCAGGTGTCATAGTTTCATTAATCTTGAACTTGGTTGCAAATATTATTTTACTGATTTTTATCAAATATGGTTTAAAAGTTAATTTATTTACAGAGATAAAGTATAATACTATTTTTATAATAATGGGAAATTTGTTTGGAGTAGCCCTTGGAGTATTTGTGGGAGCTTCTAACAAACAAAATGAAAATACAAAGACCATCTTGGGGATTATGATTACTTTATTTTTATCATCTTTATCAGGAATGATTTCTCCAAATATAAAGATTATGATTGATAAAAATATTCCAATACTAGGGAGGATAAATCCTATAGCAATAATAACTAATAATCTTTATAGAATAAACTTATTAGATAATACTCAAGGTGTAGGAGAAGGGATTGTAATTTTAGCAATTTATTGTGTAGTCCTAATAAGTATATCCTATGGCTTTTTAAGGAGGAAGACCTATGACAGTATATAAATATTTCATAAAAATAGCATTAAAAAATAAAGGCGTAATTCTTTCTTATACAATTATATTCTTCATTCTATCAATACTAAATGGTGGAACTAACCCACAGAAAGACATTGGTTTTATGGAAACAAAGTTCCAGATAGGGATAGTTGATAATAGCAATAGTGAATTATCAAAGAGTTTAGTAGACTACTTGACAGGAAAGAACAACATAATTGATACTAAGCCAGATGAAAAGTATATTAAGGAACAGGTTTTTCTACAAATTGTAGATGCAGTAATTGTTATTCCACAGGATTTTGATGAAAAAGTAATCAATAAGGAGAATGCCATTGAAATATTCAAGGATGATAGAAATATAGCATCCTATCAAATTGAAAATCAAGTTAATAAATTTATTTCCTTTGCAAATGCAACTTATGAAAATGGTGGATTCGATTTACCTAATGTAAGTACTGCTTTAGGTGAAAGTACAATAGTAAATTTAATTGATACTGGTAATAGTGATATAAATCAAAAGGCAAATACCTGGTTTAAGTTTTACTTCAACTTTACTTCTTATATATTATTAGCCTTATATATTTCTGTAATAGGATATGTAATGACGGATTTTATAAATAAGGATGTGGAGAGCAGAAGAAAGGTGTCTTCAATAAAAATTTTAAAATTTAACAGGGAAATATATTTAGGACAATTAACAATTGCTAGTTTTATAACATTAGTATTTATATTAGGAAGTATTGTATTGAAAGGTAAATATATAGGAGAAGTGGATTTTCTAAAATATATAATCAATACAATAGTATTTTCTTTTTCCGCTTTGTGCCTTGTGTTTTTAATCAATAATATAACAAATAACAAGTTTGTTATTTCGGGTTTGGGCACGGTATTATCTCTAGGGACATCATTTATTTCAGGTGTAATGGTACCCCAGCAATTTTTAGGGGAAAAGGTATTAACAATAGCAAAGTTCTTTCCTACCTATTATTTTGTAAGAATAAATGAGATGAATATTAATTCATTTTTAGATGTAAAATATGAACTCTTTATGCAATTATTATTTGCCATGGCTTTCCTATTAATTGGATTATATTTTTCTAAGTCAAAACAAAAAGTTTAATAAGAGAAAATCGACAAAAAAGATAGATAAAATCTTAGCAAAGTCTAAGATTTTTTTCTATGAATATGTTATAATTTAAGGGATATATCTCAATATTCTTCTTGGGGTTTAGGAAGCAAGCTTTTTTCATATTATAATATTTTTGAGGGGGATTATAATGAATAAGGAAGAACTAAGAAGTATGAAGTTCTCAACAAAGGCAGTTCACGCAGGATATCAAAAAAATGAATTTGGAGCATTGGCTACACCTATTTTTCAAACATCTACATTTATATTTGATAATGCAGAACAAGGTGGAAGAAGATTTGCATTAGAAGAAGAAGGATACATATACTCAAGACTAGGAAACCCTACAAATACCCAGGTTGAAGAAAAACTTGCTGCATTGGAAAATGCTGAGGCCTGCGTATCCATGGGATCAGGAATGGGAGCCATAACTTCAGTTATTTGGACAGCTTTAAGTGCTGGGGATCATATGATTGCAGCTAAAACATTATATGGATGTACATTTGCATTTTTCAATCATGGACTTTCAAGGTTCAATATTGATGTAACTTTTGTAGATACATCTAATCCTGAAAATATTAAAAATGCCATGAAGGAAAATACCAAGGTAATATATTTAGAAACTCCTGCGAACCCTAATATGAATATTTCTGATATTGAAGCTATTTCTAAAATAGCTCATGAGAAAGAAGATTGTATAGTTGTAGTTGATAATACTTATTGCACACCTTATTTACAAAGACCACTTGAATTAGGTGCAGATGTTGTAGTTCATTCTGCTACAAAATATTTAAATGGGCATGGGGATGTTATCGCTGGATTTGCTGTTGGTAGCAAGGAATTTATTGATCAAGTTAGATTAGTAGGTATAAAGGATTTAACAGGATCTGTACTTAGTCCCTTTGATGCTTTCTTAATCAATAGAGGAATGAAAACTTTGGATTTAAGAATGGAAAGACACTGTTCAAATGCTCAAAAGGTAGCAGAATTTTTAGAAGCTCATCCAGCAGTAGAGAATGTTTCCTTCCCTGGATTAAAGAGTTTCTCTCAATATGAATTAGCTAAAAAGCAAATGAAATTACCAGGAGCTATGATTGCATTTGAAGTAAAGGGTGGAATAGAAGCAGGTAAAAAATTGATGAATACAGTTAAACTTTGTACTTTAGCAGTTAGCCTAGGAGATACAGAGACATTAATTCAACATCCAGCATCTATGACACATTCACCATATACAGAAGAAGAAAGACTAGCATGTGATATAAAAGAGGGCTTAGTTAGACTGTCAGTAGGATTAGAAGATGCTGATGATATCATAAATGATTTAAAAATGGCATTAAATAGTCTATAGAATAAAAGAAGAATCGTCCAAACAGCAAATAGTGGGGACGGTTCTTTTTACTATATAAAACTCGAATAATTATCCTGTTGAT
>CAZIII010000141.1:0-5890 GCA_964539425.1 uncultured Tissierellaceae bacterium | reverse complement strand
AATTATTCTAAATTATCCATCTTCTTTGCTTGTTGAATAAATTCTATTATATCTATATAAAAATCTTTTTTATCAAATATACTTAAAATATAGTCACAATACTTCTCTATTAATTTCTTAACTTCATCATCAGCCTGTCCTTCTCCATATGATTTAATCTCATTCACGTATGCTTCTATAGACTTTAATTGCTCCCACTTTTCAATATGTTTCCCAATTATAAATTGCTGCTTAATTTTATTATCTTTCTGTTTTTTCTGTTCTTCTTCCTTTTCTTCTTTTTCCCATTTTAATTTTCTTTGCTCATATTCTTCTTCCTGCTTTTTTTCAATTTCAATACTTTCTTTAATTGAATCAATTAGTATAGGACGAATTGCAATAAATATATCCACAATTTGATCGTTCAATGATAAATTTTCTTCATCATAAACAATCTCATCTTGTTGTTTTACCCCCTTATTTACTGTATAAAGCTTAAAAATAAATTTACCTGTATTAATTGAGTCATATAATGGTCTCATTGTCTTTGTATCTTTTAACTTAACATCTCGATATTTACCTCTTTTTTCAACCAGTGAGCACTCCAAAGTTCCATAAGGAAACCTAATCACTGTATTATCGCTATTTCTAGAATCAACAAATGCAGTTCCTCCTAATGCTTGTATCATTTCTATAAAACAATGCATAAACCTATAGGCCCTATTTCTATGTTCATCTGAAACATCTATATTAAGAACCGCACTTTTTTCTGGATGTCTTTCATATTTCAATCTATATTGAACGCTAAAAGGTAAATAATCTTTATATTTGTTTTTCTCTTTTGCTTTTCTGATTTCAACTTCACTATTATGTTTATTAATCAATGGATTAAAAAGATTTATTTTTGCATCTATCTTTATACTATTGCACCATTTGATGTATTCTTCCTCATTTTCAATATTAACCTTCTGGGCATTATTCTTCATTCTCTGTCTCCTCACTTTCAAAACAACACCCTACTCGATACAATGTATCTATTAGGGTTTCTAATTTTTCGGAGTCTTTAACCGTATTTGGTATAAAGTACCTAGATCTGCTGTCTTGAAAAATGGTCATTAAACCAGCCATGAAAGTTGATATTGTAGCATAGTCCAGTGAATTAATATATTCACGCCTTTTGTCATTATAATAGATATGTCTATTAACACCCCAAGAGTCTATTTCATTAATGTGAATACCTATTATAAAATTCCTCATACCTGCAAGAGTGTTAATCATGTCATTCATATTTTTCTTTATCTTATTTCTTCTATTTGTATCAGTAAAATCTACTGACAGTTTCAATTGTAGCTTTAATTCTTTACATGTATTTCTTAGACATGCAATATCTTCAACTGTTGAAAACAAATAATCTTTATCCTTAGTTTTCCTTGTATAACCATTGATAACAGCTATTTTCATTTTAGTATACCGCCTCATGCCCTTCTCAAATACTTGATATTTTTCAAAGAATTTCTCTTTCGTATAACCAGGTGCTTGATAAGGTGACAAAAATTCCAATAATTTTGGTGCTCCAAACTGCTTAAAACTTAAATGAAGGTTTTTTATTATATTATCTAATGCATCTCTATCTTTCCAAATTTCATCATTTGACTTTTCATATACTATTGAAAGAACATAGTTTTGTCCAGGATCTTCTTTTAATATTCCATTTTTAGTTTCAATATATTTTATATTCGAATGGATGTCAGAGGGATAACTCAACCCCTGAATAAACACAGGATTTAGTATTCTTTTTTTCTTTGCTAAACTTACCCTTTCATTTTCAATACATAGTTTTACATATTCTGGCCAATAATCTTGATCATGTACATCTTCAAACAGCCAAAAATACATTATCAGCATTTCCAATTCACCTTTATGTCCATCTATAAACTCACGATGTTTGTTTCTGTTATATATATCATTAATATTGAAGGGATTATCCTGATATCTATAATCATATTTATTAATATAGTAAAAGGTTTCGGTTTGTCTATCATATTCACTATCTACATATTTCTCATAAAATTTATATGAGATGCCGCTTGCATAATCCAACACATTTACTTGATATTTTCTATAGACTTCTATTACCCAATCTGAGATTGCATTGTCGAGTTCTTTCATATCAGATATGCTAGGTTCTTCTGTTTGAGTCTCCCGGTACTCTTTTGACATTGTTGCTATATTACTTAATAATTCTTCAGTTGCAGCAACTCCTAATTTCTTTTTACAGACATACTCCGCAACCTTTATGTCATCCTCTGGTAAATAAAATAGCTCTATATCTTCAATTTCTTCATATGCCTTGGATACTAATTTATCTATACGTTTTTTGTTTGACCAATAATAAGAAATTATAAATTCATAAGTTGTTGGGAAGTTTTCAATTATTCCTTCTTTAAATTTATCAATCACTTGCTGTGTCTTAACTTGCTCATAGCTATAATCTTCTAAATTTAAGTACTCATTAAAATACTCCATTACATATTGAATAACTGCTCCCATATTTTCTGAATGCTTCTGGAAATCAAATTCATCCAATTTATCTTTTTTCTTTCTTGAAGCAATATAGTCTTCAATGGTTAACATGATAGTAGCCCCCTAATATTTATCTTATAAAATCCAGATTAATACCTAGATTAATGATTCAAATATATCTTCTAACAACCTTGACAAGTTTATTAGACTATTAGGCTAAAATTTTTATGTAATATATAAATTTAATTCTTTAACAACTTTTTATGCCCACGCTATAATGTTACTTTAATTCTATAGCATACTCCATCCTTTCTCAACCCAAAATCTCATTATTCTCCAAATATAAAGATTATTCTATCGACATAATTCTACATAATATACCAACATTAAAACTCTCAGTACTATCTGAGGACTTTAATCTTGGCATATTACTATCAGAGCAGTAACTTGTCCTAAATCTCTGTTACTGCTCCTATACCCCTAATCATAGTAGTCCACCATCTGATTCATCACTATTCCTGATTCAAAATGTATTTCTAATCTTTCTCCCTTATTTACTCTAATTGTTTTGATTAGTCTCCTTACCAAGTCCTCATCAAATTCTCTTACCTGTGGTCTTACAGTCTTTAAAGTGCTGTCCATCTCCATTATCCGTTGTTCATATCTATCTGCTTGCTTTTTCTCCTGTACGAGCCTTAATTTTGCCTTTTTCAGCTCATTTATCTCTTCTGATATCCTTTTGTACTCATCATCAAAATCTTCTGCTACAGCTCCTTGTTTTGCGTTTTCTTCGATTAAGGATAGCATTTCTTTTTGTAAGTATTCTATTTGATTATCATATTCTGTTGGAATATCTTTGGTGGAGTATCCACCCATTACTCTTATGACATTTTCTCTAAATGCTCCTATAAAATCTCCATTGTTTTCTACTACATTATTTATGGCTGTCATTATAGCATTATGTAGTGGTTCTTCCTTTAGGGTAGGTGAGTGCTTACAGCTTGCTTTCGTTCCATTTTTTAGTCTGTTTTCACATCTCCATACTGCAGATTTTTGCCCATATTTGGACCATACTTGTCTTCTGTAGGGATGTCCACATTCGGCACATACTAGAATCTCTGTTAGTGCATACTTAGAGCTAAATTTACTTTTTTCCTTCTTTGCCTTATTTGATTTTCTTGTTGTTGCTGATTTATTAAGACTGGCTCTTCTTGCCTTTTCTTCTTGTACTTTATAAAATAATTCCTTTGGGATAATGGCTTCATGATTATCTTCTATATAATATTGAGGTACGATTCCGTTATTTTTTACTCGTTTCTTGGTTAAAAAATCCACTGTATAGGTTTTTTGCATTAAGGCATCTCCCATATATTTTTCGTTAACTAACATTTTTTCTATTACTCCGAAGTGCCATTTATCTTTACCGGTTGCAGTTTTCACCTTATCTGCCTCCAAGGCTCTAGTGACTTCTAGTATGCTACTTCCTTCTAGATACATCCTAAATATCCTTCGTACTATCTCTGCCTCTTCAGGTACTATAACTAGTTCTCCATTTTCATCTTTTGTATATCCCATAAACTTCTTATGATTTACTGAGACGATTCCATTTTCAAATCTTCTTGTTATTCCCCATTTTGTATTTTCACTTAGGTTTCTGCTTTCTTCTTGAGCCTGGCTACTTAGGATTGTAATCAGTAATTCACCTGTACCATCTAATGTGTTTATATTTTCCTTTTCAAAAAATATGGCTATATTCTTTTCTTTTAGTTTTCTTATAGTTTGAAGGGAATCTACTGTATTTCTAGCGAATCTACTAACTGATTTTGTTATGACCATATCTATTTTTCCTGCCATACAATCATCTATCATGGCATTAAAGTCATCTCTCTTTTTTGTATTGGTTGCTGATTTGCCGTCATCTGCATAAATACCTGCACTCTTCCAGTTTAAGTTATCCTTTATTTTCTCCGTATAATAGGATACCTGAGCCTCATAACTACCTTCTTGTTCTTCTAATGTTGTACTAACTCTGCAGTAAGCTGCTACCCTTAATTTTTTTAACTCTGCCCTTATATTTCTATCATGGATAGTTTTTGGTGGTATAATTGCTACACTCTTTTTTGCTATTGCCAAGGTTCTCATTCCTTTCATTTTTCTTCATATTTTTCTTCCATAGTAATCCCATTAATATATTCCACTACTATCCTTCCATCTTTGAAAATGGTAATCTGCTTTATAGTCTTTATAAATAAATCCTCATTAAATTCCATCAGTGGTTCTTCCCCTGCAAGCTCTTCTTTCATCTTTTTGGTATTGTAATCGTAGTCATCTATTTTAGAGTTATTATAATAAGCCGTTGCTCTTTTAATTATTAGCTCCGATAACTCCTTCGATGAAAATTGTTCTTCTTCCTCTAGCTCTTTAATTTGTTCTTCTATCTTTCTGATTTCAATTGTCATTCGTGGTACTTCTTTCTTATGCTTTTTATCTAGCATCCACATCTTTGATAGGATCTTATTAGTTGCTGATATAAAAATACCTTCTATCTCTTCTTCAGTTAAAAATAAGTTTCTGCAGTGGACTTTGTTTTTATAAATATAGTTCTTGCATTTCCAGTTGCTCTTTTCTGATGGCTTACCCACATGCTCCGTATATTTTCTATAGCTTTCATTGCATTCCCCACATTTTAACTTTTGACTAAATAGGCTTTGACTTTTCATGCTATTGTACTGTAGGCTTCTTCCAAGCTTTTTTCCTACTGACTTTCTTCGGCTTTGTACTAATTCAAATTCTTGCTTATCTATAACTTGAGGATACATGTCATCCCCTAAGTATTTAACATTTTCTAGTATCCTTCCTACAGAGCCATGATTCCAACTTGGTTTATTATTAGCATTAAGAAATCCTGTAGTTGTTAGCTCTTTTGCTATTGCAATCATAGATGCTCCATTTAAATAATCTTTAAATATCTTCTGTACAGTCTTTACCTTCTTAGTTTCAAGAACCACTTTTCCATTTACTAACTTATAGCCTATTGGCATATGCCTTTGCATCTCTATCACCTTACTTTCCTACATATTGTGTTAATTCTAGATTATTAATTAGTCTAAAGGTAATCTCATAATCTTCTCCTATAATTATTTTATCTACTGTATGGGTAAATAAATTTTCATCGTAGTCTTCTATAATCTTTGGGTTACATTTTATTATATCTAGAATCCTTAGAGTTCCTTCTATTTCTTTTTCAAATCCATTGTTATCTAGTAAATGATTTCTTTTTTTCTTAATGGCATCGACTTCTACTGTCAGGGCATTTTGTCTTTCTATAAAAATAGCAGAGTCAATATACCCTTTCGATACTACTCTACTTAGGATATGGCTCTGCTCT
>CAZIII010000140.1:2449-5906 GCA_964539425.1 uncultured Tissierellaceae bacterium | reverse complement strand
AAAATAGTATCAAATGTTAATCCTTGTTCGCAAAGCTTTTGTTCATATAAATTTTGCACCTTAATCAATTGCATATGAATATCAATTCTAGCTATTAGTGAGTCCATGTTAATAGGCTTTCTTATATAGTCAACAGCTCCTAATTTCAAGCCTTTGATTTCATTATCCATTTCATCATGATTCGTCAATATAATTGCTCTTAATCTTTTATATCGTTCTTGATTCTTATTAAACTCAGTAAGAACTTGAAAGCCATCCATATTAGGCATGTTCAAATCCAAGATAACCAAGTTGATATCTTTATGCTCATCTATCCTTTGAAGGGCCTCTAGCCCATCGCAGGCTGTAACCACATTGTATTCTTTTAACATATTTTTAATGATGAAACGATCAGATGCCGAATCGTCAACAACTAGTATTTTTTCAGACATCATTCTTCCTCCTTTAATATATCCTGCTGTATGAGTTGTTCAATATTTAATTCAGAGATTTCCTCTAGGAGTCTCTTAAATAATATAGAAAATCTTTCTTTTAGAATATTAATTTGGTCTTCCTTTTCCTCATTCAATACCTTTTGAAATTCAACTGCTAGCACATACAATTCCTTGGCACCAATACTACCCGAACTGCCCTTGACCTTATGAACAATTAGTGCAGCCTCTGAATATCTTCCTTCGCTAATAGCCAATGAAATTTCATCTAAAGTATACTGGTTTTCCTTAAAATATTCATTTAATACCTGATGATAAATTCCTATATCACAGCCTATATTTTTCAAGCCCGCAGACTGATCCAATACAGACAATTCTTCCACATAATCCTTCTCATTTTCTAAAATAATATCTTTAACAGTTTTAATAAAATGATCCGGATCAAAAGGCTTACTTATATAATAGTGGATTCCACTTTTCTCGCATTTTTCCTTAACCCCAAGAATTACATCTGCAGTCATTGCTACTATAGGTACAGTGGAAGATATTTTTCTTATTTCTTCTGCTGATTCATACCCATTCATAACGGGCATATGCAAATCCATTAGAATTAAATCTATATTATTCTTATTTTGTTGATAAAGCTCTACGGCAACTTGTCCATCATCTGCTTCAATAGAATGGATACCCACTTGTTGAAGCAAAGATTTTGCAATCAATTGATTCGTCTTATTATCTTCTACTAACAAAACTTGGTATCGCTTGTCCATCTTTGTTGTTACTAATTCCTTTTTTTCAGAAGGTTGAGAAGCTGATACTGCTTTTAGTTTGAAAATATCCAGTATTCCATTTAATAGAATAGAAGGGATAATTGGTTTGCCAATCCCTATATCAACTTCATATTCGTTTAGTTTATCAAATAAATCCTCTCTCATCATAGGGAGTAACATAATAAACTTTGGTATTTTAACAATTTTATTGTTTTTTCGAATTGACTCTATAAATTGAAATCCACCTTCCAAAGGTGTATCATAATCTATTATAAATAAATCTATGGGTTTATCGAACTTACCATCAGCTGCCTCTAGTATATTTAATGCACTGGCCTGTGAACTAGTGAGCTCACAATTCATACCAAAAGCACTCAGATAACTGTCTATCAAATTCATACTTGCTCCTGTTTTCTCTAAAACAAGTGTCCTAATACCCTTGAAATGATTCCCAGATAAAGTCTTTACATACATCTCTTCCTTCTCTTTATCTACATTTAGTGATAAATAAATAATAAAAGTAGATCCTTCTCCCAAAGTGCTGTAAGCCTTAATTCGTCCGCCCATCATCTCTACAAGGTTCTTTACTATAGATAATCCTAGTCCCGAGCCTCCAAAGCGTCTATTAATGCTGCTATCTCCTTGTGTAAATGGGACAAAAAGATTTTTTACCTGGTCTTCAGTCATACCAATACCAGTGTCTTGAACGGAAAAGGCTAAGTGATACTTATCATTTTCTTTTGCTACAAGTTTAATATCCAAAGAAACTTCACCAGTACTAGTGAATTTTGCAGAATTGTTTAAAACATTAAGAAGTATCTGCTCAATCCGCTTTGAGTCACCAAAAAACCAATTGGGAACTAGAGGGTCTTTCGATAATTTAAATCCAATTTCTTGCTCTTCAATTTTATATGATATTATGTTTACAACATGTTGAATGACCTGATCCATGTCAAATGAAGTAATCTCTAGCTCCACTTTTCCGGCTTCAATTTTAGAAAAATCCAAAAGATCATTAATGATGCTTAGCATATTACTGGATGCTTGAGTAATTCGATCAATGTACATACTCTGCGTTAAAGAAATTTCAGTTTTTTTAAGCAGGTATGCCATCCCAGTAATTGCATTAAGGGGTGTACGAATTTCATGAGACATCCTTGCCATAAAGCTTGACTTAAATTCGTTTGCATCTTCTGCCTCTTGTTTTGCTTTTTCCAAATCAACTTGAATAAGTTCTCTCTTCTTTACTTCTTTTTTTAAAATAACAATCCAGTAGAAAGAAACTGCTATTATTATAGCAATCAAGATACCGATAACCGAAAGAATACGGATTAAAGGACCATAATTCATCTCTGATTCCAGGTTGATCCATTTGTTATTAATAGCTATTTTTTCTTCCTCAGTAATGGTATCCGCTGCTTTATTAAGTATACTTACCAACTCTGGCCAATCTTTACGTACAGCAAAATATAAGGCTTGCTGTTTCTCAGCTTCAAATGCGATAAATTTTAAGTTTGATATGCCATTTGACCCTATTAAATAATTTGTAGTAGCCAAGTTTCCAACAAAGGCTTTCTCAGTGCCATTTGCTACAGCCGTTAGTGCTGATTCCACAGAATCATATAGATTTAAATTTATATTAGGATAAGATAATAAGTAGCTGTGATGGGAACTATTTTTCTGAACAGCTACAGATGATTTATCCAAATCTTCAATTCCAGAGATAGCAGTTTCTGTATCTCTAGTTACGATAACCCTCTTAAAATAATAATAGGGCTGGGAAAAAAGAAAATGTAATTCTCTATTCTCCGTCTTAGAAATTGCTGGTAATACATCAACACTGCTAGAAAGAGCCATTGTATAGGCTTCTGGCCATGTTATGCCTTTAACAACTTCAAATTCCAAACCAGTTTTCTTGCTAATCAATGAAAGGTAGTCCGCAGTAATCCCCTTATATACATCGTCCTTATCAATAAATTCAAATGGTACAAAGTTGGGGTCTACTCCAAGTCGAATTACAGAATTCTTCTCCATAAAATTAATCTCTTCTTCAGTCCAGATTATACTGTTATCTTCAGCATGATCTGGTGATATTATAATTAAAGTTATGCTAATAAATAGAAGTAAAAAGGTGATTAATTTTTTCATAAATATTCTCCTTTACATCATTTATTAAATATTAATTAACTTGCAATTTATAATTATTGAAATAATTCCTTATTGTTTTCATTATACCCATATTTCATCTATGATAAT
>CAZIII010000140.1:0-2349 GCA_964539425.1 uncultured Tissierellaceae bacterium | reverse complement strand
TCCTTCTACCTTCTCTATTGACTCTGCATAATAAGTGGTCAATACTTTCATATATCCATTGAACATACTGTTTACTTCATCGTTGCCAGTATCTACTAAAAGAGGCCTTCCTTCCAAGGAAAGAAGTTTATTCTTTGGGGCAATAATCCTTATATTATCTTTACCTACTTTTTTTATTACCTCTGCACTAATTTGTTGATTACCCCTTCCAAATATATAACCCTGACCACCAATCACAGTTACTACTATTTTAGCTTTGCTATCTCCTATAATGTCTAGGATTCCTTTTTCATTCACATCAGATCCTATTAGTTCCTTGTTTTTTACTATATCTATTCCTAGTAAAGTATTAGGCAAACCTAATTTTTCCATAATAGGTCTAGTGGATGTTCCTGATCCTATTATATAAAATACATCTGCTTCTTCTTCCATTTCTTCTATAATTCTATCTGAAATCCCATCTAAAGATTCTTCCTCTGACCCTATTCCCCCAGACTTAGTTACTTGTATAAGTTCTGGCTCCAAAGGAATTCTCATATATCCATATAACCTTGCAGTAACAGTTCCTTCCCTAAATGCTTCTTCATCTATATCCATTACCTCTGCTTCTTTTGTTTCTATATTCTCATCTTGAAGGTATTTAAGGGCAATTTGCCCTGCAGCCCTAGGGTGACTTGCATATACTGCTGAATGTATTTTTACTCCTGCTGGTACACCAATTACTGGTACTTGAGTTCCAATAGCATTGTAAATATTACGAGCAGTACCATCTCCACCTGCAAATAGTATTAAATCAACACCCATTTCCACCATAATTCTTCCAGCTTCTTCTGTATCTTCAGGTCCAAAGTTTTCTTTTCCTTCATCAAAAACTATAGGACTAAAACCTGCTGTAATAGCTTCATTTTCTCCCATATTCCCAGGATAAGTGTAGATTTCCAATTGGTCTTTTAGAGGTAATAGTAGTTCTAGAGCCTTCAGTGCTTTTCCCGGTGATTCTGGGACTGCCCCTAGACTTTTAGCCTTTTCTAATACTTCAGTACCATCTGTACCTTTCAACCCTACTCTTCCACCCATACCGGCAATAGGATTAACAATTAAACCTAATTTCACGAAAACACCTCACTATCTTTTATAGACCATCTTCCCATCTATTATTGTGGCATAAGTCTTAGCATCTACATCTTTTAATGGATTGCCATCAAATATTACTATGTCTGCATCCTTACCTACTTCGATACTTCCTATTCTGTCTTGTAACCCAACTATCTCTGCTGCATTTATTGTAATAGCTTTTAGTGCGTCCATTTCAGGAAGTCCAGCACTATGTGCTAAACCTGCACATAGGGATAAATGTTGAAGTGGGATTACTGGAGAATCCGTAATTATTGCTATTTTTACTCCAGCTTCATTTAATACTCTTGGAGTATCAAAGGATTTATTTTTTAACTCAAATTTAGATCTATTTCCAAATGTTGGTCCTACTAAGGCAGCTTTTCCTTCTTTAACTAGTTGATCCGCTATTAAGTGTCCTTCTGTACAATGGTCTAAAGTAATATCAACATCAAATTCCTTAGCGATTCTTAGAGCAGTAAATATATCATCTGCCCTATGAGCATGAGCTTTCAACGGAATTTCTTTTTTTAGTACAGGTATCATTGCTTCCATCTTCATATCATAATCAGGTAATTTTGAAGAATCTTCTGCTCTTTCTTTTTTATTTAGATAAGTCTTAGCTTTAAACAATGTATCTCTTAGGATTGAAGCAGTAGCCATTCTTGTCATCGGTGATTTCTTTTGAGAATCATATACTCTCTTTGGATTTTCTCCAAATGCAATCTTCATAGCAACAGGGTCTTTTATTATCATATCATCTACCCTATTTCCATAGGTTTTGATAGCTACGAAAGTTCCACCTATTACATTTGCACTACCAGGTCCTGTTATGGCAGTAGTTACTCCACCTTGATATGCTTCTTCAAAGGAAATATCCATTGGATTAATAGCATCTATAGCTCTTAGTTGAGGAGTAATAGGATCTGTCATTTCATTTCCATCACTACCTTCAAAGCCTATTCCTTCCTCCCACATACCTAGATGACAATGAGCATCAATAAATCCGGGAGTTACCATTCTACCTTCTGCATCTATTACCTTTGCATCAAGAGGTGCAATAATATCTTTTCCTACTTCTACTATTTTACCCTCTTTTATTAGGATTGAACCATTTTCGATTACTTGTCCTGCCATGGTGTATATTCTTCCGTTTTTAATTAATATCATATATAAGCCTCCTTTTATTTCGCTACTCTAAACAATATTATATACATTATCTTGTAATTCATCAAC
>CAZIII010000139.1:0-5910 GCA_964539425.1 uncultured Tissierellaceae bacterium | reverse complement strand
AATTTTGAGAATTTAGATGCGACACGATTGGCATATTCAAAATGTGTTTCACCATATTTTTGAGGATAGCCTAGTAGTCCTGCAAGTCTAAGTATTTGTTTATATAAAAATATGATTCTCTTTTCATTAGACAATTTCTTAGCTTGCATCTCTTTATATCCATAAATTAGGTAGCTAAGGGAAAACTTTATTGGTATTAATAATAAGAAAATACCCATAAAAATAATTAGGCTATTTTCTGATGATTCTTCGACATTTTCCTCAGTTGGTATCCCACTATTTGACCCTATTTTACCATCTTCAATATCAATGCTATTATCAAAATTAGGGTTACCAGTGTTTTCTGTAGGATTTTCATCATTTGTATCAACTGTTTCTTGTGATGTATCGCTATCTGTAATAGGATTATAGTCTTCAAATCTTGATTCTACAGGGTAAGCAGGGGTAGGTTCAAAAGTCATCCATCCAACAGGTTCTATAAAGGCCTCTACCCATGAATGAGCATTCTTGTGTTTTACTTCATATTCACCTGTTTCAACTAAGTCTTGGGCTAAGTAGCCTTCTATATATCTAGTAGGGATTCCTTCCAATCTAAGTAATATAGCCATAGTAGTAGCAAAATAGGTGCAATAGCCTTCTTGTCCATCAAAGAGAAAATAATCAATAAATTCTTGTTTAGCAGGAACTTCGGATACATCCGTATTATAATTAAAACTCTTTCTAAGATAGGTCTCTATAGATTTTGCTTTTTCAAAATCAGTTCTAGAATTTTTCACAATTTCCTTTGTAAGTGTTCTTGTTCTATTAGTTATCTTTTCATCAGGTATTTGCAGATATGTATCTAAATTTTCAAGATCCGTCTTCTTCAAATCAACTCCAAGAGAAACTAAAATTCCATAAGGGAGGGGCTTTTGTACTCTAACTAGATATGATTCATTTTCATAAACTCCGTTAGAGTAGAATATAGAATCATCAGAACTCACTTTTATTTTATTGTATCCATTGCCATTAAAATATATTTCTGATGGCTTATAAGGTGAAAATATGGTTGCCGAAGCAAATGAATGGTAGGCTATCTGAATATCAATCTCTTCATAGTAATTATTCTTTTCATTCCGTGTAAGTCCGCTAAAATCCTTTCGCAAAGAATAATTTTCCCAAGTAGTATTAATAGACTCCCATGAATATCCCGTATACTTCTGTCTTATGCTTCCACGTAAATAAGTAGGTTCATCAGTATATACAGACATAATTGTTTTGCTATTTAAAGTTGCAGGACCACCTAATCTAGAGGTTCCACCATGATAACCTGTCATTGAAAAATCGAACAAATAAGCTTTTCCTGAACTTCTGATATAGTCATCATATGATCGTAACTCCTCAACAAAAGGAAATTTATTAGATACCTTTTGTTGGAGCCAAGGCCACTCTATGTAGTAGTTACTCTTGGGAATTATAAGAGCTAATATGACGATTATCAAACTATAGTTAATTGATGTTTGTATCCATGGAGTATAAAGGTTTTCAAAGTCAGCAGATTTTGAACTTTCTATCCCCGCCATTTTCTTTGAGTATTTGTTCATACCTATTAGAATAAAGAAGGAGAATAAAAAGATTGCTATCATCCAATAAGCTTGGTCAAAAAAGGTATACCAATAAAATATAAAAGAACCAATATAAATCGGAATGAGAGTGTAAATTTTTTTATTCTTAAAGAGGATATAAGATGTCAAAAACGCTACTAAAGCAATGAGTATTATCCAAAATAAAAATATATTATTTGAGGCAATATTTTCTTTACCCTGAAGATTTCTGATTATATTCTTAAATAAAAGGTAGATTCTTTCTAAGAAGTTGGGAAGAAAGGGTGTAATATAATGGTTTGTTAATATAGCTGAGATAAAAGTAATACCTAAAAGACCATAGAGAATCAATGGATTCAATAGAAAAAATTTAATTATTATACTTACTATTAAAATCACCAATATTTGCATTGAAATATTTAGTTCTAGTTCTATACCCAATCCAAGTATATAGGCAAGACTAAATACAAAAATAAAATAAATAAGACTAAGTAGATTATTTTTATTTGATATTCTATCCATTTGGTACCTCCAGCGCTTCTTTGATACTTGTATTATGATCTAAAATATAAACTGTGATACTTTCTTCATTTAGCCTTTTTACAATATCTAAATCAATATAACCATTTTTGTTGTCTTTATCTGTTATAACAATAAATAATGGTTTTAAATTTCTCATCTTTAGTTCAACTCCATAAGCACCCATTTCCTTATCTAAATTTGGAGTAATGATTATAATAGTTGAACCACCTTGAAGCATATGAATTCTAGATATAAAAACAGTTTTGAAATCAAAAGCACCATTGCCTCTAAATCTAGCTAAAGTTTCTAGAAACGATTTAGAATCAGATTTATTTTGTCCACTTATTTCTATATAGGTATTATAAGATTGAGTTGCTAAAGTGACTTCTATATTTTGGTTAAGGAAATAATCAACTAGACTAAGGGCAGTATCAGCGCATTTATCTTCCAGACGACGATTTACATCATTATGGAAAAGACTATTATCATTATTTATTAAGATAATTGCATTTGTATCTCCCCGATTTTCATAGTCTTTTATTACAAGCTTGTCATTTTTTGCTGAAATTTTCCAATGAATTTGCTTAATTGAATCACCTTCTCTATAATTCCTAATAGAAGTCACTCTGCTTTTATCTTGGAAGGCAGAATCATGTACTATAAGTTCCCCTGATTGCTGGCTAGCAATTATTTTAAATGTGGATAAACTAATAATTTCAGGATAGACTAGAAGGGAAACATTGCTGGAAATTTTCTTCTTAAAAGTATAGAAGCCGAAAATATCACGTATTCTAACTTCTACATCACCAGCTTCATAATAACCTCTTCTTTTCAAAATTACTTTTTCTTTCCTTGTATAGTTTTGTTTTCTTCCAAGAGATAAGAAGACCTTGGGAGAATTTATTCCTGTTAGTTCCGTTGAAATATTGCTCTTGATTTCCAGATAAGGGATATGAAAAGAGCCTTTGTTTTCTATAAAATAGTCTATAGTTACAGTATCTCCTGTGAATAAAGAGCCATCTGGTATATTCACATAACCATTAATTTTTTTTAGAATTAATAGGCAGTGAATAAAAGGTATGAAATAAGTCAGCAAAAAGATATAGAAAACAAAATAAGGCATGGTTCCACCAACTAATATAACAAAGGAAAATAATACTAAGAATATAAAAGATGGCCCTATTTTAAAACTATTCATGTACTATCACCGGTACATAGACATTATTGAGAACCCCTTTTAATATATCTTCAATCTTCTTTCTTTCTATTCTAGCCTCTGATGAAAGGATTAGTCTATGTCCAAGGATAGAAATGACCATATCTTTTACATCATCTGGTACAACATAGTCTCGTCCAGCTAAAAATGCTTTAGCTTTGGAGGCTTTAAGTAAATCAATTGAAGCTCTTGGGCTAACTCCTAGTTGCAGATCCTTATAGTTCCTTGTAGCATTAGAGATATTAACAATGTAGTCCATTATATCATCATGGACTGTCAAGTTATCTACCATTTGCTGCATTTCTAAGATATCCTCTTGAGAAACAACTGGTTCAATTAGATTAAGGTTTTTTATAGAATTATAGTTCTTCAAAATTTCGATTTCATAAGGTTTCGCTGGATATCCTAATGATAAACGCATAAAAAAGCGATCCAATTGTGCCTCAGGTAACGGGAAAGTACCTTGATACTCTAATGGATTTTGAGTTGCTAGTACCATAAATGGTTTTTCTAATATGTAATGATTATCTTCAGTGGATACCTCTCCTTCCTCCATAGCTTGCAAAAGGCTAGATTGAGTTTTTGGAGAAGTTCTATTTATTTCATCGGCAAGAAATATTTGGTTAAAAATTGGACCTTTTTTGAAAATAAACGAGCTCGTATTTTTATCAAAAATACTAATACCAATAATATCAGAAGGCATAAGATCTGGTGTGAATTGGACTCTTTTATAAGACAAATCCATACTTTTTGCAAGAGATTTAACTAATGTTGTTTTTCCAACTCCAGGAATGTCTTCAATTAAAAGATGTCCTCTTGCTAGTAATGCAATCAAAACTTTCTCTAATACTTCATCTTTTCCTATTATTACTTTTTTTAGGTTCTCTAAAACTTCCAAAGCTTTTTTGTTATTCATGTTATCCCCCCGTTTTGTTATTTTAAGCCATTAATATAAATATACACTAATAGTTAAAGAAATGCCAATCTAATTTGAATATTCTAACAAGACCATGTATTAATTATGAAAAGTCATCTTGTTTTTAATTACCTTTAAAAGATACTAAATAATTGTAGGAAATATTTACTGTATTTTAAATGAATTAATATATCAATTTTGCACAATATAATCTAGAATGAGAGGTGAAAAAAATGACAGTGCAAAGTGATTTACAACAAGCAATTGCTACTTGTGAAGCGACTAAAGGTAGTTATTCCATAATGGCTCAAGCAACAGAAGATCAACAAGCAAAAAGCATGTTTGAAAGAATGGGAAAAGACGTAGAGAGTCACCTACAATTTCTCAATGATAGATTAGACTATCTGAACCAAAATAATACTTTAAATCAGCAACAGTAATACAATACAATAGATTAATAGGGTAGAGGATAGATAAACTCTATCCTTTTTTCTATGCAAAAACTTATATTTAAGTTATAATAATATTAAATAGACATAATTCTAGAATAAGACAGAGTAGTATATTTTCTTACTAAGGAGGGATGTGTGATGAAAAGTAGGTTTGATGAATTTATTGAAACTATACCTGTAAACATCCATTCTAATACAAAATCTTATTTGAGTAAGAATATTGCCATTTTTATACCTGAGGAATTTTTGATAGAAAGAAAAATGATAACAGAAGATTATCATTTTGTAATCTTTTATACAACACCTCCATCAATGAGTATTAAAGACAAAGAATATAAATTCAAAAAGGGAAGTTTTATTTGCTTAGAACCAGGTATAGAAATTAAGGTTGATCAATTAGACAGTGTTGGTTCAGTAAACTTTATATCTATTTGCGTTAAAACTGATTTTTTTGAAAAGATAGCACATGAAGTAATAGATAAAGAAAAGATAATATTTAAAAAAACCAATAATGCATATAGCCATCAATTACTAGATTTAATCGAAGTTCTAGTTAAAGAGCTAATTGAATTTAGTGATATTTGTCCAGTGATGATTAATAGCATAGAAACACAAATAGCAATACAATTGTTAAGGGATTCAATGCCAGGATATCTAGTACATAAGAAAAGAATTCATTCTGACAATGACTATATATCCAAGGCTATAAAATATATGGAAGAATATTATAGCAGTAATATCACTATAAATGAAATATGTAGTATTATTTTTATCAGTTCATGCCATTTTCAAAGAATTTTTAAAAAGCATATGAATCAAACACCATATAGTTACTTAATGAACATTAGGATAAGCAAGGCTAAAGAAAAATTAGAAGGGGATACAGTTCACATTGAAGAAGTTGCTAGAAATTGCGGTTTTGTAAGTACTGCTCATTTTTCTTCAGTCTTTAAGCGTATTGAGGGAGTTTCCCCCACTGAATATAGAAGGAGAAATTTAATTAATCATGAGTAATTTTCAGCAATTCCCCAAATTTAAAAGGAAATTAATAAGCCAACGGATAATTTATCAGGTTCATATTTGATATATTATCCGTTGGCTTATTATAAAAAGAAAAATAGCAATATTTTATAAAAAAGATGATTGAATTAAAGATTCATTTTATGCTCTTTTATAATATAGTGTAGTTGGAATCAATAGAATTATTAAGTCTTATACATG
>CAZIII010000138.1:0-5918 GCA_964539425.1 uncultured Tissierellaceae bacterium | reverse complement strand
AATCAAAAATCATTAAAATATTTATCATACCCTTGACACGAGAGGGTACAGGCAAAACTATAATCTCTGCTCTAGATTACAAGAGATTCTGCAAAGAAAATCCAGGGAAATTAAATAGGTTGCTTTTTGTAGCTCATAGAGAAGAAATTTTGAAGCAAAGTATAAATTGTTTTCAAGGCGTATTAAAGGATGCAAACTTTGGAGATTTACTTGTTGGAAACTATGAACCAGAGAAGATTGACCATTTATTTATTTCTGTGCAAAGTTTTAACTCTAGAAAATTTCATACTAAAACAAGATCAAATTTTTATGATTTTATTATTATAGATGAATTCCATCATGCGGCAGCTCCTACGTACGAGAAACTACTTACTTATTATAAGCCTAAAATATTGCTAGGCCTTACAGCAACACCCGAGCGTATGGATGAGAAAAATGTTGTTGAATATTTCGATAATCGTATTGCAGCAGAAATCCGTTTACCAGAAGCTATTGATAGAAAATTACTCTCCCCATTTCAGTACTTTGGTGTCACTGATACTGTTGATTTAGATTCTTTGAAGTGGACGAGAGGTGGGTATGATAAGTCAGAGCTAAGTAGAGTTTATAGTTTTGAGAGAAGTGTATCTGAAAAACGAGGGAGCATGATTATCCAATCCATATTAAAGTATGTTACCGACCTAGATGAAGTTAAAGGATTGGGATTTTGTGTTTCTGTAGATCATGCTAATTTTATGGCTGAATATTTTAGTGAAAATAATATACCATCAATTGCATTAACAGGAGATTCACCAAGAGAGCTTAGAAAAACAGCGAAACAAAAGCTTGTTAGTGGAGAGATACGATTTATTTTTGTAGTAGACATTTATAATGAAGGTGTAGATATTCCAGAAGTGAATACGGTTTTATTCTTAAGACCAACAGAAAGTTTGACCATATTTTTACAACAGTTAGGTCGTGGGTTGCGTTTATCAGAAGATAAAGAGTGTCTAACTGTATTAGATTTTATTGGGCAAGCAAATAATAAATATAACTTTGAAGAGAAATTTGCTTCACTGTTATCCAATACTTCTAAATCTGTACAGCAAGAAATTAAAAATGGATTTGTTTCAGTACCAAAGGGTTGCTATATTCAATTAGAACGCAAAGCTAAGGATTATATCCTAAATAATATTCGTAATTCCTTTGGACAGAAATCAGGGCTAGTGTCGCGAATATCTACTTTTGAAGAGGATACAGGGAAGAATTTAACCTTAAATAATTTTGTAGATTATTACCATTTGGATATACGTAATATTTATCGTAGAGATAATTTTTCGCGTCTTTGTGTTCTTGGAAATGTAAAGATGGATTTTGAAGAGCCTATGGAGATTATAATGACTAAAGCTTTTGCAAGGATATGTGCTATTGATTCTCGAAGGTGGATAGCCTTTTTATTAGATATATTGCCAGAAATAGAAGAAAAAAACATAGACAAATTTTCAGATATGGAGAAAAGAATGCTTCAAATGTTTCAGTTCACAATATGGCAAAAGCCTGCGGAAGAATGTGGATTTGAGAAGATGATTGATGGATTAATAGAATTGAAAAATAACCCTGTTATTTATGCAGAATTAATAGAAATCCTAAAATATAACTATAGTCGAATCGATTTTCTTGATGAAATGGTGAATTTAGGATTTGAATGTCCTTTAGATTTACACTGTAGCTATACTCGGGATCAAATTTTAGTTGGATTAGATTATATGAAACCTAACACTGTAAGAGAAGGAGTTAAATACTTACCAGATAAAAAGCTGGATTTATTCTTTATAACTCTAAATAAATCCGATAAAGATTATTCACCAACAACAATGTATAATGATTACTCTATTAATGAAACTCTTTTTCATTGGCAGAGTCAAAGCACTACGTCTGAAGAATCTAACACTGGAAAAAGGTATATTAATCATAAAAAAGAAGGAAGTAAGGTCTTGTTATTCGTAAGGGAATATAAAAATGATGTTGCTGGCACTTCACCATATACATTCTTAGGAATAGCTGATTATGTAACACATGAAGGAAGTCGTCCTATGAGTATAACTTGGAAATTGCATAAACCAATTCCATCAAAGTATTTGAAGAAGACAAATAAATTAGTAATTGGATAAAGGTTTACGAATAAATATTATGACTAATTGAAATAATGTGTTATAATGAGAAGTTATGTATAATGGATTAAGATAAAAGGAGAAATGATATTGCAAATAGAGAAATTAAATTTAATTGAGCCCATTCAGAGGGCTTTAAAGACTGAAGGATATACTGAGCCAACTTCTATTCAAGCTCAGGCTATTCCACCCCTTATTGAAGGTCGTGACTTGTTAGGATGTGCTCAGACAGGTACAGGGAAGACTGCAGCTTTTGCTATTCCTATAATACAAGGGTTATCCTACGAACAACGATCATCAAAGGGACGAAAAGAAATAAAAGCATTGATTGTAGCACCAACTAGGGAATTAGCTATTCAAATTGGAGATAGCTTTAGGGCATATGGAAGATATGTGAGCCTTAAGACATTAGTAATCTATGGTGGAGTAACGCAACATCCACAAACTAGAGAATTAGCAAAGGGAGTAGACATATTAGTGGCAACTCCAGGTAGGCTATTGGACTTAATAAATCAAGGATTTGTAAATATAAAGCAAGTTAAACATTTTGTACTTGATGAGGCAGATCAAATGCTTGATATGGGAATGCTGAAGGATGTAAGAAAGATTATTACTTATTTACCTAAGGAAAGGCAAACAATGTGCTTTTCAGCTACCATGCCTGATGAAATTGCAAAGCTTGCAAATTCCATATTAAAGAACCCTGTGAAAGTAGAAATAACCCCTGTATCATCTACAGTGGATATAATTCAACAAGAGGTTTACTTTGTAGATAAAGGAAATAAGATAAATCTATTAATTGATTTGTTGAAAAACAAAGATATAGTCTCTGCTTTAGTATTTTCCAGAACAAAACATGGAGCAGATAAAATAGTTAAATCCTTAGAAAAAGAGGGACTAAAGGCACAAGCTATCCATGGAAACAAGTCTCAGAATGCTAGACAATTGGCTTTGAAGAACTTTAAAGAAAGAAAAACTAGAATACTAGTGGCCACAGATATTGCAGCTCGTGGGTTGGATATTGCAGAACTTTCCCATGTATTTAATTTTGACTTACCAGAGGTGCCGGAGACTTATGTTCACAGAATCGGACGTACGGGAAGAGCTGGTCTTGGGGGCATAGCTATTTCATTTTGTGATTTTGAAGAAAAGGCATTATTGAGAGATATACAAAAATTAATAGCTAAGACAATACCAGAAGTGAAAGATCATCCCTATCCGTTGATGGATACAACTATTGCGCCTAAGACAAAATCAAATAGAAGACCTTCTTCTCTTGGTTCATCATCTTCTAGTAGTTCTAAAGGAAAGCCTGCGAAAGTTGGCAAGGTAAGAAGAGAAAGAAGAGGCAATGAGCCAAAGAAAAATACTTCTAAAAAAAATAATAGATGGAATGATTAAAGAAAGGTCCCTTTTGGGACCTTTTCTATTTCATAGCTTTTTTAGCAAATTTAGTTGTTACAATCTTCTCATAATCAGCCCTTTTATCTAATTCGCCAGCCAATTCCATGATGTCCATCATATGGTTTAATCCATCTTCAGTAATGATTAAATCAGGCTTCCAAGAATCTTGATCTCTATATCTTTCAACAAGTTTAACCAATACTTCTTTATCTGTATCTGGGAACTGAGGCATAACTGCTTCTGCAATTTCTTCACTACTATGTTCGCTGACCCAAACCATTGCTTTATATAGTGCATTTGTAAATTTTTGAACTATTTCTGGATTATTATCGATATATTCCTTAGTTGCAGAGTAACAAGTATAAGGTATATATCCACCTTCTTCACCTATAGAAGCCACTACATATCCTTTACCTTCTTTTTCTAATGTAGCTGCTACTGGCTCAAATAATGACACATAATCTCCTTCTCCACCTACAAATGCTCCAGCCAATACATCAAATTGTATATCTGTTCTAACTTCAACATCTTCCCCAATTACTAGACCATGTTTTTTGATTACATACTCCAGAGTCATTTCAGGCATGCCGCCTTTTCTACCCCCAAGGACAGATTTACCCTTTAGTTTATCGAATGTAAAGTTATCATCTTTTTCTCTACCTACTAAAAATGAACCATCTCTTTGCGTCAATTGTGCAAAGTTAATGACATAATTATCCCTTCCTTGATTGTATACATATACAGATGCTTCAGGCCCCATAAATCCAATTTCAGCTTCATTACTGAGTAATGCTGTCATACATTTATCTGCACCTTTTCCATTGATCAATTCTACTTTCAATCCTTCTTCTTCAAAAAATCCTTGTGTTAATGCTACATATTGTGGGGTATAAAAGAGTGAGTGGGTAACTTCAATTAACCTAATAGGTACAAGGTCAGTTTCTTTTTTGCATCCTGTTAATCCAAGTGAAAGCACTATTATGACAATTAAAATTAGAGAAATTTTCTTAAAAATCTTTGACATTATATCCCTCCTTACATAAAATGGGTATACGAGAGTTCTATTTAATGTTATAATATTCTACAATAAAGTAAAGGTTACAAATTAGTCTCATAAGGGAGGAATAGCATGAACATACCAAATATGATAACAATTTTGAGATTATTACTTATTCCAGTGTATCTATACTTTTTCTATTCTAATTTAGATAATAATATTTTATTAGCAGGATTAGTATTTATTTTAGCAGGAATTTCTGATGTAGCTGATGGATATATTGCTAGAAAGTATGATTTATCTACGAAGCTTGGGGTAGTTTTAGACCCTATTGCAGATAAATTAATGATGTTTACCATACTTATAAGCTTTACTACTAAAGGAATTATTCCTCCATGGATATTATTTGCACTAGGAATAAAAGAAATCATGATGATTTCGGGTGGAGCAGTATTATATTTATTTAAAGGAAAACAAGTGATGCCTTCAAATAAATATGGGAAGATAGCAACTTTATCTTTTTATGCAGCCACATTATCTATAGTATTTAAATTACCAGAAATCCTGTCAACTGTATTGTTTGTTTTGACTGTGGTACTTAACTTAATTGCATTTATAAATTATTTGATTATTTTTATAAAAATTAGGAAGAATACCAGTAAGGATGTAGTTGACAAATAAAACTTATGAATATATAATTGAATCAATAATTTCAGATTAAGCTTTGAAAAAGAGGAGTAGGTAAATACCCTATACAGAGAGAGGATTATATGCTGAGAGATCCTAAGTTAAGTATTTATTGAAGGTAGCTTTTGAGCATTCAAGCAGAAACTAAGTAAGCTTGAAGGGTTAAACCCTTACATTTATTTAAGAGCTATGGATATTCCATGGAATTAAGGTGGTACCGCGAATTACCCTTCGTCCTTTGTATTATAAGGATGGAGGGTTTATTTAATTTTAGGGAGGAATTGAAATGTTAGAGAATTTACCAAAGACTTATGACCCCAAAGACTTCGAAGACAGACTATACAAATATTGGAATGATAATGGACATTTTGTAGCTCATGTTGATAAAGATAAAAAACCTTTTACAATTATGATGCCACCGCCAAATGTTACAGGAAGCCTGCATATGGGCCATGCATTAAATAATACTCTTCAAGATATTTTAACTAGATGGAAGAGAATGGAAGGCTATTCGGCTCTTTGGCTGCCAGGTACGGACCATGCCAGTATATCTACTGAGGCTAGGGTTGTAAACAAGATTAAATTAGAAGGAAAGTCTAAGGAAGGACTTGGAAGAGAAGGATTCTTAGAAGAGGCTTGGGAATGGACTGAGAAATATGGTAGTACAATAAAAAATCAAC
>CAZIII010000137.1:0-5927 GCA_964539425.1 uncultured Tissierellaceae bacterium | reverse complement strand
TAAATTCTTCATAACTAATATTTTCATATCTACTACAATAAAAAGCGTATAATTGGTCTAAATCTTCCTGATAGCACCAGCAAAATATAGTTTTATTTTCCCAGATAACGAATGAAGCATTTTCTGCAAAGGATAAACTAGGTCAAATGCCAATAACCCATGCAGAAACAGCCAAAACAGAGAAGTTCTTGACTCAAGCAGGGGATTATTCCTCATATTTGATACAAAGACATCTTCAAGGAGAAGATATAACTGATGAACAAAGAGAAGCATTAAACGGTCTTCAGGCCAATGCAGCATCATTCAATGGAGAACTATCCAAGCTGCAAGACAGTTTAAGAGAGTCAAACTTTTTAGTAGCATCTATGAGCAATAGGCAAACTAATAAGGTAAAAGAGGCAGATGAAGGTGTATTTCAAACATCCTTAGTAAATTTAGATAAACAAATGGGTAAATCGCCAGAACTAATATATGACGGTCCATTTTCAGACCAAATTCTAAATAGGAAACCTGTAGGCCTTTCGGATGAAGATGTGTCAGTAGAAAAAGCCAGATCCATTGCAGAAGACTTCTTTGGAAAGGATAAGGTCAGTGAAGTGGAATTGTTTGAAGAAGGAGAAAATATCAACGAAGTAAAAATCCCTTCTCACACATTCCATATATTTCAACAAAACCAACAAAGGGATTTAGCGGTTTACACCTCAGTATCTAAAAAAGGTGGCAAGGTAGTATGGATGGTAAATCCAAGACCAGTATCCAGCGCAAAATTATCTATAAAAAATGCGGAGGAAAAGGCCTTAAACTTTTTAAGTGCCAAGGGCTTTAACAATATGGAACCTAACTATTCCCTGAAGTATGATGGAACCATATTATTTAACTTCGCATATAAAGAAAATGATGTAACTATTTACCCAGATTTAATCAAGGTAAAAGTAGCCTTGGATAATGGTGAAATAGTAGGATTTGATGCATCTCCATACTATATGAATCATCACGATAGAACCATAGAGACTCCACATATAGATGAAGCTGAAGCAAGATCTAAAGTTAAAGTTAATTTCAACATAGATTCCATTAGATTAGCCCTAATACCAAAGGGTAAAAATGAAATCCTTTGCTATGAATTCAAGGGAAAATATAATGATTCAGATTTCATAATATATATAAATGCCTTAGACGGCAGAGAAGAACAAATATTACAGATAATCAAGGATGAAAATGGTACACTAACATTCTAGAAAAACAAGGGGTTGAAATTTATCATTCAACCCCTTGATAATAAACAATTACTAAAGTCACATTATTTCATGAAAACTTGTGTGGAAAAGATTGGGATGTTATAATAATAACAACAAATGCATGTACTTAATATGCAAATAAATTTTGGGGGCAAGATATGAAAAAAATATCAATAGTGGCATTAATGTTAGTATTAGTAATGAGTTTGACTGCATGTGCAAGTGATCAGCAAAAACTCTTTAGCGCTTTTAACAAAATGCAAGACATAACTTCAATGGATTCAACCATGGAAATTAATATGGTATTAGGTGCAGAAGATTTCTCAGAAGATCAGCAAATTGAGTTACAACAAGTAATGAACATAATAAACATGTCAAAACTTACAATAAATCAAAGAATGGTACAAAATGAAGATAAGACAGCTGCTAAAGCTAAGACGGACATCATTTTTGATATTGGTGGCATGATAAGTGGAGACCTGAATATATGGGTTGACACAGATATGTCCGGTGATAAATTTGAATTATTAGAGATCATAAAGATGCCTCAAATGTTAATGAGTTTTATTTCACCAGATCCAGCAAAAGAGTATTTAGTATATGATATCGGCCAAATGATGAATACTGCAGGTGAAGATATTAACTTCAGTGAGTTGATGGAATGGAGCAAGGAATTACAACCTAAATTACTGGAATATCTTAATGAACTAGAAGGCAAGTTCAACCCAGGTTTTGAAATAGTAAAGGAAAAAGAAAAGAGACTTGTTGATGGAAAAAAATTAACCATGTATGAATTAAAAATAGACGATAAAGGTCTAAAGGATTTAATAAGATATACAGGAAATTATTTAATGGATGATGAAGCTACAATAGAGCTTATAAAAGAATATATGGATATGGTTATGAAGATGGCAAACATTCCAGAAGAAGAAAAAGAAGCTGCTAGGGAAGAAATTAATGTAGCATTAAAAGAATTAGAAAAAGAAATGCCAAATATCAAAGAAAAATTCAATACATTTATGGATACTTACAAAGATGTAACCATATTAGGAGATGATGGCATTGCAATAGAATTTGGTATAAACGAAAAAGGATTTATTAGTCATGAAGCGGGTACAATTGATTTGAGAATTGACCTTGGACAAATAGGTGAACTTGTAGAAGAAGAGTTAAAGGGAGTATTAAGCCTGGAGATCAACTACAAATCAAAAATTTCCAATATCAACAATAAAGTTATAACAGTACAATTGCCAAATGTAAATGAGAAGAATTCAATTAATCTTATGCAAATTTTAGAATCACAAATGACAAATATGAATGACTTGTCTCCAGTAGAACCAACACCAGAGCAAACAATAGAAGTACCACAACTACCATAGGAAATAATTTCTAAGAAAGAACACTCCAATAGAGTGTTCTTTTTGGTTGTAAAATCTCTATATTATTAGTAGAATATAGATGAGGTGAAATATATGGATAATAGACCAATAGCAGTATTCGATTCAGGAATTGGTGGTTTAACAGTATTAAATGAGATAATGGAACAATTACCAGGCGAAGATATAATATACTTTGGAGATACAGCTCGAATCCCCTATGGGACTAGGTCCAAGGAAACTGTAATAAAATATGTAAAGGAATCCTTCAAATTTTTAATGACTAAGGACATAAAGGCAATAGTAATAGCCTGTAATACAGCATCTGCCCTAGCCATGGAAGAGGCCAAGGAAGACTTTGATATTCCTATCATAGGAGTAGTAGACCCAGGGGCTGCAGCAGCAGCGGCATGTACAAAAAACAATATAATTGGAGTAATAGGTACGGAAGGTACAATAAACTCTAATTCTTATCAAAGAAAAATAAGGAAGCAATTACCTAATGCAGAAATAATTGGAGTATCCTGCCCCCTATTCGTTCAAATAGTAGAAGAAGGATGGGAAAACTCAGATGTGGCATATATATCAGCACAAAAATACTTATTAGAATTAAAGGAACATAATATAGATACTTTGGTACTAGGTTGTACCCATTATCCAGCCCTTAGATACACAATAGGAAAGGTAATGGGAGATAAGGTAAAATTAGTAAACCCAGCATACGAAACGGCAAAATTGACTAAAAACATCCTAAAAGAACAGGGACTTCTTAATGAAAAATTAGAAGATGGAATATATAATTACTATGTAAGCGATGACCCAGAGAAATTTAAGAGAATCGGTGGACATATGATTAGAAAACAAATAGAAATAGTAGAGAAAGTTATAATAGATATTTAAATTTAGGCACGGAAGTGCCTAAAAATTGGCGATAACTGCCCGAAATTAAGCAACAAAGGAGGAGTTCTGTGAAGGATTTATTTTTCAGAGAAAATATAATTGAAATTTTAGATTATCTAGAAGAAGGAGTTCATGTAATAGATAAGAATGGAATAATAGTATATTATAATAAGTTTGCCCAAGGCATAGATGGAATAGACCGGGACAAGGTAGTAGGCAAACATTTACTTGAAATATATCCATCACTAACAGAAGAAACAAGTACCTTACTTACTGTTATTCGAACGGGAGAACCTATTTATAAACAAGAGCAAACCTTTTTAAATTACAAGGGAGAAAAAATAACAACAATAAACTCATCAATACCAATTACTAGCAAGGGGAAAATACTTGGTGCCCTGGAAATATCAATAGATATTACAACAGTAAGGGAAATGTCAGAAAAGATAGTGGATCTTCAAAGAAAATTATACACAAGTAAAAAAGAAAAAGCATCGGCAAATAAGGAGAAGGAATTTGCTTTATTTACATTAGAAGACATTATAGGGGAAAGTAAAGAAATACTTAGGTTAAAAAATCTTGCCCTAAAAGCTTCGGAATCAGATGTTTCAGTATTGGTATCTGGAGATACTGGAACAGGAAAGGAACTATTTGTACATGCCATACACAATTCAAGCCCAAGGAGATTGAAGCCATTCATTACTCAGAACTGTGCAGCCCTTCCAGCTAATCTATTAGAAGGAATTCTTTTTGGGACAATCAAAGGTGGATTCACTGGAGCAGAGGATAGACCTGGATTATTTGAGCTAGCAAACGGAGGTACATTGTTTTTAGACGAGATTAATTCCATGCCACTAGAACTTCAATCAAAGCTACTGCGAGTATTGCAGGATGGCACCATTAGAAGGGTTGGAGCAACAAACACCAAATCAGTTGATGTTAGAATAATTGCCGCAACAAATGTTTTACCAGAGGAAGCAGTGGAGAGGAGACAACTGAGAAGGGACCTTTACTACAGGTTAAATGTAGTTTCCTTTGAAATACCATCCCTTAAGGATAGAAAACATGATATACCAATACTTTCAAATTATTTCATAGATAAATTCAATAAAAAATTCAATACAAATGTAAAGGGGATCTCAGATGAAGTTCTAAACATATTCCACAATTATGAATGGGACGGGAATGTAAGGGAACTGGAACATCTAATAGAAGGAATAATGAGTATCAATGATGTGGATACAATAACAATGGAAGAACTACCATATAAATTTAGACAATATAAGAAAAATACTAAAATATATGAATCATCCCTAAAGGAAATCCTAGGAGAAACAGAAAAAAATATAATAAGAGAAGCATTAAACAGAACAGAAAACAACATAACCAAAACAGCAGAACTACTGAAAATTCCAAGACAAACACTACAATATAAAATATCAAAGCTAGGTCTCTAGGGACAGAGGGACAGGACTTCTGCCCCACTCAAAATCCAAAAGAATTATCATAGGAGACTGCCTAAATTTCGGCATCAATTTAATGGTAAAAGTGGTATATCTTATGATATTCCAATAAAAAGATACTAAAATAAGAAGAAAAAATATCCAAAAGGGCTAAAACATTGTGTTTTTATTCACAAATCATTATATAAAGTTTAAAAATGACATATTCTAACATTGGCATAGATATTGCATTAATTTATAGTGGTGATTTAGGTAATCAAATAAAAATTAAAATATCTAGGAGGAATGTCAAATGAAAAAAGGAAATCCATATGGCACGCACAGAGTTATTGAACCAAAAGGAGTATTACCACAACCAGCATTAAAAATTGACAACGACATGGAGATTTATGACAACGAGATACTTATTGACGTACAAACATTGAACGTAGACTCAGCAAGCTTTACACAAATTAAAGAGCAAGCTAAGGGTGACATAGAAGAAATCAAGAAAATAATGAAGGGCATTGTAGCTGAAAGAGGTAAGCACCAAAACCCAGTTACAGGATCAGGCGGAATGTTAATTGGTACAATTGAAAAAATTGGAACAGCTTTAGAAGGAAAAACAGATCTTAAAGTTGGAGACAAAATTGCTACATTAGTATCATTATCACTTACACCACTTCGCATAGACGAATTTAAAGAAATCAGATCAGATGTTGACCAAGTAGATATAGTTGGAAAAGCTATATTATTTGAATCAGGAATTTACGCTAAAATTCCATCAGACATGCCAGAAAACTTAGCATTATCAGTATTAGACGTAGCAGGAGCACCAGCTCAAACAGCTAAATTAGTTAAACCTGGAGATACAGTAGTAGTAATAGGTGGAACAGGTAAATCAGGTATGCTTTGTCTATACGAAGCAAAGAAAAGAGCAGGAGTTACAGGAAAAGTAATATGCATAGGCT
>CAZIII010000136.1:0-5961 GCA_964539425.1 uncultured Tissierellaceae bacterium | reverse complement strand
TAGATGAGTGACAGCCTGTCCCACCACAAACTAAAACATGGTGTTTCTTGAAACCATGGGTTTCATCAATAAACTCCTTGCCTAGCTCTGACTGACGAAGTTTTATCCTATTTAATCCTTCTTCTCTAATTATTTTTAGTTCATTAATTGTAGTCATATGTTACACCTCCATTTATCTATATTTATCTAATATACCTTTTACATCTTCAGGCTTTAATCTACCATATACATCATCATTCACTGATAAAACTGGCGCTAACCCACAAGCCCCAATACATCTAGTTGCTGTTAGAGAAAATTTCATGTCGGGTGTAGTTTTACCAGATTCAATACCCAATTCTTCTACTACTTTGTTAAGTAAATCTTGAGAGCCCTTCACATAGCAAGCAGTACCTAAGCAAACCCCAATTTTAAACTCTCCTCTAGGTATTAGTGAAAATTGGGAGTAAAAAGTAACTACTCCATATATCTCTGACAAAGGAATACTCAATCCCTTAGATATCATCTCTAAAACCTCTACAGGTAAATATCCAAACATTTCTTGGCCATTTTGTAGCACAGGCATCAAAGCTCCTTGCTTGTCTTCATTTTCCCTAATGAATCTTTTAAATTCTTCAAGTTTCTCTTTGTTCTTTTCCATATCAAATTTAAATTCCATAAATAGTCCTCCTTTTTCATCTTATTTTAAAAACAGACAGCAATTTAATATGCTGTCTATACTGGTGTGAAATAAATATAAAATCTTGGTCTTCATATTATATTTTTGTATTTATTTTATCTATAGATACCAATTACACAATGCTATTTTATAATAATTTATATATTTTGTCAATTTGTAAAACTAGCCAATCAACAGGACTTCAAATATAGTTATTCAAAGGTTTCAATATTGTTTGTTTTTATAGTATAATATGTATTATATATATTATATTAGGAGTGGTTTCTATGCTAAAAACTTTAATGTCAAATTTCAACAATAAAGAAATGTTTTTCTTAGCCTACTCAATCTGTATTAATATTTGCTCATTCATATTATTTGGGATAGATAAGAAGAAAGCCGTAAAGAGTCAATGGAGAATATCCGAGGCTTCATTGTTAGTAGTTTCACTCTTGGGAGGAGCAATAGGGTCTTTAATAGGAATGGTTATTTTCAAGCATAAGCTATCTAAGAAAATCTTCTATATTGGTATACCGTTAATCATAATAGTAAATAAGCTAATAGAAATAATTATATTTAATTTAATTAGGAATTAAAAAATGACAGGGAATCCTGTCATTTTCTTATTTAAATATTCCGAATGGCTTCCCTACTGGCAAGAATTTCTTTCCAAAATGTTCATTCAATACAGCAGCACCTGCTCCATAGAATGATAATAATGCTACTATTAGCTCAGAGTATGCAGCTAATTTATGAGGGAATTCTCCCATTACACCAAATGAATCAAGTGTTAAACCAACAAACAATAGGTCAATAAAGAAGAATATAGAGAATAATACCTTATGTGTCTCCATGGCACCTATAGTCATGAAAATAGTGAAAATCAAGTATCCTAAAAATGCAAATCCTAGTTGTTTTGGGTCTACAGCTGAAGCTAATTTTTCTCCAAATACTCCCATGTTTATCATCCAAGATGCCGCAACACCCATCCAAAAGAATGCATATGCTCCAAATGCAGTAGCACCGAAAGTATTATTCCTTTGTGAATCAGCTATAGAAGCATATAATTGTGCAAAAGCACCTAAAAATATAGCCCATGGTATTACAAATGATAAACCAGTTGTTAAACCTAATTTTTGTGATGATGCTACTAAAGTTACCATTGCTAGTCCAAACAATCCTATGGCTGATGGATCTGCATTGACAATTTTTACGTTTTGTGTTTGATTTGTGCTCATAACTTCCTCCTTTAAAATAATGTAACCTTATCTATGATACCATTTTTTTAAGTTTTTTCAAGTTAAACTTTTATCATAAAGGAAATAAGTTATTTAAATGTTTTCTATCTGCCAATCTATGGGTTTCTTGCCTATGGATTCAAGAAATTTATTAGTCTTAGAAAAAGGCTTTGACCCAAAGAAACCTCTGCTTGCTGATAAAGGACTTGGATGAACTGATTTAATTATATGATGATTTTTATTTGTTATAAGAGATTCTTTTTTTATGGCATTATTACCCCAGAGAATAAATACTAAGGGATCTTCCCTTTCATTTAATAGTCTTATAATATGATCTGTAAATATCTCCCATCCAATTTTATTATGAGAGTTGGCTTCTCCAGCTCTTACTGTCAAGGAAGTATTTAGTAATAAGACTCCTTCTTCTGCCCACTTTTTCAAGACCCCATTATTCGGTATATAACAACCCAGATCATCTTTTAGTTCCTTGTACATATTTAATAATGAAGGTGGTATCCTTACTCCCTCTTTTACTGAAAATGCCAGTCCATAGGCTTGATTTGGTCCATGATATGGGTCCTGTCCTAATATGACCACTTTCACATCCTTATACGATGTAAAATGTAATGCATTGAAAATATCATGCATATTAGGATATATTACCTTAGTATTATATTCCTCTACTAAGAATCCTCGAAGTTTTAGATAATACTCCTTCTCCATTTCTCCCTCTAATAATCCCTGCCAGTCATTTTCAAATATCTTCTTCATATGCTTCTTCTCCTTTCGGGCTCTCTATCTATTCTACCCATTTTTTGATAATTCTGGAGTGTATTTCTATTGTTACAACAATTCGGTTAGAATATGCTATGTTCTATGGATAAATTCTAAACACTAAAAAGGGACAGTACTCCTGTCCCTTTGTCCCACTTGCTAAAATTATTTCTTGTGTCTTGGACAATTATCTCCATTGGAAAACCAGCTGCATGGCTTACAGCCTAGACATTCTCTAATTTCTTTTCCATCTTTCATATGATTTGCAAAATTATAATCTGCCAACTGGCTTCTTCCAATAGCAACGAAATCTACTAAATCATGATCTATCAAATATCCAGCTTTTTCTGGAGTGTTAATTGAATTTACAGCAATTACTGGAATATTTACATGTTCTTTTATTTTGGTTCCACCATATACTATCCAGTTACAAGGGAAATCCTCTGGCAAATCTTGGCTTATTCTTGCATTATCAAAGCCTGTGGAAACATGAAGATAATCTACACCCATATTTTCAAATTTCTTTGCCATATCAATACTAGTTTCTAAGTCACTCTCATTACAGCCCATGCGTATACCAACTATAAAATTCTCATTTACATTTTGCTTAATTCCTTCAATTATTCTCCCTGCAATCCTCACTCTATTATCCAGGCTTCCACCATATTCATCTTGTCGTTTATTTACTTTAGTGGAAAAGAACTGTGTCAAAAGATATGAATGAGCACCATGAATCTCAATCCCATCGAATCCAGCTTTTTCTGCCCTAATAGCTGCATTTATAAAGTCTTCCTCTATGGAGTGAATTTCACTTATGGTCATAGCCCTAGCACTTACCTTGCCATCGTCATAATCTGAGGATGTTGTAGTATCTTCATTTATAGCCTTGGATGTTCTAATGCCAGCGTGATGAAGTTGTATAAATACCTTAGCTCCATTATCATGGCAAGATTGTGCTATTTTCTTTAATCCATCTATAAACTTGTCAGACCAAATGCCTAACTGATCATTTGATAGTCTCCCCTTTTTATTAATACAGGTAGCCTCCACAATGATTAATCCAGCTCCACCCTTTGCTATTGAACTGTAATGATTAATGTTCTTTTCTGATACAAAACCATCCAATCCTGCAAAACTGAAACATACCATAGGTGGTAATGCTATCCTATTCTTTATTTCTAAATTCTTTATTTTTCCAAATTTAAATATTGGCTCCATTTTATCTCATCCTTTCCTATTATCCAGACAAGGGTAATATCCCTGTGCCTTATTCTATCTTGATAGAATGTTTTTTAAGTTTTATTTTTAATGAACCAGCTACTTATCACAGCAGAGGCACACCCGACTCCTGTTTGAACTTCGATAGCATCTACAGGGCAATTATTCTGACATGCCCCACATTCTATACATCTGTCCTTATTAGATAAAAATGCTTTTCCTTCATCTATACTGATAACAGCATGTGGACACACATTAATACATATACCACATCCCACACATTTCTCTTGACTAATTTCTATCGTTGCAACATCTTTAATATATTCCATAATCATATTCCTCCTCAGCTATTATAGAAACTTATCTACAACCATAAGGACTATCCCTACTAATGCAGAAATGATTATTACTGGCATTGACAATAGCATCTCTTTTTTTACACCAGATAAAGATGTAAATGTTGTACTACCAGTAAAATTCATACCTAAATAAGAAATTATTGAAGATAACAATAATCCATTGCTCACATTCATTAGGATACTATTATCAAAATGGAAAACACTGGAGTATGTAATCACTACAAAAGACCAGGCAATCCCCAAAATTAGCGCCTTTATAGAAAACATTCTAAATGGCAATATAGGGAGAAGTATTGGAAATAATATTGTCCCTATAATTGCTGCTATAACATAGGCTAGTGTATTTAATGCCCCGCTTTTCAGAATTTGTATAATGCTATAATTTGTTCCTCCTATCAATTGCATGAGGATAAAGAAAGTAAAAACAAATGGTAAATACTTAATACACATTACAGATTCAAGGGGTGAAACTGCTATTCTATCTGTTAGGTTAAAGTTTACTCTTCTCATTTCTCCAGTAGCTTGGCAATTATTCTTTAAAAAACATTTAATATCCTTGGCATAGACTGGTCCATATACAACCTTAAACCCAGTAAACTTAGTTACTTGATGAGCACTTACTCCTGGGGCACCTAGCTGGGGCAAGATCAATTGTTTATGAGAAACCAATTTTTTTAACTTGCACTTATTAATTCTATATATGATTTCTTCCGTGGAGAATGTCCTCTTCCCTGCTGCACACCAGACATTCACACCATTTGTATCAATAACCAAGATCCATAGGTTTAATCCATCAAGCTCTTTTCTGAGCTTATCTATTGTCAACTTATAATTTGCTGTTACTAATACATGAGATTCTTCATTAGGGCTACCTATTGCATATATACCAGTAGGTACTCTATAATCATCTCTACCAATCCCTAATCTTACTCCTAAATTACCTAAGATATCTTTTCTCTTAAGTTCAGTAGTTAAAGCATTTATTAGACCTATGGGAGTTTCTATTGAACCATCTAATGCATGTATAATCCTTATATCTTTTATAACTTCTTCTTTTTGCTTAATTTTATCTTTTAATCGCTCTTCCAAACTGGAAGTTGTGGGTTTTTCAATAACTCAACATGTGTTGTTATTAGAAATATCCTTATTCATATCAAACTCCCCTCCTCAATATAATAATTTCTACTAAATAGGCTTTAATTTATTTATCTCATTAATTTAATTTCTAATATGAAAATCCCACTATAAAGTGGGATTCATAAATATATTATACTATTTAAAATCAAGGATATCTACCCCGGATTATTATTGAGTATTAGTTTGTATCTTGTAGATGTAACTTTGCTTCTTCGACTAATTCTTTCATCAGTTCTTTTACTGGCATGATTCTATCTATCTTATATGAATTTGCACCTGCAAAAACAAATCCTGAATTAAGATTTCCTTTTTGTCCATTAATTAAAGCATTTGCTATACAATACTGGACCTCTTCAGGTTTACATGGTTTAAGACAGTTTGTAATACATTTAATTGGTTTCCTTAAGCCCATCTTCGCATCCTCTATAAACTTGTTATTTATAGCTCGACCTACTAATCCAACAGGACTGTTAATTAAAACTATATCTTCTTCCTTTACATTTATATAAGCTTCTTTAAATGAATCAGATGCATCACATTCATCAGTAGCTGCAAATCTACTTCCCATTTGAACTCC
>CAZIII010000135.1:4080-5967 GCA_964539425.1 uncultured Tissierellaceae bacterium | reverse complement strand
CCTCTAAGTAGTAGCCATGCATTAAAGGGACTCATTACTCCTCCAAATTCGCACATATATCCAAACTTCAAATGCTGAACATAGTCCATATCCTTAGCTACTGCAACTCCACCAACTACATCTCCATGACCACAAATATATTTTGTAGCGCTATGGACTACAACATCTGCGCCGAGAAGCAATGGATTTTGAAAATATGGGGAAGCAAAGGTATTATCCACTACTATTTTAACACCCTTTTCCTTTCCTATCTTTGAAATTTCCTTTATATCTATAATAGATAGATCTGGATTTGAAGGTGTTTCAAAATATATTATCTTAGTTGAGTCATCTATTGCATTTCTAAGGTCATCTAAATTTGTAAGATCTGCTATCTTATATTTCATATTATATTTTGGCAATAGTTCAGTAATCACGCTATAGGATGACCCATATAATGTCTTGTGTACTATAATAGTATCACCTGGTTTTAATAAAGAAAATATGGTAGAGCTAATGGCTGCCATGCCTGAAGCAAAGGCTACTGCACCTACCCCCTGTTCTAACTCTGCCATTCGATTTTCAAATAGTCTTAGAGTAGGATTATTTCCTCTAGTATAGACATAGTCATCGGATTCAAAAGACATTACTTTATTTGCATGTTCAATATTATCGAATACAAAAGTTGATGTCTGAAATATAGGTGGATTTAGGGCATTACTTGGGTTCTTCCCATTGCTACCTGAATGTATTGATTTTGTATCAAAACCATAATTATTATCCTTATCCATTGTTATCCTCCAATTCAAGTTAATTCATATCAAATTTCCATTTATAATTCAATTAATGATTATTTCAGCAATAATTTTCTTGATATGATTTTCCTTCTATTTAGATAATATCATTGATTGAAAATTCAATCAAGATAGTCTAATTTTGTAACTTCTTTGTCACCCACTTTTCATATTTCCATTATATAATATATTTTAGAGAAAGGAGAATATTTATGACACAAAAACAACTTATACTTATAATTTTACTAATATGTTTAGCCATATTTACTATAGGGTGCTCAAGCAAGGAAGTGTTACCATCTACCTTAAGCCCAGAACAATCTATTAAGGAGATTATTATATCTAAGGGTACTAACTATGATTTCTTAAGTGACGAGGCTTATGTAAATCATATGAATACTTTTATTCGCAGCCTAACAAATGATTACCAAAATGAAATTCCCCCATATGCAATAGGAAATCTTGATGAAGACACAATCCCTGAATTATCTATATTTAAAGAACGAAATCCCAATAATATGGATGATGAAGGAAGTTTAGAAATATATAAATTTGACGGAGAAAAATACAACTTAATAGATAGTATTTCAATGAACTATGATAATGGTAACGAACAAATAGAAATAGGTAAAATATCTGAAAACCAAAATGGATTACTTATAAACAATAGTGTAGGCGCTCATTCAGGTATAACCTACGGATTTATATTAAAAGATGGAAAGCTTGAAAGTATATTAAATGAGAATAAAATTTCCTTAATATCTGTATATGCTGATAATAAAATAGCAGATGTTGATAACGATGGAATTCTAGAGTTTAGTATATACTCAATAGATCCCGAAACAGAAGATACTAGCTTTGCTGGATCCGATAAGATGACTCTTTGGTACAAATGGAATGGTGGAGATTCTGCTACTTTGATAAAAGTTGAAAGAAAAGACAATTCTAAAAAAAATTCAAATGAAAAAATATTTAACCAGGGAAAGGAATTAATTGAAAATAATTTCTCTGAGTCACTTAAATTTCTAACTGAAAATAAAAATAGCTTATCTAAATATGACAATACTGAACTTTTAATGGAATATATATCAAGATTAGATGAAATGACCTTTGA
>CAZIII010000135.1:0-3980 GCA_964539425.1 uncultured Tissierellaceae bacterium | reverse complement strand
GACTCTTTCTTAATGAAAGATGAAATCTTACAAGAATATGAAAATACAATAGCTAAATATGAATATACTACTTTTGCAGATATAATCCGAGATTTTATGGGATGGTTAAAGGAAAACGGAAATATAATAAATGATGATATTAGAGAAAAACTAAATGAAAGATTAAATTAGTCACAGAATCTCCCCATCATAATATTATGTATTGTGTAATATTATGACAAGGGGGGATTTTTTTGTTATCAAGAAAAGAATTTATTCAAGTTTCACTAGAGACAAACTTGTTTTTTCAAAGGATTATGAAAGAACATTTACTTTTTATAGAGGCTAATCTTCCATCAGTTAATGCTTCATATATAGCTGAAGCTGATTTGTTAAAGAAATCTTTTGAGGATTTATTAGGAGAAACAGTGATCTTTGCAAATTGTGCTATTAGAAAAGAAGTACTAAACTCTAATGAACTTGTTACTCAATTCACTCTTCGGGCAGAAGATGTAACATCTAAATTAACTGGCCTTTCCATTAATACTGATATCACCGAAGCTGAACTAGATTTAAGAGAAGATCCTAATTTTAATTATACAGAGTGGTTAGAGGAAAAAGTCCATAATATTAATTGTAGGTCTTTCAATCTCCTGGAGGAAGTAATTGAATTTAAGAAAAAACTCTTGGCCCTGTTTTCAAATTGTGAAATATTCATGACAATGTATCCTCATATGCTAGACCATCTTATTAGAGAGGCAGAATTATATTTTAATTCATTGACTTGTCTTATGAAAAAGCGTTTACCTAAAGAGCCTATAATAGACGAACTTAATTTTTGGAATCATATAATGGAAGAGCATGCTGAGTTCATTGATGGTCTGTTGGACCCTACAGAAAAAGACCTCAAGGAAAAGTCAGAAGAATTTGCTGAAAGATTTGGAAAGCTAGTGGAAGAGTCTGTTAAATGTCATGAAAAACAGCTACTAGAAAAAAGCTTAGCTGCAAGCAAGGACATTAGAGACTTTAAAACAGCAGCTACTGAAGGTATCCTAGGATGCCAGATAAAATCTATTATTCCTCCACTATTAGCAGACCATGTATTAAGGGAAGCAAATCATTATATAAGAATATTAAAGGAAATGAAATAAAGATTAACTTCTTATAATCACTCTGTATATACAGGGTGATTAATTTTTATATTTATAAAAAACCTAATATAAGTTATAATAAGCTTATTAACTGATGGGAGTAGATAAGATGAGAAATATTAAAGTAAATTTACAATTTGATGGTAGTAGATATGCAGGATGGCAGAGATTAGGAGATAAAGACAATACTATACAAGCTAAACTTGAAGAATTACTTAGCAAGATGACCTCAGAAGAAATAAATGTAATTGGATGTTCTAGGACTGATAAAGGAGTCCATGGGAAATCCTTAGTATGCAATTTTCATACTGACTCTAATATGTCAATAAAGGAAATTGAAGAGTATATGAATAGGTATTTGCCTGATGATATTGTTGCTTACAACGTGGAAGAAGTAGCTGAAAGATTCCATGCTAGATACAATGCAAAATCTAAGTTTTATAGATATACTATCGACAATAGCAAATATCAAGATGTATTCACTAGAAAATTTACTACACATATACCAGATTATTTAAACTTAGAATATATGCAGGAAGCTGCTAACTATTTAGTAGGAACTTTTGATTTTGCAGCTTTTACTACTACTAAATCAAAGAAAAAGGATGCCATAAGGACCATAACTAGCATCAAGATTTCTAGAGAAGACAACTATATTTATATAGACTATGAAGGAGATGGCTTCCTTCATAATATGATTAGGATAATCACTGGTACTTTAATTAGGGTAGGTAAAAAAGAAATAAACCCTAAATATGTTATAAACATTTTGGAAGCTAAAGACCGTAGTGTTGCAGGTCCAATGGCTGATCCTAAGGGACTTTGTCTAATGGAGGTTTTTTATTAGCCTTTCCATATATAACTACTAACAATACTTTTCAATCTAATTAAAGGAGGAAAATATAATGATTTATAGAAATGCTACATTAGAGGATATTGCTGCTATTTCTAAATTACAGGAGCTATATCATATATCCACAATAAAGGAAGAGGACAAGGCTGATGGATTTGTCACAACTTTATTTACAGAAAGTCAATTCAAAGATTTAATAGAAAAGGAAAATGGACTTGCTATTGCCTGTGACGGAAATAGAGTTGTAGCTTATGCAATGGCGGGATCCTGGGACTATTGGTCAGCATGGCCTCTTTTTCAACATATGATAAAGGATTTGCCTACTACTAAATACTTGGGCCAAGTCCTTTCTACAGAAAACTCTTATCAATATGGGCCTATTTGTATTCACAAGGACTATAGAGGTACTGAAGTTCTTCCAAATATCTTTGAATTTTCTAGAGCTCAAATGAGTAAAAGGTATCCTATTATGATTACTTTTATCAACCAAATCAATCCTAGATCTTACCATTCTCATACTGAAAAACTAGGACTTGATCTGATTAAAACCTTTGAATTCAACAATAACCAATATTATGAATTAGGATATGATATGTCAAAAAAGACTAAGGGATCTAATATATAGTAAATTCTCCTATATTTAAAATTCCTTTACCATTATATTCAAGGTAAATATTCTTTACAATAGTTCTATACATGACTTTCGGCATAAAAAACCATAATATCAGCAGTGGCTAAAATTATGGTTTTTTAATTTAATCTTCTTTTACAAATATACCTTTTATATCCTGAATCACTTTATACGTTTCTTCTGACTTTTTAAATGATTTATCACTTTCAAACATAAATCTCTTGATAGCTTCCTGATTATCTTCTAGCCTATCAAGACGATTAACTACATCTTTATGATTATTCTCTAGTTTATCTAGACGATTAACTACATCTTTATGATTGCTATTCATCTGCCCTTGCATTTTGTTCATTTGATTTTGCATAAACAATTGACTCTCTAAAATTTGCTCTAGTATCTTTTCCATGTCAGCCATTTTTATTACCCCCTATTTAACCGTACATTATCTGTTAACTAATTATATACTAAAGACAACATTAATAAAAGCAAATAATTTCGTTCACTCAATGTTATTCTTAACTGGAAATAATGCAAGTTGAATAATAGCTGCTATTGTTTCTCCCTTTTTGGGTATATCTTATGAAGTAAGGCAATGTTTAGATAAGCTAAGTATATAAAAAATTTAGAGGTGAAAAATGAAAACTATATTAAAGAACGGAAAAATTTATATTGAGAAAGATAATTTTGTAGAAGCACTCCTAATTGAAGATGGTATCATAAAGGAAATTGGGAATAGTAAAGATTTATCTACATACGATGCTGATGAAATCATAGATCTAAAAGGAAAAACTGTACTACCAGGATTAAATGATAGTCACCTCCATTTAGTTGGGGTTGGAAGTTTCATGTCATCATGTAACTTAGTCCCTGGAAAATCTATTGATGATCTGATAGATATCGGAAAAAAATATATGGATACTAATCCAGGTTTAAATGCCATAGCTGGAAGGGGCTGGAATCAAGATTTTTTTACATCAGGAGAAAAGAGAATGCCCAATAGATTTGATTTAGATAAAATCTCAACTGATATACCTATTGTATTTACAAGGGTATGTGGGCATATGGCAATTGGCAATACAAAAGCTTTAGAATTGTTAGAAATAGATGAAAACACAAATGTTGAAGGTGGAGTCTTTGAATTAGATTTAGAGGGGAAACCCAATGGCATAGTCAGTGAAAATGCAGTTGGATTCTTAACTTCAATAATACCTGCTAAGACTGAAATTGATATGGAAAATGAGTTTCTTAAGGCTGCAGAATATGCAATAAGTATGGGAATAACATCTGTCCAATCCTGTGACATAGCGAGTGATGATGCTAACCTAATGTTTGACTTAATTCACAATATATACAAAAATGAAAAAAC
>CAZIII010000134.1:0-6029 GCA_964539425.1 uncultured Tissierellaceae bacterium | reverse complement strand
AATTATTAGAGTAGGGGGTGATAATATGTTTTTAACAGATTATTTGAACTTAGAAAATGCTAGTGAAGTCAGAAAGTATTTGTTTAGAAAGGATTTATTTTTGATAGCATTTTTTTTAATAGTTCCAATCTTTGGATTCTCATTGCTTATTCTTCACATAGTTAATTTTATAGGAGTATTACTCATGATATATTTCTTTAGAAAAGATTATAGATTAGGTATAACACCTAAGGTAGAAAGTTATTATAAAAACAATAAAGATTTATTATATATTCTGAATTTAGTTATGATGATATTGGGAATTAGAGTTTTATACATTTTAATGATAATAGGAAGATTAGACTCTAGAACCTTAGTTGTTTATTATATATGTTCGGCACTAAGAAATTATTTTATTGTTGAAAAGTTTTAAAAGCTTTATTGTATAAGTATTAAAGATGCTCATCTGAAGATAAAAACGACGATAGCATCTTTAATGGCTTTATACTATCATTTAATCTGTACCAAAATATCCTCTCTCTAATATATATCTTTAAGTTCTTGAAATAGAATCTTTTTAGCTCTCTTATGTAGAGATCGTACTGTATTATAATTTTTTGTTAATATAATGGAAATATCCTCAAAAGGCAATTCAATATAATATCTCAAAACAATTACATCTTTATACTTTTCTTTTAAACAATTAATTGCATTAATAATTTCTTCCTTTTCTTCTTCTTTTAAAATAATTTTAAGTGGTTCTTCTTCTGTAACTACAAATTGTTCTATCAAATTATCCGAAGGATATATTTCTGTTTGATAATGTTTCATGTTTTTTATTGCTTCATTTTTTCCAATGGTAAAAATCCAAGACTTAAACTTAGTTTTATCTCTAAGATCCTCAAATGACTTTATTGCTATATAAATAGCCTCTTGTGTCACATCTTCTGTTATATAATTATTCCTTACTAACGAGTAAATGTATTTATATAAACTTCTATAAATAGGATCTAAAAGACTTTCAAAATCTGTATTTATACCATTCTTTTTTACATCTATCTTTACCACCTACTTTTTAACTTTTAGATTATTTTGATATTATTACTTTTTAAACTTCTTTTATTGATTTCTCAAAATGTAATTCAATAAGATCATCTTCTTCTACAATTAAAATATCAAACTTTGGTAAAATGAGAGTTTGTCCTATTATTAATAAAACAATTGATATAATAGCAAATAATTTCTTCAAAATCCGAAACCCCTCCTTAGAATATAAATATTGGAACCATTTGACAATATGATATAATATAAATAAATATTTCTCAACCCAATTCAAACTGTGTTGAAAATGGAATGGAGTGTGATACCATTTACTACGATCTTGACCTATCCATTACATCTCTTTGATCTGGCGTTATTAAATCGTTGAGACTATCACTTAATGAATCAATTGTGAAATTAATTAATTTACTTGAGTTGTATTGTTTTATACCCATCATATTCACCACCTTTCTTTATTTTTTTCATGCCCAATATTATATTAAGGATGAAGATCCTCTATATAATCTAAATTAAACTTTACATAACAATTCGTAAACAGTTAGAAGCATGGTATTCTAAAGGAATGAATGACAATTTTAAATTCTATATTTGATATTCCTCTTAAAAAATCGCTTATCACATTGATATTCGATATTCAAACTAATAAATTATAAATTGACTTTATAGCTAGAAATGTAAAATGTCCTCCGTCTTCTACTATAACTTTCGAAATTATCTTAATAATAACACCTAGCCAAATCATAATCAAGAATTAGTTTTCTGAATATTTTGATATTTATTTGCATTTTTTGACAAAGCAAATTTAACTTTTCCCTTCTTTCAACTGAATTACCCTCTCTAGCTCTACTAGATGAAATAAATCTATTTCCTTTTCATTAATATACCTAACACATAGTATTATTTTATGCTAATAACAATTTCTTCTTCTGGCTGTGTAACTTCTCGACATTGTCGCATATCATAAACCAATCCACTATTCTCGACATATGCATTTTCATTTGTTATATTTATGATAGGATCATGACCTTGTAAAGCTAAAATACTAGCAAAAAGTAAAGCTCGATCCCTAGCCCCTCCCTTTTTATATACGACAACTTGATCTCCAGTCATAATTCGATTTTCTTCTTCTGAATAAATTGATTCTAAAATTGTATTCTCACTTATCCACTGTAGAATCATTGGAATTGTAGTTAACTCTTTAGATAATTCTATAACCTTAGGAGTCATAATTGAGGCACTAATATATAATGAAGGATTAGGTACATCCATACTTTGATAAGTGTATGCAATTAATGTGCTAAGGTCATTATTAGATTTTAAAATCTCACCCAATGCAACATCCAGATTTTCTAGTTCTAGTTGTTCTATATATGAGTATATGAACGATTTCTCAAGAGTTATATTCTCTAGTCTTTTAAGTAGAGAGTCATTAGATTTAAAGAAGTTATCTGTTATTATGAATTCTCCAGAGTAATAATATTTGTCATTATAAAAACCATAATAGCTTCTATCCTTAAGCCAATTCTTGTTAGCACTATTCACTAGTAAAATGTCATTGTTATTTATAATATATAATCTTTCATCCACTTTAAATAAGCCAAATGTATGCATATCAGTTCTTATGTTTAATATATTTTCTGCTTCCAGCCCCAATATCCTAAGAACACCTAAAAACAAGTTTGCAAATGAGGTACATTCTCCCGTAATTTTACCAGAGTAAATACTCATAGCCTTCATGTCACTATATAGCAACTTTTTATATACTGGAATAAAATTTATTTCACCCCACGGTTCTTTACCTGGCATATCTTGGAACGCCCTTAAGGATTGGGTATGAACAAAATTTTCTCTTGCCCATCTACTTAAGATTCTTAAAGAGCTCTCATCAATATTTTTCAAACCTATCCTTTCTATATCATTTCTTAAACTTGGTTCTAACATATTAGCCACAACAACAAACGGCATAAGCTCAAAATCATTGTTATAAAGGTCACTATGCCATTTGTTTATAACGCTTATTACCTTGGGATCGTTAAATTCAATAGTGGAATTTTCATCTAATTTTAAATTAGAGTTAGATATATGTAAAATGTCGTTATTACTATTTTGGTTACTACATCCAACATTGGAGATAATTATTAGTAGTAGAGATAAAATAGCAAAATTTTTCTTAACAATTTAATACTCCTCCTTACAGATTATATGGAGTACCGTCCAAATAATATTAAGTGAATCATTTTGCAACTTAAGGAAGTCCTCATAATAATCAATAATTGTTAACAAGACAGGGGGATGTTTCTCCTGTTGTAGTTTATTAAAAAAGTTTGATCATTTTTAATAAATTATAACTCTATGTTTTTTTGACTTTTCTTATTCCACAGTAACTGATTTGGCCAAATTTCTAGGCTTATCTACATCATTTCCTTTTATAACAGATGTATAATATGCAAGAAGTTGAGTAGGTATAACCGTTAAAACTGGTGCTAGTATATTATCCACTTCTGGTATATAAATTGTCTCATCAGCATGGTTTAAACTTTTATCTAGACCATCCTTTACTATGGCAATAGTAGTTGCCCCTCTAGCCTTTACTTCTTGTACATTGGACACCATCTTTTCATACAAATAGTCTTGACTAGCTATGGCGATTACAGGAGTACCTTTTTCAATTAAAGCTATGGTTCCATGCTTTAATTCTCCTGCTGCAAATGCCTCTGTATGAATATATGAAATTTCCTTTAGCTTTAATGCTCCCTCCATAGAAGTTTGATAATCAAGACCTCTACCTATATAAAACGCAGACTTCTTATCTTTAATAATTTCTGCTATTTTACTTATTTCTTCTGAATTCTTAAGAATTTCTTCTACCTTTTCTGGTAATTCCTTCATCTTTTCAATTATTTCAAAGTAATAATCTTCTGAAATGCTATCCTTGATGATTGCCATGTGAAGTGCAACCATATATAAAGCAACTAACTGTGTAGTATATGCCTTGGTTGAAGCTACTGCTACCTCTGGCCCTGCCCAAGTATAGAATACATCATCTGATTCTCTAGCTACAGATGATCCTAATACATTGGTGATTGAAAGAATTCTTGCTCCCTTGCTCTTGGCTTCTCTAATAGCTGCAAGGGTATCTGCTGTTTCTCCCGATTGGCTAACTGCTATTAATAATGTATTCTCATCTATAAATGGTTCCCTATATCTAAATTCAGATGCTACATCTGGCTCCACCGGTATCTTTGCAAACTTTTCTATGGCATATCTACCTACTAATCCTGCATGATATGCTGTACCACAGGCTACTATATAAATCTTAGTTATTTTGTCTAAATCTTCTTTTGTTAATTTGATATCATCTAATTCTATCCTTCCATTGTCATCAAGCCTTCTCAGTAGAGTTTCTTTTATTGCCTTTGGCTGCTCATAAATTTCTTTTAACATAAAGTGGTCATATCCACCCTTTGAAGCAGCTTCAATATCCCAATCTACTGTAAATATTTCTCTATCTACTCTATTTCTATTTTCATCATAGATCCTTACTTCATCTTTGGTCAGATAAACTACTTCACCATTTTCAAGAAAATAAACATCTCTGGTATACTTAAGCAAGGCTGGAATGTCTGAGGCTATAAAATTCTCTCCATCTCCAACGCCTACTACTAGAGGACTTTCTTTTCTAACTGCAATAAGTTCATCTGGATTTTTTGATGAAATAACTCCCAATGCATATGCACCTTTAAGTCTTTCTATTGCTTTAAATACTGTATTTAGTAAATCTCCATCATATAGACTATCAAGTAAATGTGCTATTACTTCTGTATCTGTTTGCGATTTAAAAGTATATCCCTTTTCTATTAACTCTTCTTTAAGTGAATTATAATTTTCTATTATTCCATTGTGTACTACAGCTATGGTCTCTTTTTCATTCAAATGAGGATGGGAATTTACATCTGATGGTGCCCCATGAGTTGCCCACCTTGTATGCCCTATGCCTACATTACCTCTCAATGGATTTTTATCTAGATACTCTCCTAATACGGAAAGTCTTCCTTTTAGCTTTTCAAATTTTACTTTTTCATTCGTGTTTATAGCAATACCTGACGAATCATATCCTCTGTATTCTAATTTTTCCAGTCCTTGTAATATTACTTCTTGTGCATTTTTACTTCCAATATAACCAACTATTCCACACATGTTTTTAGCCTCCTAATTTAGTGTGAAAATATTATATCACTTTTTATTTTACTTGTATATTTTTTATATTCATTCATACTTGGTTGATTTGTTCATTTATCAAATCATTTTCCATTATTGATATTTTCTATAATAAATGGGTAAGTATAGGTTATATTAATAGTATCTTAATTAAAAGGAGTGATTTTGTGGAAAAGTTAATTAGTATTGAATATTGTACCTCTTGAGGGTATCTAGCAAGAGCAGTTGCTCTAACAGAAACTATATTAAATGAACATAAAAACTCTTTAGGTATGGTTAATATAATTCCATCTACAGGTGGAGTATACGAAATTAAATTTGGAGATGAATTAATTTTCTCTAAAAAGGAGTTAAAGCGTTTTCCAAATGATAATGAGATTGAAGACATAATTAGAAAAAAATTAGCCTAGACTTTAGAGAGCTACTGGATAATCCAGTAGCTCTCTAAAGTTTTATTAAAATTTTAAGTTTTCTTCTATTTTAGCACTACTTGTACTGCTAATATGAAAATAGACCAATCTTTATTTTCTCTATCATTGAACACTTATCTCATTCACATAAAAATAGGGTATTGCTCAAAACTAACGAGACAATACCCTATTTATTAATCTATTTATTTATCAGATGTATTACCATTCAATGCTGCTTGTGCTGCTGCTAATTTTGCTATTGGTACTCTAAATGGTGAACAGGATACATAGTCAAGACCTATTTGGTGGCAGAATTCTACTGAATTTGGTTCTCCACCATGCTCTCCACAGATACCTAAA
>CAZIII010000133.1:0-6036 GCA_964539425.1 uncultured Tissierellaceae bacterium | reverse complement strand
TTTTTTTAATCATTTACTGCAATTGTCTTTTTAAGCATAAAAAAACTTCTTTTCTAACAATACTATGTTATACTAAAATAAGATAATATAGTGGAGTGATAATATGGTATTTAATATTCCAAATTATGTGAAGAGAATCATAGAAAAGTTTGAAGATAAAGGCTTTAATGCATATATAGTAGGTGGGTCTGTTAGAGATATATTAATAGGGAAAGACCCATCTGATTATGATGTAAATACAGATGCTTTACCCGAAGAGATTGAAGATATATTTAAAGATTATAGAACATTGGATGTAGGCAAAAAGTTTGGTACAGTGGTTATAGTTCAAGAAGAAGGAATCGTTGAAGTTACTACATTTAGGTCAGATGGAGAATACATAGATGGTCGGAAACCAGAGGAAGTATATTTTTCGAAAAATCTTTTGGATGATTTATCTAGAAGAGATTTCACAATTAATGCTATGGCATATAATGAAAAGACAGGTGTAATAGATTATTTTAATGGTAGAGATGATTTAAACAACAAACAAATTAAAACTGTAGGAGAACCTGCTTATAGATTTAAAGAAGATTATTTGAGGATTATGAGAGCCATAAGATTTGCCACTCAATTAGAATTTTCCATTGATAAGGAAACTATAGATGCCTGTAGATTATATGGTGAATATATTTCTAATATTAGCATAGAGAGAGTTAGAGAAGAATTCTTCAAGATTTTATTATCCAAAAAACCTTCCTATGGTATTAGACTTCTAGAGGATATAAATATCTTAGGGATATTATTACCAGAGTTAATAGAAACCGTAGGCTTTAACCAACATAACCCAAATCATGATAAAGATGTATATGAACATACATTGTCTGTATTGGATGATACACCACCAATTTTGCATCTACGACTTGCAGCTTTATTCCACGACATTGGCAAGCCTAAGACTTTTACGAGGGATGAAAATGGTGTTGGGCATTTCTATGGTCATGATAAGCTAGGTGCCAATATGGCAAAAGAGATATTACAAAGGTTGAAATCATCAAATGAATTGATAGAAAAAGTTACAATATTAATAGATAAACATATGTCACAACATGATGATATTGGAGAAAAGGGATTAAAAAGGTTAATTTCTAAAGTAGGAGAAGAAGATATATTTATACTTTTGGAATTACAAAAATCTGATAGAATTTCTTCTAATAAGAATGCTAATATAGAAGATCTACTAGAAAGAGAAAAGAAAATTAAAGATATAATTGAAAATAAAGAGGTGTACGAAAAAAATCAGTTAGCCATTAATGGTAATGATATGATAGAATTAGGATATAAGCAAGGCAAAGTAATTGGAGAAATATTAGACTATTTATTGGAACAAGTACTAGAAAAGCCTGAATTAAATGAAAAACTTAAGTTAATAGAAATAGTGAAAGAAAAATTTTGATCCTGTATTGTATAAAGGAGTGTAGAGTGGAATGGGAAAATTATTTGGTACAGATGGTATTAGAGGAATTGCAAACAAGGATTTAACTCCAGAGTTAGCCTTCAAGGTGGGAAGAGCAGGAGCATACATACTAGCTAAAGATGGTTATGACAAGGTAATTGTGGGTAAAGATACAAGGATATCGGGAGACATGCTAGAAGCAGCATTAACTGCAGGTATTTGTTCCATGGGTTTAGATGTAATATCATTAGGTATCATCCCAACTCCAGCAGTTGCATATTTAACTAGAAAGTATAAGGCTTTAGCGGGAGTAGTTATATCAGCTTCTCATAACCCTGGAGAATATAATGGTATAAAATTCTTTGATTCTAAGGGATTAAAATTACCTGACGTAACAGAAGAAAAAATTGAAACTATTATATTAAATAATAAGGAACTAGATACTAGACCTATAGGAGACAAAGTAGGAAAAATAATAGTTGATGATAATGCTAGTAATGATTATATAGACTACTTAGTATCTATTGCAAATATAGATTTAAAAGGGATAAAAATAGCTATAGACTGTGGACATGGCGCATTATATAAAATAGCATCTGAAGCAATTACAAGACTTGGTGGAGAAACCATAGTTATAAATACAAATCCAACAGGAATGAATATAAACGACAATTGTGGATCTACTAATCCTACTATGATTCAAGAATTAGTAATTAGAGAAAAAGCAGATATAGGAATATCATTTGATGGTGATGGAGATAGGATTATTGCAGTTGATGAACTTGGCAATGTATTAGATGGAGACCATATACTAGCTATATGCGGTACTTATCTTTATGAGCAAGGAAAGTTAAAGAACAATACTGTAGTAGGCACTATAATGACTAATATGGGTCTAGATAAATATCTAAAAGAAAATAACATGGGTATAGTCAAGACTACAGTAGGAGATAGATATATTTTAGAAGAAATGATAAAATCAGGATATGTCCTAGGAGGAGAACAATCAGGTCATATAATATTCTTAGATTACAATACCACTGGAGATGGGCTTGCTACAGCACTTCATCTTCTGGAGGTAATGAAATCAACTGGGAAAACCATGTCAGAATTAAATAATTTGATGACGAATTTTCCACAAGTGTTAGTCAATGCTAAGGTAAAAAATGAATTAAAATATAAATATAATGAAAACCCTGAAATAGCTAAGGAGATTAGTAGAATAGAAGATATTTTCCACGGTGAAGGTAGAGTTGTTATTAGACCTTCAGGTACAGAGCCTTTAGTTCGAGTAATGATTGAAGCAAAAAAAGGTGATAATATAGAAAAGATAGCTTCTGATTTGGCAAAATTTATTGAAGATAGAATTGGAATCAATTGTTAAACTAAATTATAGATGAGGTGATGATATGAGTTATAAGATAGTAGCAGATAGTAGCTGTGATTTAAATGAGGAACTAAAAGAAAAATTAAATATTAGCTTAGTACCTTTTAAAATTGATGTTGAGGATAAGACATTTATCGATGATGCAAACCTTGATACAATGGAATTAATAGAAGCTATGAAGAGCAGTCCAAACCCAATTAGGACATCATGCCCTTCACCTGGAGATTTTGTTGATGAATACAAAAAAGCAGATGATATTTTTGCAATTACAATCTCTAGCCAACTAAGCGGCACTTACAATTCAGCAATATTGGCAAAGGATATAGTTCAAAATGAGTTTCCAGAGAAATTCATTCATGTATTTGATTCTAAGTCTGCAAGTATAGGAGAGACTTTGATTGCAATAAAGATACAGGAGCTAATAGAAAAGAAAGTAAGCAACTTAGAGATTGTGGAAAAGGTAGAAGATTATATAAAATCTTGTACAACTTATTTTATATTAGAGTCTTTGGATAATTTAATTAAGAATGGTAGGATATCCAAGGTAAAAGGCTTAATAGCTAATGTTTTAAATTTAAAACCTATTATGGGAGCTACTGAAAATGGAGAAATAAAACTTGTTGAAAATGCAAGAGGAACAAAGAAAGCCTTTAGAAGACTAGTAGAAATAATTGGAGAAACAGGAATTAAGTTTGAAGAAAAGGTGTTAGCAATTTCCCATACAAATGCCTTAGAGAGGGCTGAGGAACTAAAAAGAGAACTCCAAAGCAGATATAAATTCAAGGATATCATTTTAGTTAAAACAGCCGGTCTTAGCAGTGGTTATGCTAGTGATGGAGGAATAATATTAGTATTCTAATAGTCTAAAACCAAGAATTTAAGGGATATTAAAAAAATAAAAAATATTGACAAGTACAAATATCGTGTTATAATTATATGGTAAGTGATTTTACATCATATATGCGGGAGTGGCGGAATTGGCAGACGCGCTAGACTTAGGATCTAGTGTCATTGACGTGGGGGTTCAAGTCCTCTTTCCCGCACCATATTAAAACCAGTGGATTTGTACCATTGGTTTTTTACTATGTTTTTTGATATTCTGTATTGATAATATTATTTGTTATGTTATAATTTTATGATATAATAAGTTAGTTTAAAATGGATAAATATATCGTTTAAGGAGGAAAATGTAGATGAAGGCAGTTTTTGGAAGTAAGGAAAATAATACAGTTAATTTTACCATTGAAATAGCAGAGGGTAATTTTGAAGAAGCATTACAAAAAGCATATCTAAAGAATAGATCTAGATTTAATATTCCAGGTTTTAGAAAGGGTAAAGTTCCAAGAAAGATGATTGAAATGAACTATGGACAAGAGATATTTTATGAAGATGCAATAAATATACTTTTACCAGAAGCTTATAATCATGCAATAGAGGAATTAAATCTTGAGCCAGTTGATTCACCAGAAGTTGATATTGAAGAAATCGAAAAAGACAAACCAGTTATGGTTAAGGTTTCTGTAACTGTAAAACCAGAAGTAGTATTAGGTGAATATAAGGGTATAGAAATTGAAAAAGCAGAGTATATTGTAACTGATGAACTTGTTGAAAATGAACTAAAAGAAGCACAAGATAAGAATGGAAGAATAATTGATGCTGGAGATAGAGCCGTTAAAGTAGGAGATATGCTTACTATTGACTATGCTGGATATGTTGATGGAGCTCAGTTTGATGGTGGAACTGCAGAAGGTCAATCATTAGAAATAGGATCAAATAGATTTATTCCAGGTTTCGAAGAACAACTTGTGGGTAAAAATAAAGGTGAGGAAGTTGAAGTTGTTGTAACTTTCCCAGAAGAATACCACGAAGAGAGTTTAAAAGCGAAAGAAGCTACCTTTAAAGTAACTATTCATGAAATAAAAGAGAAAGAGTTACCAGAATTGGATGATGAATTTGCAAAAGATGTATCAGATTTTGATACTTTAGAGGAATATAAAGCAAGCATTAGAGAAAAACTAGAACAAGATTTCAAAAACAGAGAAGAAATTGAAAATGAAAACAACTTGTTAGAAAAAGTTATAGAATCTTGTGAAATTGATATACCAGAGGCTATGGTTGATTCCCAATTAGAAAATGAAGTTGGAGAATTTGAATATAGAATGAGAATGCAAGGCTTAAATTTAGAACAATATTTACAAATAACTAATTCAACAGAAGCTGACTTAAAAGAACAACTAAAGCCAACTGCTACTAAAAGAGTTAAAGGTGATTTAGTACTTGAAGCAATTGGAAAGGCTGAAAATATGGAAGTAGCTGAAGAAGATATAGATAAAGAGTTAGAAAAGATGGCTGCTTCATACAAACAAGATAATGTAGAGAAATTTATAAAAGATATGAAAAAGGGAGATTTAGGTTTCCTAAAAACTGCTATAATTAATCAAAAAGTAATTGATTTACTTATGGCAAATGTTAAATTTAAATAAATGTTAGGAGGGTTCTAAATGACTTTAATACCTATGGTCGTAGAGCAAACAAGTAAAGGTGAAAGATCCTATGATATTTATTCAAGATTGTTAAAGGAAAGAATAATTTTTCTAGGTAGTGAAATTAATGATGTAACTGCAAGTCTAGCAGTAGCGCAGCTATTATTTCTAGAAGCAGAAGATCCAGACAAAGATATTCAAATTTATATAAACAGCCCAGGCGGGTCAGTAAGTGCTGGATTTGCCATATATGATACTATGCAATACATCAAACCAGATGTATCAACAATTTGTATGGGTATGGCTGCATCTATGGGTGCATTTTTACTTGCAGCTGGTACAAAAGGTAAAAGATTTGCTTTACCAAATTCTGATGTCATGATACATCAACCTCTAGGCGGTACTCAAGGTCAAGCAGAGGATATTAGAATACATGCAGAAAGAATCTTGAAAATGAGAGATAAAATCAATGAAATCCTCTCTGAAAGAACTGGTCAACCTTTAGAAAAGGTATCTAGAGATACAGATAGGGATTATTATATGTCAGCTGAAGAAGCTAAAGCATATGGTATAATAGATGAAGTAATAGAAAGAAAATAAATTAAGTGAGGTGTCACCGTGGCAAAATTTGATGAAAAACAGCTTCGATGCTCTTTTTGTGGAAAGCCACAGGAACAAGTAAAAAGACTTATTGCAGGACCAAATGTATATATATGTAATGAATGTATAGA
>CAZIII010000132.1:0-6064 GCA_964539425.1 uncultured Tissierellaceae bacterium | reverse complement strand
GCCCATTCGGAGAATTGATGGGATATTATGGTGCTCAAGCTCCTCATCCAATTATCGAAGTAGATGCGGTGATGCATAGAAATAATCCTATTTATCAAACAGCTTTTCCTTGTAGAGAAGAGCATGTTACCAACGGTTTGGTAAGAGAAATTGAACTATATTATCATCTGAAGAATCAACTAGATGTAGTAGATGTAAATGTTACAGAAGGTGGAGGCTATAGGTTTAACGCCTTTATATCCATTAGAAAACACAAAAAAGGTGATGCTAAAACAGCAATTCTGGCAGCTCTAGGGCTGAATAAGGATTTAAAACATGTAGTTATAGTAGATGAGGATGTAGATATATTTGACCTTAGAGATATAGAGTGGGCCATAACTACTAGAGCTCAGGCATCACAGGATTTTACAATAGTTGAAGGAGCATTAGGATCTTCACTAGAACCTTCCCATGATCTAAGAGGGGTTACAGATAAAGTAGGTATAGATGCAACAAAACCTCTAGATGACAAAGATGAAAAATTTAGTAGAGCTATTATACCAGGATATGATAATATAGATATAAGTAAATACTTCCCAAACATATAGAAAAGAAGATAATGGTAATACAAATAATTAAGCTATATGCCTGGCAAGTACCCAAATATTTAATGAAGAAGGTGGGGTAAAGTGAGAGAAGCTATAGGAATGGTTGAAACTAAATCTATGGTTGCAGCCATTGAAGCAGCCGATACTATGCTAAAAGCTGCTAGTGTAAGAATTATGGATTTTCAATTAGTAGGATCCGGACTGGTATCTGTTACAGTTACTGGAGATGTAGCTGCAGTTACAGCAGCAGTAGAAAATGCTAAAATAAGAGCAGCTCAAATAGCAGAAGTAGTTTCAGCAAATGTAATTCCAAGACCTCATGATGAAGTGGATAAAATATTTGATTTTGATGGTGGTGAATAATTATGGTGAATCCATTATCTAGGGTTGCAATGAAAAACATTATAAAAGATAATAGTCCAATTATTGGTGATAGAGTTCATGGTAATGGGTCGAATTTAGATAATAAAGAAAATGAAATAATATTAGACATAATAAAAGGCGAGAGACAAGTAGAAGAGAAAAACACTAGAAATGCTACCATAACTCTAGATGAAGCAGCAAATAGAATAAAAAATAACCGTTAGTTAAGACGGAGGTGTGATATGAATAAAGCATTAGGCCTAATAGAGGCATTAGGACTTACAACTGCAGTTACTGCTTTAGATGCAGCATCAAAGGCAGCAGAAGTGACTTTAGTTGGAGTAGAAAAGATAATAGGTGTAGGTAAAGCTGTGGGAGTGAATATTCAAATAGCTGGAGAAGTAGCGGCTGTGCAAGCAGCAGTAGATGCAGGAGTTCAAGCAGGAAATAGGGTAGGTACCATATTTTCATCCCATGTAATACCAAGACCTCATGAAGAAGTAGATGCATTAATAGCTAAGTTTGCTAAAAATTTAAATAATCATGAAGAAAAAGCAGAGGCAAAAAAAGAAAAAGAAGTAAAAGCAAAGGTAGAGAGTAAGAAAAAATAGCGAATAGTTTATTTCTAAATATAAGGAGGAATAATGATGAGTCAAGCATTAGGATTAGTTGAAACTAAAGGATTAGTAGGAAGTATTGAGGCAGCAGATGCAATGGTAAAGGCTGCAAATGTTACATTAGTAGGATATGAGAAAATTGGTTTTGGTCTTGTAACTATAATGGTTAGAGGAGACGTAGGTGCAGTTAAAGCTGCAGTAGATGCAGGTGCAGAAGCAGCAAGATCCGTTGGAGAACTTCACTCAGTTCACGTAATACCGAGACCACATGCAGAAGTTGAAAGAGTTATCTTAAAACAATACGAATAATCAAATTGGAGTGTTTTAGATGAAAACAAAGATAACTGAAAATATACTTCAGGATATATCTAATAGGCTCAAGGGTGATTCCTCCTCTTCAAAAGGGGAAAAAGCCCTTGTAGTTCTTACAGGATCCACTATTGGATTAGATAATAGAGTAAAGCATATCAAAGAACTTAAGAATAAAGGCCTTCAAATATCTTTAGCTTTTTCATTTATGGCAGAGCAATTAATTGATACAAAAGAGATTATTAACTCTTTGTCTCCAGTAAATGTATATAGAGAAGCTGATATTTTCAGACTTAAAGATATAACAAAAGATTATTCCACCATAATAGCTCCAAATATCACAATGAATACCCTTTCAAAAGTGTCATTGGGAATGATAGATTCTTGCATACCAACTCTTATTTGGACTTTCCTATATGGAGGGAAAAATGTATTTATTGACTTTAGCTCTGTGAGGTATTATTTGGGCAAAGAAACAAATAATAAAGAAATCTCAAGTATCCTTGAAGGTCACATTTCTACAATAAAGAAAATGGGTGCAACAGAAATAAAAGAAGATAATTACTTAGAAAATTTTAGCATAATGTTAGAAACAAATAAAGTAGATTTAAATAAGACTAATAGCATAAATGAAAATAAAAAAGTAATTACTGAAAGAGATATACTAAATTTAAATCAAAATCAAAACTTGAATCTTTTGAATGGAACCATAATCACACCATTGGCAAAGGATAGAGCAAGAGAGATGAACATACAAATTAATTTCAATAAGGGGGGCTAGTTTTGCGTATTGGTAGAGTAATCGGAACAGTAGTAGCTACACGAAAAGATGAAAAATTAGTGGGATCAAAACTAATGGTAACACAGCCTCTCGACTTAGATTTAAGACCAAAGGGAGATCCACTTATTGCTGTAGATACTGTAGGTGCAGGTATAGGAGAATTAGTAGCTTTTACTACAGGTACTGCCAGTAGAATTGCAGCTAGAAAGATGGATGCGCCTATAGACGCTGCAATAGTAGGTATTATAGATGAAATAGATATTAATAAAACTCTATTAGATAAAGAGTAGAGGGGAGGTAATATATTTGAGAGACACAAAATACTTAAAAATGGCTATGGAATATAGATCTTCTATAGATGCATTAATGGGAACTAAGGAACATGCAGATGTGGTGCTGACAAATGGTCAAGTAGTAAATGTCATTACTAGGGAGATATATAAGGCTGATATAGCTATTAAACATAAATATATTCTATTAGTAGGAGATTGTAGGGATTTAATTGGACCTGAAACTACAGTAATAGATGTAGATGGAAAATATCTATCACCAGGTTTTATAGATTCACATATGCATTTTGAGTCTAGTATGCTTACTGTTACAGAATTTTCAAGACTTTCAATACCTTCAGGGACTACTACCTTAGTTGCAGACCCTCATGAAATAGGAAATGCACTTGGACCAATAGGTATGAAGGCTATGGCTGATGAAATTGATTTTGTACCATCAAATGTTTATTTAGTAGTACCTGCACTTACACCAGATTGTCCTGATTTAGAAACAGCAGGATATGATGTTAATTCTAAGGATATGGAAGACTTACTAAATTACAAGAATATAATCGGAATTGGTGAATTACAAGGATTTAGTAATGCAAAACATGTATATAGAAACACACCTGAAATAATTACAGATCTACTTTCTTCAACTATGTATGCAAGATCAAAGAATATGGTAGTAGATGGGAATGCTCCAGAATTATTCGGTAAAGAATTAGCAGCCCATATAATTGCAGCAGCGGGGAAATGTTCCTGTCATGAGACTACGACTAAGGCAGAAGCAGTAGAAAAACTACGTCAGGGTGTATATGTTTTCATGAGAGAGGGTTCTACTCAAAAGAATATGGCTGAATGTATTAGGGCAGTAACTGAAGAGGGAATGGACTCAAGAAGATGTATATTAGCTACTGATGACATGGTAGCTGCAGATTTAGAGACCCTAGGACATATGAATGAAATAGTTAGAAGAACAATAAAGCAAGGCGTAAGCCCTGTAGAAGCTATACAAATGGTTACAATAAATCCAGCAACATATTTTGGATTTGACCATGTTGGTGTACTATCTCCAGGAAAACAAGCTGATATTGCAATAATAGATGATATAAACGAAATGACAGTAGCCGGAGTATTCTTAAAGGGTAAATTAGTTGCATCTAAGGGAGATTTATTAATAGACTTACCTAGATATACTTATCCTGAAGAAGTAAAAAAATCCGTAAAAATAGGTCCTATTTCTGAAAAAGATTTGGAAATAGAAGCAGAAGGTTCCAGTGCTAGAGTTAGATGTATAGAAGTTATACCAGATCAGAATCTAACTGGGAAATCTGAAGAAACCCTAAGAGTGAATAGGGGATTAGTAGAAGCTGATGTATCTAATGATACTCTGTATATAGCTTGTGTTGAGAGATATAATCGTACAAATTATATTGGCAAAGCATTTGTAAAGGGATTTGGACTAAGAGAAGGAGCCTTTGCGGAATCTGTTGCACATGATACGCATAATATATTAGTGACAGGAACCAATATTAAGGATATGACTATTGCCGTAAACGCTGTTATTGAAATGGGCGGAGGCATAGCCATTGCCAATAAAGGCAGGATTATATCTGAAATGAGACTACCGGTAGGTGGACTTATAACAGATGAACTAGACGGACACCAAGTAAGTGAAAAAATAGCTGAAGTTGAAAATGTTATAATAAAAGACCTAGGATGCAAAATTCACGCTCCTTTAATGCATCTATCATTTTTAGCACTATCCACTAGCCCAGCTTGGAAAATAACTGATAAAGGACTTATAGATGTAAATAACTTTAAGATTCTTTCACCAGTTATCAAATAAGATTTAGTTTAATTACTAAATATATATTAAGTAGGAAGGAGGACTTTTTTCTAATACTTATTAAATAAGGAGGAATATTATGTCTAGTAAAAATGATGCAGCGGTTGGTTTTTTCGAAAAGCAATTTAAACTAAAGGAACATAATACCAATGTAAGAACCGAAATAATGGCAGGTATTACAACTTTCATGACAATGGCTTATATCTTGATTGTAAACCCTGACATACTTTCACAAGCTGGTATGGATTTTGGTGGAGTATTTACAGCAACAGCACTTTCGGCTTTCATAGCCTGTGCTGCTATGGCATTAATGGCAAACTATCCATTTGCACTTGCGCCAGGTATGGGACTTAATGCATTCTTGACTTACACAGTAGTATTTGGTATGGGACACACATGGCAATTTGCTTTAACAGCAGTATTTATTGAAGGGATTATATTTATACTATTATCATTCTTTAATGTAAGAGAGGCAATTTTCAATTCAATCCCTATGAACTTAAAGAAGGCAGTATCAGTAGGTATAGGTCTATTTATTGCTTTAATTGGTTTTGTTAATGCAGGAATTGTAATAGCAGAAGGTGGAACAATAGTTAGCTTAGGAGACTTAACTCAGCCAGCTCCACTGTTAGCAATAATTGGTCTTATTTTAACAGGATTCCTTTTAGCTAAAAAGGTTAAAGGAGCATTATTCTTCGGTATTTTAATTACAACACTTATTGGTCTACCAATGGGAGTTAGTTACATGCCAAACGGAACTTTCCTAGGGATATTCTCAGCGCCACCATCATTGGCTCCAGTATTTATGAAATTTGAATGGACTAATATACTTACATTCGATATGTTAATAGTAGTATTCTCATTCTTGTTTGTAGATATATTTGATACAATAGGTACATTAATAGGAGTATCTTCTAAAGTAGGTATGCTTGATAAAGATGGTCAATTACCTAGAGTTAAACAAGCATTATTATCAGATGCTATAGGTACAACAGTTGGTGCTATGTTAGGTACTTCTACTGTAACTACTTATGTTGAGTCAGCTGCAGGAGTAGCTGAAGGTGGTAGAACAGGTCTTACTGCTCTAACAACAGGAGTTATGTTTGGATTAGCACTAATACTTGCTCCATTATTTGGAATGATACCAGGAGCTGCAACAGCTCCAGCATTGATTTTAGTTGGATTATTTATGATGAGCCCAATTAAAGAAATTGATTTTGATGATTTTACAGAAGCAATACCAGCATTCTTAACTATAGTTATGATGCCATTTGCATATAGTATAG